>CAUUWI010000023.1:0-17662 GCA_963548925.1 uncultured Leptotrichia sp. | reverse complement strand
ATAAAAGAGGAGCAAAGTAAATGAAAAAACTGATTGAATTTATAGAAAAAGGAAAGCCTTTTTTTGAAAAATTATCTCGGAATATATATTTAAGAGCAATTCGTGATGGTTTTATAGCTGGTATGCCAGTTATACTATTTTCTAGTATTTTTATCTTAATTGCTTATGTTCCAAATGCTTTTGGATTTTTTTGGCCCAAAAATATAGAGGCTTTATTAATGAAACCATATGGTTATTCTATGGGAATCTTAGCATTTTTAGTAGCAGGAACAACAGCTAAATCATTAACAGATTCTGTAAATCGTTCTATGCCAGCAACTAATCAGATTAATTATCTTTCTACACTTTTAGCCTCAATGGTTGGATTGCTGTTATTAGCGGCAGATCCAACTAAAGATGGAATTTCAACTGGATTCTTAGGTACAAAAGGACTTTTAACTGCATTTTTAGCAGCATTTATAACTGTAACAATTTATAAATTTTGTGTAAAAAATGAAGTAACTATAAAAATGCCGTCAGAAGTTCCGCCTAATATTTCACAAGTTTTTAAAGATGTAATACCGTTTACTTTATCAATAGTATTGCTTTATGTTCTTGAGATTCTTATGCGTCACTTTATTGGAACAGGAGTTGCAGAAGCAGTAGGTAAACTTTTGGGACCATTATTTTCAGCAGCAGATGGATATGTAGGAATTACTCTTATATTTGGAGCGTATGCTTTCTTCTGGTTTGTCGGAATTCATGGGCCTTCAATTGTAGAACCAGCTATTGCAGTTGTTACTTATGCTAATATAGATGCAAATTTAAACCTTATGAGAGCTGGACAGCATGCGGATAAAATTTTAACTTCAGGAACACAAATGTTTATAGTTACAATGGGAGGAACTGGAGCTACTTTAATTGTACCATTTATGTTCATGTGGCTTTGTAAATCTAAGAGAAATAAAGCTATTGGACGTGCTTCTGCTGTACCTACATTCTTTGGTGTAAATGAACCAATTCTATTTGGTGCTCCAATTGTATTAAACCCGGTATTCTTTATACCATTTATCTTTGCACCAATAATAAATGTTTGGATTTTTAAAATATTTATAGATGTACTTGGAATGAACAGCTTTACTGCTAATCTTCCATGGACAACTCCAGGACCATTGGGTATAATATTAGGGACAAATCTTCAAATATTATCGTTTATTTTAGCAGCGCTTTTAATCGTTGTAGACTTTATTATCTATTATCCGTTTGTAAAAGTATACGATAAGCAAATTCTTGAAGAAGAACGTCTAGGAAAGACAAACGATGAATTAAAAGAAAAAGTCGCCGCAAATTTCAACACTAAAAAAGCAGATAACATTCTTGAAAAAGCTGGTGTTGAAAAAACTGGTGCCGTTAAAAATAATATAACAAAAGAAACAAATGTACTTGTACTGTGTGCTGGTGGAGGAACAAGTGGACTTTTAGCAAATGCTTTAAATAAGGCAGCAAAGGAATTTGATGTTCCTGTTAAAGCCGCAGCAGGTGGATATGGTGCACATCGTGAAATACTTCCTGAATTTGATTTAGTTATTCTTGCACCGCAAGTTGCATCAAATTTTGAAGATATGAAGGCAGAAACTGATAAGTTAGGAATTAAGTTAGCAAAAACCGAAGGGGCTCAATATATTAGTTTGACTCGTGACGGTAAAGGTGCGTTAGACTTTGTGCAAGCACAATTTCAAGATTAATTAATATATTTAATACTAAGTAATAGTTTTATATAATTATGGAGGTTTAATTATGTCAAAAAAATTACCAGAAGATTTTATTTTTGGAGGAGCAACAGCGGCATATCAGGCTGAAGGCGCAATCAAAATTGATGGGAAGGGACCAGTTGCATGGGATAAATTTTTAGAAGAAAACTATTGGTATACGGCAGAACCTGCGAGTGATTTTTATCATCAATATCCAGTAGATTTGAAACTTTGCGAAGAATTCGGTATAAATGGAATAAGAATTTCAATTGCATGGTCTAGAGTTTTCCCAAATGGATATGGTGAAGTAAATCCTAAAGGAGTGGAATTTTACCATAAACTGTTTGCAGAATGTAAAAAAAGAAATGTTGAACCATTTGTAACACTTCATCATTTTGATACACCTGAAGTTTTGCATTCTAATGGA
Organism: uncultured Leptotrichia sp.; assembly: GCA_963548925.1. Taxonomy (GTDB): domain Bacteria; phylum Fusobacteriota; class Fusobacteriia; order Fusobacteriales; family Leptotrichiaceae; genus Leptotrichia. Next base: position 15,505 of record CAUUWI010000023.1, on the reverse strand, counting down.
GATTTTTTAAATCGTGAAAATATAGAACATTTTGTAGATTATGCTAAATTCTGTTTTGAAGAATTTACTGAAGTGAATTATTGGACAACATTTAATGAAATTGGACCTATTGGTGACGGACAATATTTGGTTGGAAAATTTCCGCCAGGAATAAAGTATGATTTCGAAAAATTGTTTCAGTCGCATCATAATATGGTTTTGGCACACGCAAAAGCAGTAAATTTATTTAAGAAAAACGGATACAATGGAGAAATAGGAATGGTTTGTGCATTGCCAACAAAATATCCTTATGATCCAAGCAATCCTGGAGATGTAAAAGCGGCAGAACTGGACGATATTATCCATAATAAATTTATTTTGGATGCTACTTTTAAAGGGGAATATTCAAAGGAAACAATGGATGGTGTAAATCATATTTTAAAAGTTAATGGTGGAAAATTAGATTTAAGGGCAGAAGATTTTGAAATATTGAAAGCTGCAAAAGATTTAAATGATTTTCTTGGAATAAATTATTATATGAGCGACTGGATGGCTGAATATGATGGTGAAACTGAAATTATTCACAACGCAACAGGAAATAAAGGAAGTTCCAAATATCAGATAAAAGGGGTAGGGCAAAGAAAAGCCAATGAAAGCATCCCAAGAACTGACTGGGACTGGATAATTTATCCGCAAGGTCTTTATGATCAAATTTCAAGAGTTAAAAGAGATTATCCAAATTACAAAAAAATCTACATTACCGAAAATGGTTTAGGCTATAAAGATGTTTTTGAAGATGAAACTGTATACGATGATGCACGAATCGACTACATAAAACAACATCTGGAAATAATTTCAGACACAATAAGAGATGGAGCAAACGTAAAAGGCTACTTCCTCTGGTCACTAATGGACGTTTTTTCATGGTCAAATGGTTATGAAAAACGTTATGGACTATTTTACGTAGACTTTGAAACACAAAAACGTTATCCAAAGAAAAGTGCTTACTGGTATAAAAAAGCCTCGGAAACAAAAGAAGTCTAAAATATAGCAATTCTAGTTTAAAACAAGAGTAGAAGGCTAGGCTATATCTATAGTGATTCTATTATGTTTAAATATTTTACTCCAAATTTTAAGTAGATTGACTATAGTATTTATATATTTGAATTTTTTGTGTGGGAGTGTAAAAACTCTCACATTTTTTTGATAACAAAAAAGACTAGGAAAATCTAGCCCAATTTGTTCACCATTTAATTAACTATAAGGATACTCCCCTTAGGAGTTATTTACATAGATATTATAGCACAAAATTATTTAAAAAACAACAAAAATACTTGACAAAAAACGATTACTATTGTAAACTATAAATATATAAGATTACATATGTAAACGTTAAGAGAGGTAAAATATGAAAGAAAACTGTAAAATTGATAAAAAACAGCATATAACGGATGCAGAATGGGAAGTAATGCGAGTTGTGTGGGCAAATAGCGAAGTTACGAGCAAGTTTGTGGCAGAGGTGCTTTGTGAGAAAATGAACTGGAAACAGGCTACAATAAAGGCGCTGTTGAATCGGCTGCTGGAAAAGAATATTTTGAAAAAGAGGGAAATTGGGAACAAGTATATTTATTCGACGGATTTTACGGAAAAAGAGGTCGCTAACAGTTATATATTGGGAACTTTTGATAAAATTTGCAAAACGAAAGTTGGAGAAATGATAGGGAAAGTTATTGAGAATAGTGAACTGAGTTTTGATGACTTGGACTTGATTTTAAAGGCTGTGGAGAAAAAGAGAAAAACGGCTGTGAAAGAAGTTTTGTGTGATTGTGTTGAAGGGCAGTGTAATTGCAGAGAAGGATGATTAATGAAATCACAAGAGTAATTTGTTATTTTAGTAATAGACTTGTTAGGAAAACTGTAAGTGTTAATAAAGTAAGGTATTATTTCTCAAAATAAAAAGAAGAACATATTTAGTAAGTATAAAATTTGATAACTGGAGGTATAAAATGAACATTGTGGCGGGAAAAACTAAATACGAATTCGGTGTGAATAGAATTTTGAATGAAACAAATGATTCATTAAATTATGAAGAAATAGAGCAAGATATTGATTATATTGAAAATAAAAAAGGTGATCAGCTATACTGTATGAAATCTCTTGGATTTGAGTATTTACAACTCTCTTCAAAAAAATTATTTGTAGAAAAGGATATAAAAACTTGTAGATATTATTGCTATATAATTGCTAAATTGGAATTTTTATCAAAAGCATTAGATGAGAAGGTATTTTTGGATAATTCAGATTTATTTTATATGCTGATGTCAAATAATCCTGATTTTATAGTGTTTTTAAAAAATAATATAGAGGAAATACAACCTAACGATTATAATTCAGAAAAAGATATTTATGGAAATTTAACTAATACATATGGAGATTTTTTTATAACAAGGACAACTTTATTAGCAATGATTGGTGATTTTGAAGAAGTTGAAAAGCGATGTTCAGTATATTTGAAAAAATCTAAAAATTTTAGAGATAGTTATTATAGATACCGTGTTTATGGAATGGAATTTTTGAAGGCTTTAGCATTAAAGGATATTGAAAAAATGAAAGAAACGATAGATATGATGATGATGCCTAAGATAGCAAAAGCATTGGTTAAAGATCGTATTACTAACTATAGTTTTTATTTACATATTTATGTTATAATATATGCAAAAATAGCATTGCTTCATGGATTTGATTTAGGTATAGATAATGAAGTTGCCCCTAAAGAAATAATTGATAATACTCCATTAGAAAGTTATGAAGATCCATACGATTTTATGAAAAAATTTGATTTAAAAACAATAACTCCAAAAGAATGGAGAGAATGGACAAAAAGTTATTCAACATTTAGACCAATTGATTAAGAGGTGATAAGATTATGTCAGAGATAATAAACTTTTATACAAGAATTAAATATAAAAAAGATAATACGATAAAAGAAGACGATATACTGGATGATTTGGATATCTATGATGCTATATTAGAACTTGAATATGACACAATTGTTTATTATAATGAAAAACTTCTAACATTACAGGGACGTGCCAATTGGAGTTATGCAAGAACTTTTTCTCCAAGTCAGGAAAGAAATGAACTTCAAGAAGTTGCAAAAAATAAAGGAATAGATAATTTATACTATATTTTTTGCAGTTATTCATTATCAATGGGAATAGTGTATGGGATCATAAATTTTGATATTAATAATAATGCTATTTATGAAAAAATTTTTAAAAAAGAAAACTATGAAGAAGTTTTAGAAAAATTAGTTCCTGGATTAGTTAAAAAATTTCAAGTGATTAACGAAGAGGAAGAAGAGTATACTGATGACGGTAAAGATCTTGATGATATTGTGGAAGAAATGGATGATAAAATAAGTAAGTACTGCTATCAAGAATTTATTAAATTTATAAATGAAACAAAGTTAGAAGAATTAGATTTTAATTGTTAATGAATTTTTGAAGAAATGAAAGGAGCATAACATGAAAACAGAAAACTATACAGTAACTGGAATGAGCTGTGCAGCTTGTGCCAATGCTGTGGAAAAGGTACTTAATAAAAATACGAATATTAGTGCTTCGGTTAATATTGCGACTGAAAAATTGAATATTGAGTATGATGAGAAGAAGTACGATTTTGATAAAATTAGGGAAATAGTAGAGTCGGCTGGGTATGGGCTGGTTGAGGATATGACGGAAGATAAAAAGTTGGAACTTTATCAAGAGAAAATAACAAGTTTGAAAAATCGCTTAATTTTGGCGGTTGTGTTTGCTGTTCCGCTTTTGTATATTTCGATGGGGCATATGCTTGGGGTAGTACTTCCTGACTTTTTGAATCCTAAAGTAAATCCGCTTAGTTTTGCATTGGCACAGCTTGCATTGACTTTACCAATTATTTACGCTGGAAGGGATTTTTTTTCACATGGATTTAAAAATTTGTCAAGAAAATCTCCAACAATGGATTCATTAATTGCGATTGGAGCTACATCTGCAGTACTTTATGGAATTTATGCCACTTTTAGAATTGTAACTGTAGACCCTGAAGCACATATGGATTTATACTATGAGTCGGCTGGTACAATTATTACGTTAATCTTGTTTGGAAAACTGCTGGAGGCGAAAACAAAAGGGCAAACTTCATCGGCAATAAAAAAACTTATCGGACTTCAGCCTAAAAAAGCTAAAATCATTGAAAATGGAGCGGAAAAGGAAGTTCTGATTGAAAAATTAAAAGTCGGAGATATTGTAATTGTGAAGCCAGGAGAAAAAATTGCGGTGGATGGAAGAATTGTGGAAGGGGCGACTTCTGTTGATGAGTCAATGTTGACAGGAGAAAGTTTGCCGGTAAGCAAAAAAGTTGGGGACAAGGTTGTTGGAGGAAGTATTAATAAAAATGGAAGTATCAGATTTGAGGCAACTGAAATTGGTAAAAATACAGTCTTGTCACAAATTATAAAACTGGTTGAGGAGGCACAGGGGTCAAAGGCTCCTATTTCTCGAATGGCAGACATTGTGGCGGCATATTTTGCGCCGATTGTTATTGGGATTGCGATAATTACAGGGATTGCTTGGTTTCTGAGTGGAAGTGGATTGGTTACTGCGTTGTCGTTCTTCATCGCTGTACTTGTAATTGCGTGCCCGTGTGCATTGGGACTTGCAACACCTACATCGATAATGGTTGGAACTGGAAAAGGGGCTGAAAACGGTATTCTTATAAAAAGTGGGGAAGCCCTTGAAACAGCACATAAAATTAAAACAGTTGTGTTTGACAAGACTGGTACGATTACGAAAGGAAAGCCTGTACTGACTGATTTGATTGCTTATGGAAAATATAACGAGAATGAATTGTTAAAAATTGCTGCAAGTGTAGAAAATGATTCAGAGCATCCATTGGCAGAAGCAATCGTAAATAAAGCAAAAGAGAAAAATATTGAAATTAAGCCGTATGAAAAATTTAGGGCAATGCCAGGTTACGGTATTCGTGCGACATTTGAAGACAAGGAAGTGCAAATTGGAAATAGAAAATTGATGGAAAATCGAAAAATCAATGTGGAAATTTCTCAAAAAGATTATGATATTTTGTCGAATGAAGGAAAAACGCCAATGTACATTTCGATTGATAACGAATTGGCGGGACTTGTTGCAGTTGCAGATGTTATCAAGGAAACAAGTAATGAAGCTATAGAAAAACTGAAAAAAATGGGAATCAAGACAATAATGCTAACTGGCGATAACGAAAAAACTGCAAAATTTATAGCAAAACAAGTGGGAATAGATGATGTAATTTCGGAAGTGCTGCCTTATCAGAAATCTCAGAAAGTAAAGGAACTTCAGGAAAAAGATGAATTTGTTGCAATGGTTGGAGACGGAATCAACGATTCACCAGCACTTGCTCAAGCAAACGTTGGAATTGCGATAGGAAATGGAACGGATGTTGCGATAGAATCGGCTGATATTGTCTTAATTAGAAACGATTTGAGAGATGTTGCGGGTGCAATAGCATTAAGTAAAGCGACAATCACAAATATAAAGGAAAATCTATTTTGGGCATTCTTTTATAACGTACTGGGAATTCCATTTGCCGCTGGAATATTTTACGCATTTTTCAATGGTCCAAAATTGGATCCAATGATAGCGGCTTTTGCAATGTCGTTTAGTTCGGTGTCGGTTTTGGGAAATGCTTTGAGATTGAAGTTTTTTAAAGTTAAATAGAATTTTAAAAAATGGGTTGAATTTTATTACATATTTATGATATTATCTTTTAAAAGAGGTGAGTAATATGGAAACAAAATTAAGAAATTTAACAAAGAAAGTTGAGAGTAAATCAGTAAAAATTGTGGAAGATAAGGAATTGGAAATAATTTCTTCTAAAGTTTTGAAGAAGTATAAAAAAACATTTGAGAAATTGACGAAATGATTCCTGTATAAAAAAATATAAAATTTTAGTATTGATTTTTTTTTGAAAAATGATATAATACTTTTGAATAAAAAACAATCTATATGCTTATAGTCATAGAAAAAATGCGGAAAATCCCTCATTCTTAATTGAATGGGGGTGTTTTTGTGATATAATATTCTGTCGATTAAGATCCGCAAACTTAAACGACAACAAAGCATATAGATTGGGGGTGGTCAAGATGATTAATCAAGACTGGACTGTTTTATTGGCTATAATCATTTTTTTCTTGATTTTTAGCCGTCAAAGATAGTCGGCTTGAATTAATCTTCTCCTACCTTTGCCCACTGGTTATTTATAACTGGTGGGTTTTATTTTTAATTAGGTAAGAAAATATTGGAAATTGTTGATAAATTAAATATGACATTTATTAAAGTTAAAATTTAACTGTTGACAATTTTGGAAAATTATATTAAAATAAATTGTAATGATTACAAAATTAAATAACTTATTATAAAATAAATAAAAATTAAATTTGGAGGTATGGAAAATGGATTTTAGCTTAAATCTTGGTGCTTTAGATGAAAGGAAATTAGTAAAAATTGATGAAAATAAACTTTATGATGTAACTGTAGTTGGTTCTGGGCCTGCGGCTGTCTCTGCAGCAATTTATGCGGCTAGAAAAGGGCTTAATGTAGCGATGGTTGGAGTGAAGATTGGTGGACAAGTTCTCGATACAAATGAAATTGAGAATATTATCGGAACTGTTTCAACAACTGGAGCTAAATTTGCTGAAACATTGGAAAAACATTTAAAAGAACATGAAATTGCGTTTAAAGAAGGGCATTTGGTAAAAGAGATTAAGGAAGATGGAAAAGATAAGATTTTGGTAACTGATGATGGAAAAAGTTATAAGACAAAAACAGTTATTGTGGCAACGGGAGCAAAACCTAGAAGTCTGAATATTCCTGGAGAAGCCGAATATGTTGGTAAAGGAGTGCATTACTGTTCGACTTGTGATGGGCCTTTTTATAAAGGGCTGGATGTGGCTGTAATTGGTGGGGGAAATTCGGGTGTGGAAGCAGCACTTGACTTGTCTGGAATTGCAAAATCGGTTACATTAATTGAATTTATGCCAGAATTAAAGGCGGATAAAATTTTACAGAAAAAATTGGCTGAACAGTCAAATATAAAAATAATCTTAAATTCTGCAACAACTAAAGTAAATGGAAGCGAATTTGTGGAAAGCATTGTTTACAAAAATAGAGAAAATAATGAAGAGAAAACGTTGAATGTGGAAGGGATGTTTGTGGAAGTGGGATTGTCGCCTAGAAGTGAAGTTGTGAAAGACTTGGTTGAAACAAATAAAATTGGAGAAATTGTGATTAATCCTGAAAATAATTCAACTTCTGTAGCTGGAATCTTTGCAGCGGGAGATGTTACAAACATTAAACAAAAACAAATTATTATTGCAATGGGAGAAGGTGCAAAAGCGGCACTTGGAGCGTTTGAGTATTTAATTACAAAATATTAATTTAATAAATTTTTTAGAATAGAGGAAAAAAGTTACTTCCTCTATTTTATTATTAACTATTGATTTTATATTAGATTTTTTAAAAGTATTGTTGCGAAAGTAAAGTAAATAACAAGAGTTACGGCATCTGAAATTGTTGTTATCAGAGGGGTTGCCATAACAGCTGGATCGGCTTTTACGATTTTTGCTCCGAGTGGCAGTAATGCTCCTACCAGCTTTGAAATTATTATTGTGAATACAAGAGTTAATGAAACAATAAGGGCGATTGTCGGATCAGTTTTTTCCAGTGTAATCAATCTTATGAAATTTAAGACTGATAAGACAATAGAAACCATTGTACCAATAAAAAATTCTTTTTTTATAACTTTAAAAGCGTCTTTTGGTGAGATTTCACCCAGTGCTAAGGAACGGATTACAACTGTCGATGACTGGGAACCAACATTTCCTCCACTTGACATCAGCATTGGTATGAAAGCTGTCAAAATGATGGATTTAGCCAGCACTTTTTCATATCCCTGAATGATGTTTCCAGAAATTGTATCAGAAATCATAAGTACAGCAAGCCATCCAATTCTCTGCTTTGCCATTGTAAAGATATTTGTCTTTAAGTAAGAGTCGTCAGTGGGAGAAGTAATCCCTGCCATTTTATGAAAATCTTCCGTAACTTCCTGATCCACTACATCCATCACGTCATCTATTGTAATTATTCCCAAAATTCTGTTTTCGTGATCAACAACCGGCATAACGATAAAATCGTATTTTTTGAACAGGCCGGCTACAATTTCCTGATCATCATTTGTATTGACGCTTACAAAATTTTTATTCATGACGTCTTCAATTAGGATAGTATCCTTTTTGGCAATTAATTCCTTGAGGGAAAGAACGCCTTCCAGTACGCCATTTTCTCCAGTAACATAGCAAGTGTAAATATTTTCCTTGTCTTTTCCAGTTTTTCTAATTTCTTCAATTGCTTCCGACACTTTCATATTTTTTTGCAAATCCACATACTCGGTTGTCATAATGCTTCCAGCCGAATTATCAGGATATTTTAACAACTGATTTATCAGATGCCTGTCTTTTTTGTCGGTATTCTTTAATATTTTTTTTACAATATCTGATGGCATTTCTTCAATAATATCGACAATATCATCAAAGTACAGCTCATCAAAAATTTCACGTGTTTCAATATCTGTTGAGGCGTGAATAATCATTTCCTGATGTTCTGAGTCCAAATATGGAAATACATCCGCCGCCTTATCTTTTTTCAGCAGTCTAAAAATCATTATTACAAGTTCAGGCAATTTAAACTGATTTAATACATCAGAAATTTCGACTGCATTCAATTCATTTAATTCACTTTTTATTTCAAAATATTTTTTTTCTTTTAAAAGAGTTTCAATTAGTTTTTTCATCATTCCCTCCTTACTTTATAATATTACTCAAAAATATAGTTGCAAATTTAAAATAGATAGAAAGAGTCAAAGCGTCTAAAATTGTAGTTATTAGAGGGCCTGCCATAATTGCGGGATCCATTTTAAACGTTTTTGCAACAACAGGTAAAAATGCACCTATTATTTTGGAAATCATAACTACGAAAATAAGGGTGATCGAAACAGTCAAGGCGACATTTAAAGGCGTTTTTGTCAAAGTTATAAGCCGTAAATAATTAATTCCCGCCAGGACAACTGCCACGATAAATGAGATAGAAAATTCTTTTTTTAATATTTTAAAAATATCCTTTGGATTTACTTCACCCAGTGCCAAGGCACGAATAACGATTGTGGAAGACTGGGCTCCTGCATTTCCTCCTGTATCCATTAGCATTGGGATGAATGAAGATAAAATAACTACCGATTGCAGCACATCTTCATAGCTTTTTATAATTCTTCCTGTAAAAGTTGCAGAAATCATAAGTACAATAAGCCAGCTAATTCTCTGCCTTGCCATAGTAAAAGCGCTTGTCTTGAGGTAAGATTCTTCAACTGGTGTAATTCCCGCCATTTTGTGGAAATCCTCTGTCGCTTCCTGTTCTACAACGTCCATTATATCGTCAATTGTAATTATCCCAAGAAGCCTGTTCTCTATATCTGTAACTGGAAGCACAATCAAATTATACTTTTTAATTATTTCAGCAACATGTTCCTGATCGTCATTTGTGTGAACGCTTACAAAATTACGGTTCATTATATTTTTCACAACCGTGTCATCTTCATTTGTAATTAATTCCTTTAGTGAAATAACACCTTCCAGCTTTCTGTCCTCGCTAATGACATAACAAGTATAGACATTTTCCATATCTTCCACAGTGTTCCTGATTTTAGCGATTGCCTGAGATACCTTCATATCCTTTTTCAAATCCATATATTCAGTTGTCATGATGCTTCCAGCTGAATTGTCAGGATATTTCAGCAAAAGATTTATTGTATGCCTGTCTTTAGCATCAGTATTTTTTAAAATCTTTTTTACTACATTTGATGGCATTTCCTCAATAATATCGACAATATCATCAAAATAAAGCTCATCAAATATATTTTTCGTTTCTACATCAGTCATAGTGTTAATAATCATTTCCTGATGCTCTGTATCCAGATATGAAAATACATCTGCCGCCCTATTTTTGGAAAGCAGTCTAAAAATCATTATTAATTCAGAAGATTCAAACTGATTTAGCAGTTCCGAAACTTTAACGGTATTTAAATTGTTCAAATATTTTCTAATTTCAAAATATTTTTTTTCATTTATAAGTGTTTGAATAGTGTTGTTTTCCACTGTTATCTCCTTTCTCTTATACTTTTTTATTTTATGCAATTTCAAAATAAGAAGAATAACAGTAACGAAGATACTCCCCCTTATCCATTGCATATATTCGTAAAATCCAATTTTTTCAGTTTCTGACTCGGGACTTCCTCGTTCAAAACATTCACCTCCGAAAAATACAAAATAAGCATAAATTTAAAATTTTAGTTCAAAACCAAAGATACCTGACTAAAAAACAATTTTATGCCTATAAAATTTTATCAGACAAAGCGGTTATTGTCAATAAATTTCTTAGAATAAACTTTTTAAAATTTGCATAAAAATTTTTTAGAAAATATAAAAAGACTTCTCAGAATCAAAATTAAATTTCAATTTTTAAGAAGTCTACTATAAATTTATTTTAGAATATTTTATAAATTTTATGTAACTACATAGATTTTTATATCAGGATTTTCACTCCATAAAGGTTGTAACCCTACGAATACGTCATTTTTAAACATTTCACTTTCCAGATATGCTTTTGCGTTTTCAAGGCTGTCAAATCCATGTAAAACTTGAATATCTTCATCACGAACTAATAAGTTTTTGGATAATGCTTCTTTGATTTTTTTTAAGAAAGGCTCTCTGTAATTATTATAAACTTTTGCGGCTGCAAGATGGTTTGCTTCGTCTATCACCATTTAGCATTTCCGCAAGTACAGCGTCCGTAATATTTTTAAGTATTTTTTTTAATTCGTTGTAACGCATAAATTTTTTGGAAGACAATACGCAATTAATTCTTGCGTTCCATTTTCCACCAAAAATTTCTAGTCCATATTCAAGTGGACACATTCTTTTTTTTCAAGTTTTCTTTGATATTTTATTTTTTCCCCTTTTCATATTATAAAATTTATTTTTACTATATTATAGTTCAAAATAGTAAAAAAATCTAATTATTAAAAAGAGTTATTATTTAGTTTTTATAAAAATAGCTCTAACCTTTGAGTTTGATTTACTAGGAATAAGATATAAAAAAATTACTTTAAATTAGTATAATAATATTATTCAAATTATAAATTTGATTAAATTCTCTCATTTTTCTTTAATCTTAATGTATTATAATTGAATTAAATCAAATCAATGTCAAATCAAAATATAACAGGAGTTGGTCAAAATGAAAAGAAAAATTAAAAATATGTATGTTTGTGCTTTATTATTGGTTCTGTTAAGCTGTGGAAGTGGTGGTTCAAAACCAGGTGGCTCATCATCAACATTACCTACACTGACACCAAGTCACCCATCAATACCATCAGGTCCAACAATAGGAAATAATGATGTTTATTACGACAATGCTATTGTAATTAGAGAAAAGTATTTTCAGTATTTGCCGGAAAATCCCAACAGAATAAATAATTCTATAACATCAGATGCAGTGAAAAAAATTCCAAGTACAGCTGGAACACCAATAACAAAACAGGATTATGAGGTTTCAGCAGGAGTTCCTATGAGCAGAAAAATATTTGTGCATAATTCCGGGACAACGCAGCAAGTTACAGATTTTAGTTCAGATTTAGCTGATTCAAACAGCTATAGAGCGGCAATCGGCGCAGAGTTAATGGATGAATACATTGCAAGGGTAAATTCATATGCAGGAGATAATTTATATATCTGGCCAGCAGGTGATGCTAAGGGGAACAAAAATCCATCGCTTCAGGGGGGATTGCCATATTTTGAAAATAGTTTAGAAAAATCCTGGATAAATGTTGTTGCACTTGTAAACAAAACAAGAACAACAGGATTGGAATGGAAGGATATGGAACCGCTTTCAAATGCAGGAATAGCACGTTCATGGACTATAACAGCAGTAAGTGAGAATGGGACATCGGCTAAAGCGGCAGAAAATGTTGCAACAGTTGCAGGACAATTGTATGAAAAATTTCCTGGAATGAAAATGGAGATGATTAGACAAATAATACTTTCAACAGCTACTGACATTGGAGCATTGGGTACGGATGATATATTTGGAATAGGATTATTAAATGGTGCAAAAGCATTGGGAGGTCCAGTTTATATAAATGATAAAATTGTGGTTCCTGCTTCTAAAACTTGGGAGTTTAGTAATTATATTCGAGGTGGTAGATTAGAAAAAGAAGGAGCTGGAAAATTAATTTTAAAAGGTGATGCTGGTTTTTATTCTTGGCAGAATACAGAGATTAATGGAGGAATACTTGATATTAGAGGACGCCATTCATCTGGTATTAAAATAGGAAGTGCTGGAACATTAATAACAAATTCAAATACAAAAATAGGAAAAGATGTAATTAATAAAGGAATACTTAAAAATGTTGGAAAAGGTGCTATTATAGAAGGAAATTACACAGCAGAATACGGTTCGGTAACAGAAGCTGAAATTGGAACGAAATTGATAGTAAAGGGAACTGTAAAAATCGATGGAAGAGAGAAAAATCAGGCTTTGGGCAGCACTTTGAGAGTCCTGAATAATAATTATGTTACAGCAGCGCCAACAACAGCGACAGTTATTGAAGCTGAAAAAGGAATAGAAGGAAAATTTGAAAAAGTGGAAACAGATGAACTGATTAATGGAAAAGTGGAAAATACTGAAAATTCAATTAAAGCTACAATTAGCAGAAAAAATGTGGAAGACTACGTTAATAATTTAAGTGATAGTGGTGAAATGCAAAAAAATGCGGCTAAAAATGTGGAAGTTTCGTTTAAGGAGCTGGACAAAAGAATCGAAGAAGGAAATATTGATGTTTCAAAATTTGCTTTGAGTGCGGCAGAGATTCAAAAAAGCTCGTTATCAACCAATTCAAGTACACTAGACAGCTTATCAGGACAAATTTATGCTTCAGCTCAGGCTTTGACATTTCAGCAATCGCAAACTGTAAATAAGGATTTATCGAATAGACTTGTAATGCTTGGGACGCTTGACAATGTTGGAGATAAATTTGGATTTTGGATTTCTGGAATTGGAGCTAACGGGAAATTAAAACAGGATGGATTTGCTGAAGGAAAGACTAAAGTTTATGGGGGACAAGTTGGAACAGATAAGAAATTTGGAGAAAATCTGATTTTAGGAACTGCATTATCTTATTCAAATGGGAATGTGAAATTTAATAGACACGGCGGAAAATCAAATGCAGATAATTTTGGGATTTCGTTGTATGGAAGAGTTGGAAATAACAATAATCCATGGTATTTGCAGGGAAGAGCTGGAATTGGGCTTGTAAACAGTAAAGTTGAAAGAGATATTATTTTATCTTCAAATAATATTTCAAGAGCCAAAATTAAACATAATGATAAAGTGATTTCAGGATATTTGGAAACAGGCTATGATGTGAAAAAAGGTAATTTTGTATTTACACCATTTGTAGGAATTTCACATGATACAGTTCAAAGAGGCTCATTTAATGAGGAAGACAGTCAATTCGGATTGAAAGCAGATAAAAAAACTTATAATCAGACAAGTGGACTTGCAGGAATTAGAGCCAGCCAAAGTTTTAACTTTAAAAATGGTTCAAAAATGACAGTACAAGGATATGCAACTCATCAAAGAGCATTAAATAACGAAGACTTAAGTTTTGAAGCATCATATTCAGGATTACCAAATGCAAAATTTAAGGTAAAAGGAATAGAGCTTTCAAAAAATCAGACTTGGGTAGGAGTTGGAGTTTTAAATGAAGTTAGCTCAAAATTTGCATGGTACGTAAATTATGATGGAAAAATTGATAAAAAAGCACGAAATAATGTAGTTACTACTGGAGTTAGAGTAAATTTTTAATGTTTTATTAAAAATTGTAAAATTATAAAAATAATTTTAGGAGATGATTTTTATGAAAAAGAAAAAAGTTTTTATTTTAGTCTTATTAGCATTTACAATAATAACACCATCAGTAAAGGCGGATTTTTGGTCAAAATTAAGAGATTCTCTGTTTCGTTCAAGTTCAGGCTATAGCTCCAGTTCTAGTAGTCAAGATAAAAATGTTGTAGATGGAAAAGTAATAAATCCACGGGATCGAAGAGAGTACAGATTGATTGAAAAATTGGGAGATGAAAGAGAGAGTTCAAAAAAAGATTATGAATATTTTAGAAATACCTCAAAAAAAACTTTTTATTATGAATGTAAAATAAACTCACAAGATTTTTTATCAATAATAGGGTTTAGAACTTTTTATGGATATGCTGATTTTCCTGTATATGAAATTAGTGCAGGAGTGGACGAATGTTATGAAAAGAGAGAAAATGAATATAAAAGGAAAGTTTCTGGAAGAAAAATTTATTTAGATGATAAATTGGCAAAATATATTTGGAAAAATGAAATTAATGTGCAAAAAATAGCAGTATATGACGCAAAATTAAATGATAAGGGTTATCCTTTGTTTAGTTCGGCAAATCCAAGAATTTTGATAAATGATAGATTGGTGTCTTATTAATCGAAAAATGAAAAATTAATAACTAGATTTGTATTTTCTGAAATAATATAATTTATCAGTCTAATTTTGTTTTTATAAGGAAATTAAATTCATATTTTTTAGGCATTTACTGATATATTTCTGATATATTTGATAATTTTAAAAGAGGCGTCAGCCTCTTTTCCTCTTCTTTTGTCAAATAAATATATAAATGTCTACGACAAAATATCCAACCTAGTTGGATTAATAAAATATTAATAGTATTTTTTGAGGGGCGGATATCTGTAATGATAAAATTCCCATACAATCATTTTAACCTTGCATACTGGACAGTAAAAAGGATTCATCCCGAAAGTCTTGTACATCTGCCTTTGATAAAATGAATATCTTGACACGGCAATGTTTTTCCTGAAAGCATCAATTGTCTCTTTAAGCCTGTCAGAAATATGCCTTGAATAAAATCCATAGCGGTTTACCATCTTAAAGTTTTTAGGGGGCAGATGAATTAAAATATGGGAAATAAATCTCTCAGAAGGCATAGTAATGTAAGTTTTCTTTTTATCATTAGCCAGGTCGTTAAAAAAGAAAGTAACCTCCTTGTCAGTGATGTCAGTAATCTTGTATTCAGCAATGGGTGAACGTGCAAGGTATCGTCCAAGATATTTGATAATGCCTTTTGTGCTGTTAATATCGCCATTGCCAACGTTAAAGAAAAACCTTCTGTCTTCCTTGTAAAGCTTCGCAGCAGTATTTCTAGCGGCTTTCTCAATCTTCTTGCTGGGATAGCTTCCGTTTTCAATAATTTTAAGGACATGGTATTTCCATTGCCCGGCAATAGTGTCAACGTTGAAGTATCTCATTTTCTTGAACTTAAGATTTTTAT
>CAUUWI010000022.1:0-17801 GCA_963548925.1 uncultured Leptotrichia sp. | reverse complement strand
GAATGCGGATATACGTGATTTGTAAACTTATAATAATAAAAATTTCCATGTCCATACAAAATATTCGTTCTTTTGAAAATTCTGAATGCCATATCAATTATTTCGACTCTTAGCCAAAAATACTCTACTAATGTATTTTCTCTCAAAAACGGTAAAACTCCTGAAATTACTCCAATTGCATATCCCAAAAGCAACAAAATCCCACCTGCAAAGTATCTTTTTCTTAAAAAGTAAAAAAATAGGGCAAATATTCCAAGTACTACTGCGATTAATGATGATCTTGAACCAGTCAGAAAAATTGTCAAAATATTTACAAAAAATATTAAAAAATTTATTTTCGATTTTTTTTCAAAGGCAAAATATAAATTTATAATTGCCGACATCATCATAATACTTCCCAGATAGTTTGGATTAAAGTATGCAAAATATCCCGCTCTGTTGTGTGTAAATAAAAACTCGCCAAGCCCAATGAAAAATGAAATTCCAGAAAATTTTGCCATCCATTCCAAATTATTATTCTTAAATTCCACATCAACAATTAACGTGTAATACCGTCCAACTACAAGACACAAAAATATCGGAATTGCAATAAGTCCTAGAATATTCCTGTAAAATACAGACGTTATAATTGAAAAACCTAAAACAATCCCAATTGTTATAAGCGATTTATCCTTAAAAATTTTTTTATATTCATTTGTCGCAAAAATATTTACCAATATCAGAATGCTAAATAATATTACTAAACCATAATGTATAAAAATTGATGCACCTAAGAGCAAATATAACTTTTCCAGATATTTCTGATTTTTTTCAATTTCCAAGTTTCCTCCTTCTATCTTTAATAATTATCCATTTTTAAATTTTAAACTCTTTGACAAAGTGTCTTGACCCCTTGCTAATAAATACATTATTATTCAATTCTTTTTAATTTTTATCAAACCTAATTCAGATTTTTTATAAAACTCCCTGCTCAAAAGCATAAGGCGTATACTTTCCACTTCTTGTATCAATGCTTTTTATAATTTTTCTCACTTCTTCTGCTGTTTCAAACGTAAAATCCAATCTTAATTCATCCAAATTCAACTCATAAATTTCATCTAGCCGTGGTATCAAATTCATTGGCTTATCCAAATACAGTTCAATATTATCCAGTTCATTTTTCACAATTTTATATTTGTCATAAAATTTTCCTTCCAGCTCCTTGTACTCCTTGTCAAAGATTTTATACTCAATGTACATCCCTTTCAGATAACCATAAATTACAAGCCCTTTTTTCAATTTATCAGATTTTATGTTTTTTAATTGCCGATAACTTAATTCTGGCGATAAAAACACTGTTTCAAGATTTTTAAAGCTGGAAAACATTTCAATTGTATGATTATTGAAAACGTTTAGGTTCCAGTCCAGCGTTTGCCCAGTCGCTCCAGTCCTTTCTCCCATAATAGCCTGATAAAGATTGGAAGCTAGGTTTGTACCTATTTTTAATTTATCTATTTTTGACAACTTCTTTTCTTTTGCAACATCAAACTGTTTTCGGTAAATTTTTGTTATTCCCATTTCACGGCAGACTTTTTCCTGCTCGTCATTTGTAACAAGTGCAGAAATAATAGGCTTTTTGCTATTTTTATCTTTTCCATCTTCCAAATTTTTGGAATTTTTATTTGTTTCAAAATCGTATTTTTTTCGCTCAACAGCCGTTCTTTTATAGGATTCAAGCAGTTTTTCCAAAAGTTCCGAAACACATTGTCTTTTCAGATTTTTCAGCTCACTAAAAGGAATGAATGAAGTTCCATCATAATCAATCTGAATTTTCCCAAGCTCAAATGTCGTATCTCCAAGTTCCCCAATTTTTTCAGCAATTTGTTCCTTTGTAATCAACTTTTTTGCGTCTTGATCAATGATATTCCCTTTTTTAGTAACAGAAATTATTTCATTTTTCAAATTTTCAATTTCTAGCGTAAGTTCAATTTCCTGTCTTTTTTTTGCTAGTAATGTCGCATTAACAGCGGCATACCTTTTGGAAACTTTTATATTATGAATAATTTTGTCATTAATTTCTTTAGAATAATTTTTGTAAATATATTTTGTCCCTTTCGGAAGTTTTCCAATGGAAATAATATCATATTTATTGGCTTTTGAAATTTTTTCTTTATTCTCACTTTTTCCATTCTGCTTTTTACTTGTCTTTTCTGAGTTTCCATTTTCTCTAGCCTCAATAATCCGAATCTTATTTACATATTCCCCACCAATTTGCTCAAAATTTTCATCCACAAATTGAACTCCATCTCCTAAAATCAGTTCATCATCAATTTTAAAATTGTTTGATTCACCGATTCTTGCTCCAAGAAAATATCCAAAATTTGAAGAATATTTAAAGTTCATAAGTTTATTATCCAAATAAAAATATCCTTTTGAATAACCACGGTTAAACAATTTGTAGCTTTCTGTCGGACGTGGAGTGCCTTTTAAAATATTATCATAATAGCTTACAGTTTCGTAAACATACTCGCTTGATTTTTTCCGTCCCTCAACTTTTATCGCATTAATTCCAATATCCTTTAACATATTGATTTCCTTTTCCTGCAATAACTGATCATTCGGACTTAGAAAATACGCACTTTCCCCATTTTCATCTGTAAACTTTTTACGGCAGGAATATGCACAAAGTCCACGATTTCCGCTTCTTCCGCCAATAAAGCTGCTTATGTAGCAGTTTCCTGAATAAGAAATGCAAAGCGAGCCTGACACAAAAATTTCCAGTTCAATATCAGTCTTTTCACGAATGCTTTTTATTTCTTCAAAGGAAAGCTCTCTTGCAAGGCAGACACGGGTAAGCCCAAATTCTTTTAATTTATTGGCTTCAACGTGATTTGCCACAGTCATTTGGGTACTTCCGTGAATCTTCAAGTTTGGAAAATTTTCCTTCAAAAACTTAACAAATCCTAAATCCTGCACAATAACAGCATCAATTCCATGTTCATAAACTCTTTTAACATTGTTATACATGCTGTTAATTTCGCTATCCTTCAAAATCGTATTCAAAGTCATAAGTGTCTTAACTCCACGAGAATGAGCATAATCAATTCCATCAAAGACTTCCTGCATAGCCAGATTTTCATTATTTCTTCTTGCTCCAAACCCTTTCAGCCCGAAAAATACTTCGTTAGCTCCAGCTTTCACAGCTGCAATCAGTTTCTTATAATTCCCAGCTGGTGCCAAAATATTCATTTTTCTTTTTTTATCAAAATCCATAACTTGTTTCAATCTAATTTTTTCTCCATTTTTCACAATTTTTTTCATCTTTTATATTATAGCAAATTTGCTATTTTTTTCCAATTTATTTTTTATATAAGACAGAAAAAAAGTACACTTAAAAACATTTAATAATGTCCTTAAAATGTACTTTTATGTAAATTTTTTATCCTTATTTTAAAATAAAATTACATCATTCCTGGCATTCCCATTCCTCCAGGCATTCCTCCTCCAGCTGGAGTTTCTTCCTTTTCATTTCCAACTGCAACTTCAGTTGTTAACAATACTGATGATACTGATACTGCGTTTTGAATTGCAGAACGTGTTACTTTAGCGGGATCGATAATTCCAGCTTTTACCATATCTACATATTCTTCTTTTGCAGCGTCAAATCCTGTTCCGTTTTCAGAATTTTTTACTTTTTCAATTACAACGCCTGCGTCAATTCCCGCATTGATAACAATTTGTCTAAGCGGTGCAGATAATGCTTTTTTAACTATTTCTACTCCAAGCCCTTCTTCACCTTCTAATTTAAAGTCTTCAATCGCTTTTGCAATTTGAATCAAGATTGTTCCTCCTCCCGGCACAATTCCTTCTTCCACAGCCGCTTTTGTTGCATTCAAGGCATCTTCAATTCTCAATTTTCTTTCTTTCATTTCAGTTTCAGTTGCAGCTCCAACTTTTATTACGGCTACTCCACCAGCTAATTTGGCAAGTCTTTCCTGTAATTTTTCCCTATCATAGTCAGAAGTTGTTTCAGCAATCGCATTTTTGATTTGCCCAATTCTTGCCTGAATTTCATCCTTTTCTCCAAGTCCATCTACAATAACTGTGTTATCTTTAGTAATTCTAACTTTTTTAGCTTGCCCCAAGAAATTGATGTCAGCAGTTTCCAATTTGATTCCTTTTTCTTCAGAAATAACTTCTCCACCTGTCAAAATCGCAATATCCTGTAACATAGCCTTTCTTCTATCTCCAAATGCAGGAGCTTTTACAGCAGCTACATTTAATGTTCCACGAAGTTTATTTACAACAAGAGTTGCAAGTGCTTCACCTTCCACATCTTCTGCAATTATTAACATCGGTCTTCCAGTTTCAACTGTTTTTTCCAAAATTGGCAATAATTCCTTCATATTTGAAACTTTTTTATCTGTGATTAAAATAAATGGATTGTCCATTTCCACAACCATTCTTTCAGAATCTGAAACCATATAAGGCGATAAATATCCGTTGTCAAACTGCATTCCTTCCACAACTTCCAAAGTTGTATCCAAAGAACGTGCTTCTTCAACAGTAATAACTCCAGATTCTCCAACTTTTTCCATAGCCTGAGCGATTAACTGCCCTATTTCCGCATCTCCTGCTGAAATTGCCCCAACTTGTGCGATTTCTTCATTCGATTCTACTTTTTTAGCCCTTTTTGTAAGTTCTTCAATAACTTTTTTAGAGGCAAGCTCCATTCCACGTCTTATAAACACAGGATTTGCTCCAGAAGCTACCATTTTTAGCCCTTCTTTAATTAAAGCCTGAGCTAGTACAGTTGCAGTTGTTGTTCCATCTCCTGCCACATCATTTGATTTTGTAGCAACTTCCTTTACAATCTGTGCTCCAAGATTTTCAATTGGATCTTTAAGTTCGATTTCCTTTGCGATTGTAACACCGTCATTTGTAATCATTGGTGCTCCAAATCCTCTGTCTAATACTACATTTCTTCCTTTTGGCCCAAGTGTAATTTTTACAGCGTCAGCCAGTGTATCTACTCCCACTTCAAGTGCTTTTCTTGCATCTTCATTAAATTTTATTATTTTTCCCATTTTTAATTTTCTCCTTCTAATTTTTTTCAATTTTTTATTATTCAACAATTGCTAAAACATTGTCTTTTTCCAGAATCAAGTAACTTTCTTCCCCATCCTTAACTTCTGTTCCAGAATATTTCTCAAAAATTACTTTATCTCCTACTTTAACTTCCTCGATCTTTGAACCAATTGCCAAAACTTCTCCAATTATTGGCTTTTCCTTTGAAGCTGTTCCTGGCAATACAATTCCACTTTTTGTAACTTCTTCCTGTTCAATTTGTTTTATTAAAATTCTTTTTCCTAATGGTTTAATTATCATTGCTCTCCTCCTAATATTTTTATTTTTTCATTATCATTTTTTAGCACTCTATTATACTAAGTGCTGATAATATAATAATACATTTTTAAAATTTTTGCAAGTCTTTTTTTCAAATTTTTTTAACCTTAAAAAAATAGCTCGTTTTTGAGCTATTATAAACTTTTATTTTTTTCCTTTATAGTAACTATCTTTTATTTCCTGTGTAATTTTTTCTGTCCTATCATTTTTATTTTTAGATATTCGGTTTGTTACTACTTCTATATTTCCTTTACCATCTGTTTTAATTACAATTTTATCTGTATTTTTTGCAGAATTTTTTGCAAGCGCAGGTCCCTTATTTCCACTATAATAACTAGCTCTTGCTTCTCTTAAGGCTTTTTTAGCCTGTCTTATTTCTTTTTTTGTCAATTCATGTTTTACAACAGTAACAGGTTCTGAAACAGGTTCATAGCTTTGTCCAGCATCAGCTATTTTTACTTTTTTGGGATTTCCAATAACTTCAGATTGAAATTTTTGTATCACAATTTTTTGCTGTTTTTCTGATTTTTTTGGAATTACTATTTTATTTACATCTGATTTTTCTTCCATTATCTTTTGCTCTTGCTTAGCTTTCTCCTGAGCTAATTTTCTTGCTTCCTCTTCCTCTTCCCTTTTTGCCTCAATTTGTTCCTTCTGATTTTTATAATAATCATTTCTTACTTTTTTTAATATTGATTTTGTTCCGATTGCAAGCAATGGAAGTCCTATTGCCAATGCAGAACTGATAACCATCATTTTTTTTCTTTTTTGCATAAACATCCTCCTAATTTTACTTCTAAAAAGTAAACCAAAAATATCTAAAATTTACTTCAAGAAATTATTCACTATATATAATCCGAAACACATTCCTTCTTTTAATGTTATCATAATTTTATTCTTTTTTCAATTTATTTTTACTTATATTTATATTTAATATTTTTCAAAAATTTTTAATATACATATTCAATCCTTTCAAAATCGAACTAATAAAAACTATACAAAATAAATCTAGAATTTGAGTAAAATAGTCATAATTTTTAAATTCAATTTTAAATATAACAACCCAAATAGCGAACATATCTAAATCCATCAAAACCTTTTAAACAAGAAAATAAAACAAATACATCGTTGATTTATGCGAACAAAAATGATATAATAAAAAGAAAAATTGAAAGGTAAAAAATATGATTTATGGATATGTAAGAGTATCAACAATATCACAAGTCGAAGATAGACAACTCAAGGCGCTTTCAGAAATTAAAGAACTTAAATGCAAAAATATAATCATTGAAAAAAAAAGTGGTAAAAACACATCGGAAAGACCTGTATTTATGGAACTGCTTCAAAAAATGAAAGAAGGAGACACTCTTGTAGTCACATCTCTTGACAGGCTTGGAAGAAAAACAAAGGACATTCTTTCAGTCTATGAAAAGCTGAAGGAGAAAAAAATTAACCTAATAATCACTAGTCAAAAAATGCTCAATATAGAATTTTTCAAAAACGAAAAAGGAGAACTTGTTGAAAACACTACCAACAGTTTTGGCATAGTAATACTGGCATTATTGAGTTCGCTTGCAGAAATGGAAAGAAATACAATGCTTGAACGTCAAAGGGAGGCATATGATGCTATGGAACGGGATGAGGAGGGACGAAGAATTTCAAAAAGAACTGGTAAACCAATAGGCAAAAAATCACTTACAACAGTTAAAGACATAAAAAATTTGAACACAATTACTAAAAATTTAATAAAAGGCTACTTGACTGGAGAATATAGATATAATGACATTAAATCCAATTTAAGTTTTGGGAAGACAACATTTTACAAAATAGTTAATACTATAAGAGACAAAGGAATTGATTTATAATTATAAATTCTCAAAATAAAAAACTTGAGATAAGAAAAGTCCACTGGAAACTGCATAGCAAGTAATAAAAAAGTATGCTATTAATATGTAAAGTATGCGAAATTCCTTGATTTTTTATTTAGAATATGTTATTCTTTGCTTGTTAAAATGAATTTAAAAAAATAGGAGGTAACATGGCTTTAATTATACAAAAATACGGTGGAACTTCTGTCGCTAATGCCGAGCGTGTAAAAGAAGTGGCTAAACGGGTTGTTAAGTATAAAAAAGCTGGACACGATGTGATTGTTGTTGTATCTGCACCGGCAGGAAGAACTGATGCATTAATAAAAAGAGCATATGAACTGTCTGATACGCCAAATAAACGTGAATTTGACATGCTTTTAACTTCAGGTGAGCAGATTTCCATTGCATCTCTTGCAATTGCTGTTTCTGAACTAGGAGAAAAAGCAGTTTCATTAAATGCTTTTCAAGTAAACTTTAAAACAACATCTGCACACACAAAAGCTAAAATTGTTGACATTGATACAGAACTTATACAAGAAAAATTAAATGAAGGAAATGTAGTAGTATTTGCTGGATTTCAGGGAATTACTAAAAATAATGAAATTACTACCCTTGGACGTGGTGGCTCAGATACGACAGCTGTTGCACTGGGAGCGGCTCTTAATGCTGATAAAGTAGAAATTTACACTGATGTTGACGGAGTTTACACAGCTGATCCGAGAATTGTAAAGGAAGCTAAAAAAATAAAAATAATCTCATATCAAGAAATGCTAGAATTAGCTGCCTCAGGAGCAAAAGTGCTACATCCAAGGTCAGTCGAAATTGCCGCAAAATATGGTATAAAAATACATTTACGTTCATCATTTGATAATTCCACAGGAACAATTGTTCAAAGCGAGAAAATTACTGATGAAATAGAAAGCCAAAATATTAACACAGAAGGAGAAGCTATGGAAAAAGTTAAAATCGTAGGTATCACGTCTTCAAAAAATGAAGGGAGAATTACACTTTTTGGAGTGCCTGACAGACCAGGAATTGCTTCTAAAGTATTTTCCAGACTTGCGAAATCAAAAATTAATACTGACATCATTTTACAAAGTTCAAGCATTAATAAAGAACTAAATAATATTTCATTTACTGTAAAAAGTGATGATTTGAAGGAAGCTGTTGAAATTTCAGAACAAATAAAGGAGAAAATTGGAGCTGAAGGAGTTTCTTATGAAGAAAAAATCGCAAAAGTTTCCGTTGTTGGAATTGGATTAAAAAGCCATTATGAAACAACATCTGAAATTTTTGATACTCTTGCAGAAAATGATATAAATATTGATATGATTTCCTGCTCAGAAATCAATGTTTCGTGCATTATTCGTGAAGAAGACGTAGACAAGGCTGTAAATGCTCTTCACAAACGATTTATTGAAATTGACTAATTTTTACAAATAAATAAACAAAAGAAAGGACTTTAATAAATATGAAAATAGGAATTATCGGATTAGGAACTGTAGGAGAAGGAGTTCTTAAAGTATTAACAAAGGAAAAAGAAAGTATTTTTGAAAAATCAAGAGCTGATATTGAAGTAAAATATGCTTGTGATTTGAATATCAACCGTGAATTTTCTTTCGATTTTGATAAATCAATCCTTACAAACGATTATAAAAAAATATTAAATGACCCTGAAATCAAAATTGTTGTAGAATTAATTGGTGGGGAAACTATTGCAAAACAAATAATTATTGAAGCTTTTGAAGCTAAAAAAAGTGTTGTTACAGCAAATAAGGCTCTAATTGCAAAATATGGAGTAGAATTATTTCAATTGGCAAAAGAAAACAGAGTTTCATTCCTGTTTGAAGCTGCTGTTGGTGGAGGAATCCCTATTGTTACACCTTTAATGGAAAGTTTAGTTGCAAATACAGTTACTGAAATTCGTGGAATTATGAATGGAACTTCAAACTATATTTTGACAAAAATGAAAGAAAACAACTTATCATTTGACGAAGCATTAAAAATTGCCTCTGAAAAAGGATACGCAGAAGCTGATCCTACATTTGATGTAGATGGGATTGATGCTGGACATAAAATCAATATTTTAGCTTCACTTGCCTACGGAGGTTCAGTAAAATTCAAGGATATGCAGTTATATGGAATAAGAGAAATCAGCACAGTCGATATTTTCTCAGCAAATCAGCTAAATTCCACAATAAAATTAATTGCAAACTCAAAACTATTGTCAGAAACATCAGCTCAAATTTCAGTTGAGCCAATATTAATTCCAAACAGTGAAATTTTAGCAAAAGTTGACGGCGTTTATAATGCGATAGAAACAACGGGTTCCTATACAGATAAGACTTTATTTTACGGAAAAGGTGCTGGAATGGATCCAACTGCATCAGCTGTGGTAGCAGATATTGTAAAAATCGTAACAAGAAATCATATTGAATCAGATTATTTCTTTAATTCTACAAAAGTATTTGAAATTGTGGATTCAAATACAGTGAAAGATTTTTATTACATAAGAGTTTCTGATGATTTTGACATAAAAAACTCACCATTTAAATTAATAAATCAAATTGAAAATTATTATATTATCTTGGCAAATGATATTTCAAAAAATGAAATTAATGAGATTTTGAAAAATGTGAAAGAAAAACTTGTATTAAGAGTTATGAAATAATAATCCTTTATAGTTATAAAATTGGACTGCACCCAAAATCTTAAACATAAGATAAGAAGTGCAGTTCATATCTAGGATACTTTTCTAAATTATGATAATCTATTTCTAAAGTCCTCATATCCAAACTTTCTAATAACCTCAACTCCATTTTTTTCAGTATAAACCGCAATCACAGGCAGATTTATCCCATTGAAAGTATTTGTCTTAACCATGCTGTAATGTGCCATATCTGTAAAAATCAGCTTGTCTCCCACTTTTACAAGCTCATCAAAGGAATAATCCCCAATTATATCTCCAGCAAGGCAGGTAGGGCCTCCCAATCTGTAAGTATATTTTTTTTCATTAGGCATTCCTGAACCAAAGATAAATGGACGGTATGGCATTTCAATTACATCTGGCATATGGCATGAAGCTGAAGTATCCATTAATAGAATATTCATCTCGTTTTTAGTAATGTCTAAAACTTCTGAAACTAGAAATCCTGTATTCAGAGCAACTGCCTCTCCTGGTTCTAAATAAACTTCCACATCATATTTATTTTTTATATAGTTTATACAATTTACAAGTTTTTCAATATCATAATCTTTTCTTGTAATGTGGTGTCCTCCCCCAAAATTCAACCATTTCATATTATACAAATATTTTCCAAATTTTTCCTCAAAAATCTTTAATACATTTTCAAGTGCATCTGAATTTTGCTCGCAAAGTGCGTGAAAATGGAATCCATCCAAACCTTCAAGCTCATCTTCCCTAAAGTTTTCTAATGTTACTCCAAATCTCGAAAATCTTCCAGCTGGATTATAGATTTCTGTTTCAACTTCTGAAAATTCTGGATTTAATCGAAGTCCACAGCTAATTTTTTTATCATTTTTTTCTTCAAATTTTTTTACTTTATCTTTAAATTTTCTCCATTGATTAAATGAATTAAAGACAATATGATTTGTAATTTTCATTATTTCCTCAAATTCATCTTTCCTGTAAGATGGATTAAATATATGTGTTTCCAACTTTTTATTAGGATTTTTTAATTCCATTTCCTCATATCCCAACCTTGCCTCAAATAATGAGCTCGCAGTTGTCCCATTCAAATACTCGCTGATTAACGGATAAAAATAAAACATCGAAAATCCCTTTTGTGCAAGCAATATTTTACATCCTGTCCTATCAATTACACTTTTTAATGTTTCAAGGTTTCGTTTTAACAATCTTTCATCTACTATGAATGCTGGTGTTGGCAAATTTGTTATGTCTATATCAAGATATTTATTTTTTGGCACTTGTTATCATCTCCTTTTACATTTTTTATCAATATTATAATTCAAATATATTTAAAATTTATTCCTTATTATATCACACTTTTCTCAAAATCTATAAAAAAAGATTATCCTAATTTGATATTTTTAAGATAATCAATTTTTATTTTTATTTAAACATCCATTCTAGTCTGTTCTTAATGCTTCCATCGGCTCTAATGCCGCAGCTTTCTTCGCTGGATAAACACCAAAAATTAATCCTATCATTGTAGAAACAAAGATACACACAAATACTATAACTGGACTTAATATTGGCGAAGTCTGTATAAATATACCAACTAAAAGTGCTAATGAATATCCAATTACAACTCCGATTATTCCACCAAAAAATGTTAAAATAACCGCTTCTATTAAAAATTGTATAAGAATGTGTATTGTTTTTGCTCCAATAGCCTTTCTAAGTCCAACTTCTCTGATTCTTTCGGTAACACTTACAAGCATTATATTCATAACTCCTATTCCACCTACAAATAATGAAATTGCGGCAACTCCACTTATGAAAAGTGAAAGCATGCTAAGAATGTTATTAAATTCATCCAACCCTTGACTTGTTGAGTTTACATTATAAACATTAGGCTCACTTCCTCTTGTTTTCATTTTTTCTTTTACAACTTCCATTACTCTACTCATTTCATTAGCATCAGTAGTCTTTATCTGCAAAGCAGTAAATTTATTCTGTTCATTTCCTTCTAGATGATTTAAATAATTATTGGGCAGAAGTCCCATTGCAGGCATCTGGTCGCCACCTCCCAAACTTGCATATGGATTTTTAAATACTCCGACAATTGTTACTGTTTCAGTATTCTTTTTAAAATTCAAGTTCAATTTTTTTCCTACAGGATTTTCATCAGGAAACATTTGTTCTGCTGTTATATTATCTATTATTACATATTTCCCATCTTTTCTATATTCATTAGGTAAAAATTTTCTTCCTTTTATTATTGTGTAATTTGATATTTTAAAATAGTCTTCTGTTACTCCTGTTCCTGTAAACATTTTATCCGAACTGTCATTTGTAGATAATCTTGCAAAAGTGCTAGAAGTCGGAGTAACCGCTTCGACACCTTCTATATTCTTTAATTCCTTAATATCCTTCAATGTAAGCAAATCCTGCGATTTATACGTTTGCCCTGGCGAAGTATCAATTGATACTTCAAAATTTGAAACTCCCAGCTTGTTTAAATCTCCAGTAATATTTTCCTTTACTCCTGCTCCAAGTGAAGACATCATTATAACGGCGGAAATACCTATTATTATTCCAAGCATTGTCAGAAAGGAACGTACTTTATAACTAAATAAATTTGATACTGATAATTTTAATAATTCAAAAAAATCCATCTGGCTATACCCCTCTCCGATTTTGAATAATTTCATCTTTTTCTATTATACCATCTTTTAACCTAATTATTCTCTTGCAATGTTCCGCCACGTCTTCTTCATGAGTAACCATCACTATTGTCGTTCCCTTATCATTTAGCCTTTTAAATATTTCCAGTACTTCTTCTCCAGATTTTGTATCCAGATTTCCTGTAGGTTCATCTGCCAAAAGAATTTTCGGCTCATTAATTATCGCTCTTGCAATTGCAACTCTCTGTCTTTGTCCTCCCGACATTTCATTTGGCTTATGATGTATTCTATCTCCAAGCCCGACACTTTTCAATGCTTCGGTTGCCTTTCTTATTCTTTCATTTTTTTTCAGTCCTGCATAAAGTGCTGGAAGAGCTACATTTTCAAGTGCAGTCATTTTTGGCAACAAATTAAAAGTCTGAAATACAAAACCTATTTTTTTATTTCTAATATCAGCAAGTGCATCACCCTTTATAGTTGAAACATCTTGATTATCTAAAATATATGTTCCCGATGTTAAACTATCAAGACATCCCAAAATATTCATAAGAGTTGATTTCCCACTTCCCGAAGGCCCCATAAAAGCTACATATTCTCCTTCTTTTACATACAAATTCAAGCCTTTCAAAACTTTCAATTCCATATTTCCATTTTTATATATTTTTACTACATCATTCACTTTTATCATAAAAATTTACCTCTGAAGTTTATTTTCCTATCTTGGCGGTCCATCAGGTCCTCCACCTCTTTTTGATGGTTTTTCTTCTTTAAATATTACACCTTTGGGTTTCATCTTCTGTTTTGATGGATCTGCAATCTTTATTTTTTGTCCATTTTTAAGAGTCTCATCAGCAACAGTAATTACTCTTTCTCCTATTGATACTCCCGAAGTTATTTCATAATAGGAATCATCATTTAGACCTACTTTTACTTCTCTCTTTGAAATTTTATTGCCTTTTCCCACGACAAAAACATAATATTTCCCATTTTCATTAATAACCGAACTATACGGTAACTTCGTCACATTTTTACTTTCTTTATAAAAAATTGTTGCTGTTATCGTAGCACCTGGTTTTAACCCCTTCGTTTCGTTTATCTTAATTTTTACAACCGTATCACTTTCATCAAGAGAAGTATTTTTTTTAGCCACCCCAGAAATTTGCAGCACTTCTCCTTCTACCTTTTCTCCATCAGGTAATGCATCCGATGTGATTTCTACTCTTTGCCCTACTTCTATATTTTTTACTTCTGCATCCGACAAATTCACTTCCACTCTCATATTTTGGGAATCTGACACCTTAAATAAAGTTGTTTCTGTATTTACTTTATAATTTTCATCAGCAGTCATTTCTGTAATAACTCCATCTACCGGACTTGTTATTTCATTTTTTATAAGCGCCAGATCTTCCTGCAGCGTTGCCAATTCTAATTTTGCAGTTTTTAATGCTGTTCTCGATTCTTCCATGCTAGCCTTTTGCTCACTGTCAACTGTATCCAGATCCAATCTGGAATTTCTTAGGGCTTTTCTTGCATCATCCACATTAACTCTTGTTTCTCCACCAACTTTATACAATTCTTCTGCATTATATAAATCTCTTGACTTTTGCTGAATTTCTAAATTTTTAGATTCTTTTTTTCTTCTAAGCGAGCCTTTAGCATCAGCTAAATTCCTTTCATATTTTTTTATTTCTAAATTTTTCATTTGTATTTTTCTCAAAGTTTC
This sequence comes from uncultured Leptotrichia sp., assembly GCA_963548925.1. GTDB lineage: Bacteria > Fusobacteriota > Fusobacteriia > Fusobacteriales > Leptotrichiaceae > Leptotrichia. The sequence continues at coordinate 3,494 of CAUUWI010000022.1, read as the reverse complement.
ATTTTTATCAACTGGGTAAAATGTCACAACCACATCTCCCTTTTTTACATTATCTCCCTCTTTGAAAAATACTTTACTAACTCTTTGGCTTGCTGTCGTATAAACTGACACCGTATTATCCGACACAACTTGTCCTGTTTTTGAAACTGATAACGAAATATCTCCCAACTGGACATTTGTAACTTCATATTCAGCTTCATTTTCTTTCTTTCCACAAGACATTGCAGTAACCATTATAACAGCCAGTATTATCAAAAATTTACAAAGCTTATTTTTATTTTGGAACTTTTTCCTTCTTAACGCAGTCGTTTCGACTATTTCAAAAATTTCTGTATTTATTTCCACAAAATCACCACTTTCTCAATTTCTTTTTGTTTTTTATCTTTTATTTTATTTTTTATTTACACATTTTATCTATAATATTTTATTTTTTTAGTAAATGCCGCAAGCTCATTTTTGGCAATTTCATAATCCATTACAGCTTTTTTATAATTATTCCGCTTTTCCACATAATTGGAATATGTATCAAGCCCTAGTTCATATTTTTTTGCATAAATTTCATATTCCTTTTTTTTAATTTTCATAGTATTTTCTGCCGTCAGTTCGTTTGTCTGGTAAGTTGTATAAGTTATCATTTGCTGCCCTACGTTTGACACAAGCTCATTTTTTTTCTGCTCATACTGCAATTTTAACTTTTCTGCCTCATTTTTCAAATCTTCAATTGTATCATTATATCTCTTAAATGTTTTGGACACCGCTAGTCCCACAACAACTGAATGATCCTTCAGCGAATACCCAATATCTCCAATTATTTTTGGATATTTATAGTCTATTGTTTCTTTTTTTAGCTGTTCACTGTTTAATTTTGTATTCAATTCTATTGTTTCAGCTTCCGATAATCTAAGTTCATAAAAATCATCTTTTTTTAATTCAACCTTTTTCAAGTCTTCCAGTTTCTCCTTTTCAGGCAAAGTAACACCATAAATTATAAACTGTTCTGAGAGAATTTTAAGATCTTTTCCTAAATTTTCATATTTCAGCTGAGAATTTTCGTATTCTGTCTTCGCCAGCTCAAAATCATATTGCGTAACTGTTCCCAACTCATATTTTTTCGCCTGAACAGCATAATCTTTCTTTGCATCATCCACCGTAAGTGCTTCCTGCTCAATTTCCTTCTGCTTATTTTTATAATTTTTATACAAATCAATTAAATCCCGTATTTCCGAATTTTTCGTAGTTTCATTGGTAATTTTTTGTATATTTCTTGATATTTCATTTATTCTTTTATTATAATTATTATCACTATATCCAAAATAATCATTTAAATTTTTAGAAATCCCAATTTTATTTTGCGTAACTTCCCTATTCGTAAAATCATATCCATTTCTATAATAAAACATACCATATTTTACATTATTTTCAATAGTCAGCCCATTTGCCTGCCCATGCAATGTATAATTGTCGTCAGATGTTACTATAATTTCGTTCCTGTTTCCATTTTTTAATGCCTTGTCTTTTATATCATATTTTTTCAAGCTCACTGCATTAATTTTTGTAGTATAGGAATTTTTTTCATATTGTAAAATCAAATCATCCACATTGACCGCATAACTTAATGCATAAGATATGAATAACAGCGATAAAACTTGTATTTTCCTATTTTTAAAGTTTAAATACATTTTGATTTTTTAATCTCCTTTCTCTGAAAATAAAATATATTAAATTTTTTTAATGCTTTTTATTATAGCACTTATTTCATAGAATATCATTTCTTTTTGACAAAATTATGGCTTTTTTTATTTTTTGATTGAAATTATATTTTAAGTTATTTATCAAAATTATTCATTTACAATTTTTATTATTTATTATATAATATTTTTAATAAAAAATTTAATGAAAAGGAGCATTTACTTTATGGCAAGCTACAAAAATTTTGACTTTAAAAAATTATACTTTATTGTGTATATTGCTTTAATTCTGCTAGTTGTATTTGTAGTTTTCAAACTGGGAATTTTTTTATTTCCATTTACAATAGCATTATTTTTTTCAATACTGACACGTCCATTTACACGATTTTTACAAAATAAGCTAAAACTTTCAAAAAAAATTTCTACAATAATTTCAATTGTAACATTTTTAGTTATATTTTTTGGAATTATTGGATGGTGTTCTCTAAAATTAATCAGTGAAATTTACAAATTATCACAAAATTTAAATAGTTACAGTGAAATGATACAAAAATTATGGACTAACAGCATGGCGAAAATTTACTCTTATTTAGGAAATTTTCCATCAGGCTTTACAAAACAAATAAATGACACTATAAACGGATTTATTTCTTCAGGCTCAGTAAAACTAGGAACATTTATAAAGGGACTTATAAATTTCATTACATCAATCCCTACATTAATTTTGTACATTTGCATAACAATTTTGGCAACTTTTTTTATAAGTCTTGACCGTGATAAAATTATCTCATTTTTGGAACAGCAATTTCCAAAATCCTGGCTAGATAAATTATTTAATATAAAAACAGATATGTTTACAGTGCTTGGGTCCTACATAAAAGCTCAGCTAATTCTAATGACAATCTGTTTCTTTGAGCTTTTAATCTGCCTAAATTTACTATCATTTCTACACTTTAATGTAGCATACCCGCTGCTTATGTCAATTATTATCTGTGCAATAGATGCTCTCCCAATTTTAGGAGCTGGTATAATTTTAATTCCATGGGCTATAATTTCTTTTGCATTAGAAGACATAAAGCTAGGAATCGCATTAATAATGATTTATCTATTTGTCTTGTCAGTAAGACAAATGATGGAACCAAAACTAGTCAGTCAAAATTTAGGAGTTCATCCGCTAATTACGTTAATATCAATGTATTCTGGTTTCAAAATTTTTGGAGTTATTGGATTTTTAATTGGCCCGATTGTAATGATTATTTTAAAAAATGTATTTTCTAAAGAATTGGAAGTTGGATTTTTTAGGGATATTTTCGGTGATTCAACAGACGAAAAAAATTCTAAGATTAATAAGATTAACAAAAGAAATAATAAAATATAAAAACAAATTTACTTTCCTTTTTATTTTCCCTATAAATAAACAAAAAAACTGCACCTTTTATCTTATATCTAAAATTTCGGGTGCAGTACATTTTTTTAAAGCTATTTTTTATACTATAGAACTATAGAATTAAAATGCAGGAATTACTCTACCTTCATATTTTTCTTCAATATATTTTTTAACCTTTTCACTTTGTAATGCTTTTACCAATTTTTTAACTCTTTCGTCATTTTCATTGCCTTTTAAAACAGTAACAATATTTACATAAGGGGAATCCTTACCTTCAATTAAGATAATTTCATTTTTTGTTACTCCTGCATCAATTGCAAAGTTTGAATTTATAATAGCACCTGCAACTTCACCTAATCTTGGTGCAATTTGTTCATTTGACATTGTTATAATTTTTAAGTTTTTAGGATTTTGAGCAA
>CAUUWI010000021.1:0-18920 GCA_963548925.1 uncultured Leptotrichia sp. | reverse complement strand
TACTCAAAAATCTCCTTTTCCCCTATCTTTCTAATTTCAACTTCCCCAATTTCCTTCAGGATTACAAAATTAATTCCATCACTCGTACTTTTCTTATCCCTTTTCATAATTTCAGAAATCTTATATTTCGGATATTCAATCTCAGTTGGTAAATTCAATGCCCTCAACAATTTTTCAATTTTCACAAATTCATTCTTTTTAGTAAACCCTTTTTTCTCCCCAATTTTTGTAATGTCTACCATTCCAGCGGAAATTGCTTCTCCATGTGAATATTTCTCATAATTTGTAAACTGCTCTATTGCATGTCCGATAGTATGTCCAAAATTCAATATCATTCTCAAATTACTTTCCTTCTCATCTTTTTCCACAACTTCTTTTTTTATCTCACAAGAACGGTAAACAATCCCATTTACATATCTCATTAGATGTTCACGCAATTTCTGTTTATAATTTTCATCATTATAAGAAACTCCTACTGTTTCCACTATTTCCACAAGTCTGTCAAAAAAATTCTTATCATAAATGCAGCCATATTTCACAATTTCAGCAAATCCATCGTAAAAATAACGATTTGTCAATGTGTTCAAAAAATAATTATCAATTAAAACAAGTTTTGGCTGATGAAATGCCCCAATCAAATTTTTCCCCTCTGGCAAGTCAACTCCAACTTTTCCGCCAACACTACTGTCAACCTGTGAAACTATAGTCGTAGGAATTTGAATAAAATCAATGCCACGCATATAGCTAGCTGCAGCAAATCCCGCAATATCCCCAACAACTCCGCCACCAAATGCAACAACCATATCCTTTCTTGTAAGCTCTGCATTTACCATTGCAGAATAAATTCCAGGCATTATTCCGATATGTTTGTTCTTTTCTCCTGCTTCCAGGACATAAATTGTATAATCAAAGCCTTTAAACATTTTCTCATACTCATTTTTATAAATCTTATTCACATTAGAATCCGTAATTACAAATAATTTTTTCCCACTATAAACTTTTCCAATATACTCAGGAAATTTTTCAAAAAAATTCTCCCCAATCATAATATCATAAGAGTTTTTTCCCAAGCCAACGTGTAATTTTTCCATAATTTATCCATCCTTTTAATCATAATTTTTCATCTAATCCTAAATCCATTTGAAAAAAAGAAATTATATTTTATTTATTTTCTGACAAGGGGTCTTGACCCCTTGCTTAACAGAAGTTATAACAAATCTATTATTTTAATAGGGAATAGTACAATACTATAGTAAAACTGCCTAAAAATCGAACTCAAAAGCTATGACTATTTTACTCAAGCCCTAAATTTATATGATTTTTAATAGTTCTATTTTAAATGGGTTCAAGTATAGATTTATATTTCAAATCAATAGATATGTTCGAAACATAAGTTTTTTTATTTCTACAAGGGATCAAGACCTCTTGCTTCAGAATATTTAATTTATTAAATTCTAAATACATATAGTTGTCGAATAGGTCTATTATTTTTCTAAAATCAAAAATAATTGTATATTAAAATATAGCAAAACCACTAAATTCCCACATTTAAAATGATTTTACTATAAATAAATTTTTATTTCAAATTATATCTTTTTTCAAGTTCCTTTTTTATATAAGTCGATTGAAACTCCTCATTCAGCATATCCAGTATAATCACATCATAAGTTTTTCCCATAATTTCTAAGGCTTTTCGCAGTCGCCCAACTTCCTTAAAGCCAACTTTTTTGTACAGATTGTAAGCTGGTTTATTATATTCAAATACACTTAGCGAAATATTTCTCAAATTTAAAAACGAAAAACCGTAATCAAGTATTAATTTTAGAGCTTCCGTTCCGTAACCTTTTCGCTGATGTTTAGGATTTCCTATAAGAACTCCCAAGGCACCATTTCTATTTATAATATCTAACGAATTAAATCCAATATTTCCCAAAAGCTCATCATTTTCAAGCAGTCTGACAGCAAACATTTTTTCTTTTTTTACTGAAATTAAAAATTCCTTTTCGCTTTCAAAATCTGTAATATTTGTATAGGAAAGATATCCCAAGCCTACTGAAACTTTTATATCATTAACCATCTGTGTATATTCTTCAATATCATCAAGAGAAATTGGCGAAAGATAAACATTATCTCCAACCAGTGTTTTCAAATATTTTTTCTTTTCAAAATTATTTTCCATTTCATTCCTCCCAAATTAATTTCTCTTAGTCAATTTTTTCTCTCCGTTTTGTTGAAATTATGAATTTTTCCTTTAAAGTTCCTAAATCATTATTGTTCAAAGCATCTTTTATTACATCCAGCTCCCTTTCAAACTGCTGTATCATTTTCAAAAGATTTTTTTTATTCCCCATAAAAAGCTCTGCCCACAAATCCTCATTTATTTTTGCAATTCTTGTCAAATCTCGGTAAGAATCCCCAATAAATCGATTTGTATCGTACTTTTCACTATCGCTATTTACAAGCGAAACTGCAATTGCGTGGGTAAGCTGGCTCGTAAAGGCAATAATTTCATCATGTTCCTGTGCCGTAAGAAAGCTGACCTTTTTAAAGCCCATACATTTCACAATTTCTGAAAGCAGTTCCAAATTTTCCTTTTTATTTTTTTCATCTTTAATAATTATATAATTCGCATCTTTAAACACTCTGTTATCTGCAAAATCAATTCCACGTTTCTCACGTCCCGCCATAGGATGTCCAAAAATAAAGTCAATATTTCTTCCATTTTTTTCAATAATCGGATCAATGTCTTTAATAATTTTTTCTTTAATTCCTACAACATCAGTAATTATCGCATTTTCTTTAAAATAATTAAAATTATTCACAAAAAATGACTTCATCAAGTTCGGATAAAGAGTAATTACCACAAAATCTGCCTTTTCCAAAGGTTCCCTAGTTTCCAGAAATCCTTTATCTATCATATTTTTCTCTTCCGCTTTCTTTATCACTTCCTCATCAATATCAATCCCATAAACAGTCTTAATACCAATTTCCTTAAAACTTTGTGCAAAAGCTGCTCCAATTACTCCGAGTCCTACTATTGTTACTGTTAAATTTTCTATTTTTTCCTTAAAATGATTTTTTGTCATCTTATCACTCTCTTTATCAAAAAATTACTATTTAAAACTCTTCCCCAACACATTCGCAATTTTCTCCACATCCTGCATCAAATCATCAAACACTTCAAATTTCAATGATTGAGGCCCATCTGATAATGCCTTGTCTGGTTCAGGATGCACTTCTACCATAAGTCCATCAGCTCCAGCTACAATTCCTGCCATTGCAAGCGGTTTTACCATCCAATATTTTCCAGTCGCGTGAGCTGAATCCACAATTATTGGTAAATGTGTTAATTTTTTAATCATTGGTACTGCGTTCAAGTCCAATACGTTTCTGTAGGCTGTTTCATAAGTTCTGATTCCTCTTTCACAAAGAACTACATTTTCATTTCCACCAGCCAAAATATATTCTGCTGACATTAGCCATTCTTCAATTGTTGCACTCAATCCTCTTTTTAACAATACTGGAATATCTGTTTTTCCGACTTCCTTCAACAAATCAAAGTTTTGCATATTTCTCGCACCTAATTGAATCATATCAAGATGTGGGCCAAATTCGTGCAATTGAGCGATTGACATAACTTCACAAATTATTGGAAGCCCTGTTTCCTCTTTTGCTTTTTTCATAAGTTCAATACCTTCCATTCCAAGTCCTTGAAACGCATAAGGCGATGTTCTCGGTTTTACAACCCCACCTCTTAAAATATTTGCTCCAGCCGCTTTCACAGCTTTTGCCGTATCAATTATCTGTTTTTCATTTTCCACAGAACAAGGTCCTGCCATCATCACAAGATTTTTTCCACCAATTTCCACATTTCCCACTTTTACAACAGTGTTTTCTGGCTTAAATTTTCTGCTTGCTCTCTTATATGGCTCTTGCACTCTTTGAACATCCAGCACATAATCCAGTGACTGAATATGCTTTATATCAATTGTACTAATATCACCAACTAATCCCAAAATCGAATATTCTTTACCAGCAATCAATTTAACACTCACATTATTTTCTGTTTCCAATCTATTTATCAATTTTTCCAAGATTTTTTCACTTATTCCACCGTCTACTTTAATAATCATCATTTTTTCTCCTGTTCTATTTTTAATTTTTTATAAAATAATTTTATTTTAACTAACCTACAATTACAGCCGTTCCACTGCAAGTTACCATAAGCATTCCATTATCCGCTCCCAATACTTCATAATCCATTTTTACACCAATAATGGCATTTGCCCCAAGACTTGCCGCTCTATTTTTCATTTCTTCAAGAGCATTTTTTCTGGCTGCCAAAAGTTCATCTTCATATCCCTTAGATCTTCCACCAAAAATATTTCTTAAATTTGCTCCCAAATCCTTAAACATATTGACTCCTGAAATAACTTCTCCAAAGACGATACCTTTATATTCCATCACTTTTTTGTCCTGAATTTCATTTGTAGTTGTAATAACCATCTTTTTTACCTCTTTTCCTTATTTTCTAATTTTTTTAGATAAATTTTTGTAAAAAAAAACTCTCTTAAAATAATTTTAGGAGAGGATAAATCTAAACATTTATATATTTAACATTTATTTCTATATTTTATAATACTTTAATAGTTTATTTATTACAGTCAAAATTTTTATAAATTAATTTACTACAAAATTCTACTTTATTATGAGTAAATAATTAAGTTCAAGCCTCTACATCCTGTTTCCAAGTCATGATCTAAATTAACTTTAATTATTAATTTTAAAAATTAACTTACCATAAAACATTGTTCTATTTTGTAAATTCCTTCAAATCTCCATCACTAGCAATTTTCTAAACTACTAAATCATTTTTTTATTTTTTCAAATAAACTAAAATTCCTACTATCCTACTATCCTACAACTATTTTTTATAATATATAATAACAAATATTAAATATATTGTCAAGTGTTGCATGTGCAAGCGTAGGGCAATCACATGTTAAAATTTTCTCTTTATAGAACCCTTATTTATTAGGTAAAATGAATAAATTGACTTTTTATTAACATAAATTGCAATATTAATTCAAATCCTTTAAAAATCGCTTATTCTAACTTTTTAATTTTTTTCTCGCGATTACTCTGAATGAATTGATAAAATATTGATAAAATATTGATAAAATAACAAAAATATAGTGTAATATTTTTACAGAGCAGGAATTATCCACAGAGCCTTCTAAATATACAAATATTAATACATTTGTAGGAAGTTTCCTTTTCTATAAATGGAAGTAGTTCACTAAGCTAAAATGTTTAAAATTGGAGAGAAAACCATTCTTTATTTATTGCCACTGGTTTTCTCTTTTTGATTTATTGAAATTGTTTATTTTAAATTTTTTTATACGAAAAGTTTTTTATTATTTTTGATTTAATATATACTCATAATATTCTTTGTATTTTTTGCCTACATTGAACAAATCTCGTTCTTTTGCGATATTATAAGCCTGTTCTGTTAATTTATCCAAGTTTTCCACATTGTTTTCCACAATGCCTCTTATTTTTTCACAAAATTCCTCATTATTCCTAGCCTTAAAGCAAGTTTTCCCATCTTCCAGCCAATCCTCATACACAGGAATATCCCTTACTACAAGCGGTAATTTCGCTGAAAGTGCTTCCAGTACTACAATTCCCTCATTCTCTTCATAAGTCATAAATAGAAAGGCTTTAGCAGCACTGAACGCTCCGATTAGAATATCTTTATCAACATATCCCGGAAAAATCAGATTTTTGGGGGGATTTTCGATGATTTTCTGTATTTTGTCAGGCAACATTGATTTTACACTTGACGAGCCAAACCAAAGAAACTGATAATTGCTACATTCCTGTGCTACTTTTACAAAATCTTTTATTCCTTTTCTCTCAAAAGGCAGTCCAGCCGTTATAATTAGTGGTTTATTTATGTCATACACCGATTTATATTCATTCAAAAATTTTTCTTTTAAAATTTCATTTTTATTAAATGTCTTTATATTTACACCATTAGAAATTACCCTAATTTCTTTTTCTTTTTCCAAATATTTTGATTTTATCAGATTTTTTGTATATTTTGATGGAGAAATTAAATAATCTGCTTCATTATATAATTTTTTTGTCCAAAATTTTATAATTGGTGATAAAACATAACTCCCTTTTATACTTCCACGAAAATCTTCATATGTCGTATGAGTATGATAAATAACAGGCTTTCCCTTTTTTTTGGCTTGTTTTAGTACTTCATAAGATTTTAACGCAACAGTATTTATATGTGCTAAATCATAATCATCTTCAGGATTCTGAGTAATTTCGATATTATTTGCTCCAAGGGCTTCTACCTGATGATTTAAGGCTTGTCCAACGCCGGATTTGCTGAAGGAACTTTTCCCCTCTGAATATAGTAAAACTTTCACGACTATCATACTCCTCTATTGTTTTTTTATAAACTGCTTCCACTCTTTCTCCAAATTTTTGTGCTGTATAATCCTGTGAAACGACAAAAGCATTTTCAATAATTTTTTCTCTAAATTCCTTATCTTCCTTTAAAAGCATTATAGAATTAATAAATTCCTCTTCAGTTTTATAAACAAGCCCCGCCTCATTTTTTACAAGTAAATCTTCTAAATTCAAGTCATATCTAGCTACAACAGGCGTTTTTGCGGCCATAGCTTCAACAAATGTAAGCCCCTGTGTTTCTGATATACTTGCATTCAAAAATACATCTCCCATCTGATAATAAGCAGCAACTTTATCGTGTGGCACTTCTCCAGTAAAAATTACCCTGTCTAAAATTCCTAATTTCCCAGCTTGTGCTTTTAAATTGTCTAAAATTCTTCCACGTCCAACAATCATAAATTTAAAGTTCTCATCTTTTATCTTAGAAAACATATCAATTAACATATCAATACTTTTTTCTTCAGCAATCCGTCCAATATACACACAAAGAAAATCGCTTTTTTCTATCCCAAAACTTTCTCTCATAAATTCCAAATCTTCATCCGAATAATTTCCACGATAAAATTTATCCAGCTCCAATCCAGTTGGAATAATATTCATTGTCTGATCAACTCCGTAAGAATACAAAATATCCTCAACTTTACGCGTCGGTACGATCAAGGCATTGCATTTTTCACAATAAAATTTACTAATCGCTGCTGCAATTTTTTTCCCAACCGAAACAAATCTCGAACCAAAAATATAATGTGTATAATACTCATATAATGTATGATAAGTGTGAACAAGCGGAATTTCCAAATTAATTGCCGCAAATCTTGAAAATGTTCCCACTCCCCATTCTGTCTGAGAATGAATAATGTCCAGTTCCAATTTTTTTATTTTCTTTATTATTCTTGAAGAATAAATCATTCCCAACCTATACTGCGGCAACGGTTTAAATTCCATACTCGGAAGCCTAAGAACATTTGGCTCTACTTTCGGTGCATCAGGATCCGTTGTAGTAATAATGTACACTTTATGTCCTAACTTCCTAAGTTCCTTCTCAAGAGTCATAATCGAACTTACAACTCCATTAACCTGTGGTCTGTATGTATCTGTAAATATCCCAATCCTCATTGATATTTCTCCTTTTAAAATTTATTTATCAGTAAAACAACTTATATTACGAAATAGGAGCAACAGCTCCCTCCTTTAAACTATAAAAATTAATTTACTTTTTTGGATATTCTAAAAAGAATTTCCCAATTTTTCCCATTCTGTAGTCTCTTATTAATCTTCTCGAAATGATTTCATAATTATGCTCATCATTTTTAGAAATTCCTAATCTTTTTTCTAAAATTTCCAAAATTTTATGATTCTCCATTTCCAAAATTTCTTCGGTGTTCATATTTTCTTGCAAATTATACACTTTTACTAAATTCTCAATTTTTCCTAAATCTTTTAATTTATCCAAAAATTTTATCGCAATATGCTCCAACTGCAACACATCATCCTTTATCGACCCAGTAATCGCCAAATTGTAAGCCACATCATCATCCTCAAATTTTGGCCACAAAACTCCTGGCGTATCCAACAGTTCCAACTTTTCATCAATTTTTATCCATTGCTTCCCACGTGTAAATCCTGGCGTGTTCCCCACTCTTGCCTTATTTTTATTTACAAATTTATTTATAAACTTAGACTTCCCAACATTAGGAATCCCAACAATCATCGCTCTTAACTCAGTTTTACGAAGCCCCTTTTTTTTCATCTTCTCCAATTTTTCAGCATAAATTTTATCCGTAATCTTTCGTAGCTCATTAAAATTAGTCCCTTTTTCCACACTCAGAGCCACAAAATAATCAGAAAAATTATTTTTCAAAAAATAATCCTCCCAAACCTTTAATTCCTTGCTATCAATCAAATCCACCTTATTCAGCACAATAATCTTTTTCTTATTATTTGCCAGCTTTGAAATATCTGGATTTTTACTAGAAATCGGAATTCTTGCATCCAAAATCTCAATCACAATATCAATTATCTTAAGATTTTCCATAATTAAATTCTTCGTTTTCTTCATATGCCCCGGATACCAGTTTATATTCATTCTTTCATTTTCTCCATTTTCTCTCTATTTTTTATAAAAAATACTATCTAAATTTTTATTTTTAATCCTAAAATTAAGGTTAATTTTAAAATTAAAGATAAAAACTCAATATTATTAACCTTTTCTATCCATTTTTCAGAATTATTTTTTTGTTTTTATTTTAGTTTGTTTTTATTAATAAAGGTTTTCCTATTTTTTATTTATTAATCAATATATCTTAAATCAAAATTTTATAATTAAATTGATATTATTAATTCTGTTTTTGTTTTTAAATAAATACCGTCATCATTTATTGCTCTTATAAACAACACAATTTCTCCCTTAATTGGCTTTTCTTCGAGCTTTTCTATAATCTCAGAAACATTTCCACGGATTATTTCTTCATAAATCTTTGTAAGTTCCCTTGTAATTACGACATAACGTTCTCCAAGATATTTCTTCACATCCTTTAGAGTTTTTAAAATTCTGTTTGGAGATTCTAAAATTACAATTGTTCGTTCTTCTTCCTTTAATTTGTTGAAAAGTGTCTGTCTGCCTTTTTTCTTTGGTAAAAAGCCTTCATACGCTATTCTTCGCATATCCAGCCCTGATATACTCGCTCCTGTAACGATTGAGGAAGCTCCCGGTATTCCAACGACTTTTATTTCAGCCTTCAAAATCTCATTTACCAGCTCAAAACCTGGATCTGAAATACACGGCGTTCCAGCATCTGTTACAAGTGCGATTGTTTTTTCATCTTTTAAAAGATTGATAATGTTTGTGATTTGATGAAGTTTGTTATGCTCATGGTATTGGTACACTGTTTTCTGGATTTCGTAGTGGGAAAGAAGTTTTTTTGTAACTCTTGTATCTTCTGCAAAGATATAATCAACTTCCTTCAAAACTTTTATCGCTCTAAAAGTTATATCCTCTAAATTTCCAATTGGTGTACCAACGACATAAAACATATATTTTCTCCTAATTTTTATTATTTTATTTTTTTGTTCATTTCCTGAATTGCTCTTTTAAGCTGAACATCTCCTGCTGAAATAATTTTAGCAGCTTCTTCTTTCCCTTTATCTTTTATGATAATATCTTCTATTTCTTTTTCTCTATTTTTTCTAGCTTGCTCACTATCATTTGCATATCCTTTCAAGGTAAGAAGTTCTTCCATTTTTACTTCTATATCTGGTTCAATTCCTTTTTCATGAATATAATTTCCTTTTGGTGTAAAATATTGAGCAATAGTAAGTTTTATAGCATCTTCCGTTCTTAAAGGTATTACTTGCTGTACAATTCCTTTTCCAAATGTTTTTTCTCCAATAATTGTACCACGTTTGTAATCTTTAATCGCACCTGTTACAATTTCTGAAGCTGATGCACTTGCTTTATTTGTCAATACAATTAATGGGAAGTTACCTAGATTTTTTGAAGTTCTGTTGTAATTTCTTCGTTGTCCATTTTTATATTTCAAGTAAACAATTAAATCTTCTTTTACAAATAATGAAGAAATATCTTGTGCTTCTTGCAATGAACCTCCTGGATTAGAACGTAAATCTAAGATTAGTCCTTTCATCCCTTTTCCTTGCAAATTCTTAATGGCTTTTTCAACTTCAGCTCCAACGTGATTTCCAAATCTTAAAAGGCTCACATAACCAATGTTGTTTTCAAGCATTTTACTTTCAACCATTTCCAGTTTAATTTTTGCTCTTGTCAATGTAAATTTCATTGGATCCTTTTTACCTTCCCTAACTACTTCCACATCAACTTTTGTTCCTTCCTTACCTTTCAGAAGCTTTACAGTTTCATTTGCTGTAAGTGGTAAAATATCTTTTCCATCAACTTTTATAACTTTGTCTTTTATTTTAATTCCGACTTTTTCAGCTGGACTTCCGATAAATGGCGAAACAACTTCAAGAGCTTCCCCTTTTTTCTTGTTAATACTCATTCCAACTCCAACATATTCCCCTTCCATATCTTCAGAAAAATCTGCCAAATCAGTCTTAGACAAATATTCTGAATAAGGATCCTTCAATTTGCTCACAACTCCAGCAACAGCTCCTTCATAAAGTTCTTGTTTGCTCGGTGTTTTATCTTTTCCAACAAAATTATTTTCGATAATATTAATTACATCTACAATCCTGCTCAGTTCTGTTGAATCCTTAGTATATCCAGCACTTGTGTCTTTATCATTTCTTGAAGTTTTTATTATAGTAGTTGCTGCAAATAAAGGCATACTTACCAATATTAATCCTAATACCGCCTGTACTATTTTGTTTTTTTTCATTTTTCCTCCTAATTTTATTAGTAAAACTTTTATCTATTTAAACCAAATTTTATCAACATTAAAAATTCCTTATTTCCTTTTGCTCCTTTTATTGGTGAATCTTCTACACCGATTAATTCATATCCATGTTCCTTTGAAAAGGAAATTATTTTTTTTATAGCTTCATCATGGTATTCTTCATTTCCTACAATACCATTTCTACCAATTTTTTCCCTTCCAACTTCAAACTGCGGTTTAATCAGCATTACTACCTTTCCATCTGCCGCAAGAAATTTCTCGAAGTAAGGAATAACTTTTGTCAGTGAAATAAAGGAAACATCCGTCACAATAAAATTTATCTTTTTATTTTCAATATCATTTTCTTTCAAGTTTTTTATGTGCATTTCTTCTAACGAAACTACTCTATTATCATTTCTCAACTTCCAGTCAAGCTGATTTTTTCCAACATCAACACTATATACCCGTTCCGCCCCATTCTGTAATGCACAATCTGTAAAACCGCCAGTAGATGCTCCAATATCAAGAACCAATTTATTCTCAAAATCCAAATTCCAAGTCTTTATGGCTCTCTCTAATTTTAAGCCACCACGACTGACATACTTTAATTTATCTTTTACACGAATATTGAGTTTGTCATTATCTTTAAACATTGTACCAGCCTTTGTTACAACCTGTTCATTTATAATAATATTTCCTGCCATTATTTCTCTTTTGGCTTTTTCCCTTGTTTCAAAAAACTCTCGTTCTACAAGTATTAAATCCAATCTTTTTTTCATTATTTTCTCTTTCCAACTTTCTTAAACTTAACAGCATAAAGCTAAATTCAGAAATTATGAAAATTTCACGTATCTCTTATTTTTCAGCTAAATTTTAGAAGTCCGAATATATAATAAAACATATCTCTTATTTTTCCATTTATTTTTGATTACTAAAGTCATATAGTATATTCAAAGTCAGCACTGTTTTAAATACATTTCCTTTAATCCAACTAAATTTTTCATACGTTCAATTCACAAATATCCTATAAACTTATTTATTCTATCATATTTTAAGGCTTTTTTCAAATTGCTAGAATTTAAAAATTAATAATGGAAAAAACTACATAAAATTATATAAAAATCACAGCTAAACTCCTAACTGTGATTTAAATTTTATCCTAATATATATCCCTTAAATAAAAGCCCTATAACAACTCCCAGAACACTTCCCCAAAATACTTCTATTGGTGTATGTCCAAGCAGTTCCTTGAATTTTTCGTTAATTATTTCTATACCGTCATTATGTTCGATAGCATTTATTAATGTATTTAAAGCTCTTGCATGTTTTCCAGCCTGCTGCCTGATTCCTGTTGCATCATACAAGACAATTCCCGCAAAGACCATGGAAATTGCAAATTCAATTGAGCTAAATCCTTTTAATAAAAGTACACCTGTTACAAGGGAAACAACCGTTGAAGCGTGAGAACTTGGCATTCCGCCAGTTTGGACAAGTCTTGCCCATTGAGGTTTTTGCCCCTTGAATACAGGAAAAAAAACTTTGTAAAACTGTGCTAAAAAACATGAAATTGCTGCAACATCAAGAAGCCTGTTTCCAAACAGTATTCCTCCACTCATCTATTTTTTCCTCTCTATTTTTCTTAAAATTTTATCTCTTATTTTTTTTACTTTTTCTAAATTCAGTAAATTCAGGCGTAATTTTTGCATCTTTTGTAGTTTTTGGCTTAAAAAATATTAGTATATTTCCAATTTTGTCTACAAAAACTGATTTCGTATCCTGAGCAATTTTATCTGCCATTTCTCTATCAAATTCAACTGATGAATTTTGCAAAATTTTTACTTTTATTAATTCTCTCTTCTTAACAACTTCTGCAATGGATTTTAATACATTCTCATCAATTCCATCCTTCCCAATTCTTACAATTGGATCTAAGTTATGTGCCAATTTTCTTAAAAAAGCTCTCTCTTTACTTGAAAGCTGTATCATCCTAAACCTCCATTATAATTGGTAAAATTATTGGTTCTCTGTCTGTTTCCTTATTTAAAAATTCCCCAACTTTTGCTCTTAACCTTTGCTTAATCTTACCAATTTCTTTTATTCCTTCATTTTCCATACTGTTAAGTTCCAGTTTAACAAGTTCCTTTGTTTCAGAAAGCAAGCTTTCCGCATCTTTATTGTACACAAAACCACGTGTTACAAGTTCTACCTGCTTATTGAATTTCCCATTTTTATATTGGGAAATTGAAATAATTACAATTCCATCATCTGCCAAATTCTGCCTGTCTTTTAACACAGCATTCCCAACATCCCCAATTCCAAATCCGTCAATAAATGTCGCTCCGCTAGGAACTTTTCCAACACTTCTGAAATTACTTTTAGTCAATTCTAATTTTGCCCCATTTTCTGACAAAAGAATATTTTTTTCAGGAACACCTACCGCCATTGCCAATTCCTTATGTTTTTTAATCATTGCATATTCTCCATGCACTGGCAGGAAAAATTTTGGTTTTACAAGATTTATCATTAATTTCTGTTCTTCCTGACAACCATGTCCTGATACATGAATTCCTATTCCTTTTTCAAAAACTACATTTGCATCACGTTTCATTAACTGATTAATATTTTTTGTTGCAGCTTTTTCATTTCCTGGAATCGGTGTTGCTGAAATTACAACTGTATCCCCTTCTCTTAGCGAAATATATTTATGTGAACCATTTGCAATTCGTGATAACGCCGCTAATGGCTCTCCTTGTGTTCCAGTACATAAAATAAGAATCTTATCTGCTGGATAAGTTTCAACTTTATCAATATCAAGCATAATACCTTTTGGTATTTTTAAATATCCAAGATTTGAACAAATTTCAAAAATTTTAACCATACTTCTTCCATCAATCGCAATCTTTCTGCCATGTTTTTGTGCAATATTTACAATTTGCTGAAGTCTATGTACGTGTGAAGCAAAAGCTGCCAGAATAATTCTTCCATTTGCTTTTGAAAATTCATCTTTTAAACTTTCCCCAACTGTTCTTTCTGATGGTGTAAATCCTGAAATTTGTGCATTTGTACTATCTGAAAGTAATAAATCTACACCTTCTTCTCCTAATTGAGCCAATCTTCCAAAATCAAATCCTTCTCCGTCAACTGGTGTTAAATCCACTTTAAAATCTCCAGAATGTAAAATCGTTGCTGCCGGAGTTTTTATACAGATTGCATAACAGTCAGCAATACTATGAGTTACACTTATAAATTCTACTGTAAAGTATTTTGATACTTTTAAAATTGTTCTTCCGTTAATTACTTTTTCTTTCGGCAACTTTGCATCTTTTTTCTCAAATTTCGCTTTTGCAAGAGCAAGAGTCAATCTTCCGCCGTACATAGGAATATTTTCTGTCCCTAACTTTTGGTAGAAATATGGAATTGCTCCTATATGATCCTCATGTCCATGTGTCAAAAGTAATCCTTTTATCTTATGTTTATTTGATTCGAGATACGAAAAATCAGGAATAATAACATCTATTCCCAAATGTTCATCTTCTGGAAAAGTCAATCCAGCATCTACAACAATAATCTCATCCTTATATTGAAAAGCTGTCATATTTTTTCCAACTTCTTCAAGCCCTCCAAGTGGGATTATGTACATTTTTTCTTCTTTTCCAGCCACTTCCCTGTCTACGTGTCTGTTCCTGTCGTTTACTCTTGGAATATAACGTATTTCATTTTTTTCATCTAAATGTCTTCTATTGGTATTTTTTCTTCTAAATCTTTTCATGGAAGATTTGATTTTGCTAATATCTTCCTTTTTTGAAAAATTTCTTTTTAAAACCTGATTACCAATATCAATTTTTTCTTTTTCTGACATTTAGTAGACACCTCCTTCTTTTTATTAATTTATGTTTTTATCTATTACTTTTTTTTCTATTAGTTTTGGCAGCATTTTGTATATTTTTATTACTTTCTGCTTTGGCATTTTCTTCTTTTTTATCATTTTTTTTCAAGACATATTTCTCTCTATATTTGTTTATAAATCTCAATGCCATATTTCCGGAAGCTCCTCCTCCGTATCCTCCACCTTCTACAATTGATACAAAAACAATCTGTGGATTATCTGATGGAAAGTATCCTGCAATCCACGAATGGTTATCACCAAATCCTGAATTTTGTGCAGTTCCTGTCTTTGCTGAAACTGGATAATTTGCTATTCTAAGAATTTTTGCTGTTCCTGCGCCACTTACAGGCAATCTCAAGGCATTCTGTACTAATTTTAAATTTTTAGCACTTATTTTTAATTTTCTTACTACTTTAGGTCCATTGTTTTCCACTTTTCCTGTATAGGATACAAATCTGTCCACAACTGTCGGTCTTAGCTGTATCCCATTATTTGCAATAGCCTGATAAGCTGAAGCTATCTGAATCGGTGTTACCAATACATAACCTTGTCCAATTGACATATTTATTAAATCTCCAGGCAACCATTTCTGATCCTGTTTTTTCTTAAATCTTTTTTTCTTCCATTCAGGACTTGGCAATGTTCCTGACAATTCTCCTGGAATATCAATTCCAGTTTTTGATCCAATTCCAAATTCTTTTGCATATTTTACTATATTCTGTACTCCAACTTTTTGAGAAAATACGTAATAATAAGTATTTACTGACTGCTCAATAGATTTTGCAAAGTTTGTAATTCCATGTCCTGCTTTATGTGAATCTCTAAATATCATATGTCCAAATTTGTATTGTCCTGTTGAATTTACGGTTGCATAAGGTGAAATACCCGATTCTAAAATTCCTGCTCCAGTTATTGCCTTAAAAGTTGAACCTGGCGGATAAAGTCCAGCTACCCCCTTATTTACAAGTGGTTTTGATTTTGAATTTACTAATTCCGTCCATTGGTTGTCAGGTATTCTTGAGCTCAATAAATTTAAACTAATTTCAGGGTTACTAACAAATGTAATAATTTTACCTGTTTTCGCTTCCATTGCGATAAATGCTCCGCTTCTACCTGAAAATCCCTCTGTCATATGTTTCTGCAATTCCGAATCAATTGATAAATATACATTTTTTCCAGCAATACTTTCGGTTGTTTCCATCCGTCTTATGACATTTCCTTTAACATCAACTTCCACATTTTCTTTTCCGTCCTGTCCCTTCATTTCCTTGTCATAAGAACGTTCGACACCTTTTTTACCAATCAGGTCACTATTTCTATATCCTTCTTTTTCCAAATCCTTAAATTCTTTTTCACTGATTGGTTTGACATATCCAATAACGTGAGAAGCAAATGAATCTTCGGGATAATATCGCTTGTTATATTCTACAATGTCAATTCTCTCATTATCTATTTTCTCAATTGCCCTTGCCGCCAAGATTTTATCCAAATCTTCAATGACAAGAATTTTTTTATCTGTACCCATTCTTTGCTGCTTAAAAAATCTATCTATCAAATAATCAACTGGATAACCAGTAATCTGATTTATTTTTTTTATGTCCATCATTGTTTCTTTTAGATGTTGAGCCGTTATTTTTCGTTCACTTGAAAGTCTGGCATCCATTTGTTCTTCTGTCATATTTTTTATTTCTTTTAGTAAAGCAACATCTTTAACTTCCAGTGGATGTGTATGCGAATGTACCAGCTGATATCCAGTAATATTTTTAGCAAGTAATTTCCCTTCTTTGTCATAAATTTCTCCACGTGTAGCTTTTATCACATTTGTTCTGATTCTATTTTGTAAAGCTTGTTCAGCATATTCTGAGGCATTTAATATCTGTAGTATAAATAGCTGTGCAGTTAATATCAGAAAAATCACACCAACAAAAATAAGAAAGATAACAAGCCGTATATTTTTTTCTTCTTTATCTAACTCTCTCATAATTTCCCTCTTCAAATTCTATTACAATTCATATTTAAATTTTAAAATTAAATTTTATTCAGTTTCTTTAGCTTCATTTACACCATTATAAAAATCATCTAGTCTATAATACTCTCTGGCATCTTGACTAAACACACTAATAATTAAATCTCCTGCATCAATAAGAACCCAGTTTGCTTCATCAAGCCCCTCCACATTTCTCACATTATCCAAACTTTTTTTTATGTCTGTCGCTATCGCTTCAATATTTCTAGAAGAATTCCCCGTACACAAGACTGAATAATCAAAAAATGGCGATTTCCCTCTCATATCATACACCTTTATATCTTTCGCCTTCTTATCCTCCATAATATCAATAATTTCTTGAACTTCCTTTTCATAATTATTATTCATTTCACTCATTCTCTAAATTTCCTTTCTTTAAATTATATTATTTTTTTAATCTATTTCACAAGTTCATTTCTATTTAATAAAATTACTATAAATACCACTACTAAGGTATATTATATTATATATTTCACTAATTTTCAATTTATTTCTTACATTTTTACCAAAAGAAAAATTATATATAAAAATTAGCAATGATTCCGCAAACCACAATTGCTGCCGTTTCTGCTCTTAAAATTCTTTTTCCAAGGCTGATTTCAACAGCTCCGTTATTTTTCAAAAATTCCACTTCTTCCAGTGTAATTCCACCTTCTGGACCGATTATATATAAAATATTTTTATCTTCCTGTTTTATTATTTCCGATAAAGATTTTGACTCATTACTATTTTCATATGCAAAAATTATTTTGTCGTATTTTTTATAGTCAATTTCTGCAAGTTTTTTTACAGGTAAAATTTCAGTAAATTTTACTCCTCTACATTGTTTCAAAGTTTCTCTTGCAACTGTATCCCATTTTTCTTTTTTTTCATTAATTTTTACGACAACACGTTCAGTTTTCAAAGGAATTATGCTTTTTACACCAATTTCTGCAAGTTTTTGAATTGCCAAGTTCATTTTATCATTTTTTAAAATTCCCATCGCAACATCAATATTTATATTTAAAGAATATGTGTCTTCATTTTTTTCCAATATTTTTACATCAACTTCTTTTTTTGAAATTTCAATAATTTCAGTAAAATATTCATATTCCCCGTCAACTATTCGCAGTTTATCGCCTACATTTAAACGATAAACATTTTGAATATGGTTACAATCCGACTTCTCCTTTATCAAAATTTTTCCATTATTTTCATCAATATTTTCTTTTCCCGCTATTACTGTCAACAATAGCTTTTCACCTCATTTTTTTATTTTCTACTTTCCATTTTTTTACCAAAATTAATTTAAAAGCAATCTATACAGCTATAATATTTTTTAGATTTAGTTAATTTTTATAAAATTTTAAATATTTTAACCTTTTTCACTCAATATTTTTTCAATTCCTAAATGCTTATATCCAAATTCTGTCACAACTCTTCCACGCGGCGTTCTTTTTATAAAGCCAATTTTCACAAGATAAGGCTCATAAACTTCCTCAATTGTCCGTTTGTCTTCTCCAAGTAAAAGTGACAATGTTTCAATTCCTACAGGACCGCCATTATAAACATTTATAATTGATAGCAGAATATTCCTGTCGAGTTCATCCAGTCCATTGTCATCCACTCCCAAAAGCCTCAAAATCCCATCTACACTTTCCTTTTCTAATATACCCGAGCCTTCCACTAATGCAAAATCTCTTGCTCTTTTTAAAAGTCTGTTTGCAATTCTTGGCGTTCCACGACTTCTCTTAGCAATTTCTGTAATTCCGTCTTCATCGTATGAAACATTTAAAATTCCAGCTCCCCTTCGTATAATTTCCTTTAATTCTTCCAGTTTGTAGTACTCCATCCTATGAGTAACTCCAAATCTGTCACGAAGCGGCGTACTTAACTGTCCTGCCCTTGTTGTCGCACCGATTAGTGTAAATTGTGGCAATTCAATACGAATGCTTCTAGCCGATGGTCCTTTTCCAATTAAAATATCCAGTTCCCCATCTTCCATTGCAGGATACAAAATTTCCTCCACAGATGTATTTAATCTATGAATTTCATCAATGAATAAAATATCATTTTCTTCCAAGGACGTCAAAATAGCCGCCAAATCTCCCGCTTTTTCCAATACAGGCCCCGTTGTAACTTTCAAATTTACTCCCATCTCTGTGGCAATAACTCCTGCAAGCGTTGTTTT
>CAUUWI010000020.1:0-19117 GCA_963548925.1 uncultured Leptotrichia sp. | reverse complement strand
ATTATTTTTTGTGCTTTTTTTATTCCTAATCCAGGAACTTTTATAAAAATTTTGGATTCATTTTCTATAATAATGTCAATAATTTCTTTTACATTGAAAGTTGACAGTATTGCTATTGCCAGTTTAGGACCTACACCGTTTACACTTATTAAAGCTCTGAAAAGTTCTCTCTCATTTTGAGTTTTAAATCCATAAAGAGAAATATTATCTTCTTTTACGTTTGTATGAATGTATAATTTTTCAGTACTTTCAATATTGGACATTTTTTCAAATGTTTTTAATGATATGTAAATTTTATATGCTAATCCATTTATATCTAGTGCTACATAATCAATTTTTTTTACAGATAATTTTCCAGAAATATATTCAAACATTTCTTTCCTTTCTTTCGTTATAATTTTATTAACTCTACTGTTGGAATATTTTCTTCCAAAAACATAATTCCAATTTCTTTAAATTTTTCTTTTCCATCTGTCACATAATATTTTACTTCTTCATTTTTTTGAGCATCATTTTTTAAAAATTTATTCTCTTTTAATATTTCTTTTAAATCTAATGCAGTTTCTTTTGCAGGATCCACTATTTTTATATTCGGATAAATTTTACTGATTGCTTCTTTTAATAAAGGATAATGAGTGCAACCTAATATTAATGTGTCTATTTTTTCATTAAAATCGTCTAAATATGTTTTTATTATTTGATTTACAAGTTTACCACTCAAAATTCCTTCTTCCACTGCCGGTACAAAAAGAGGGCAAGCTTTTTGAAAAACTTCTGCTTCTGCATTGAAAAGCTTTATTTCTTCTGTATATTTTCCTGAATTTATAGTTGCTTTTGTTCCTATAACTCCAATTTTCCCATTTTTCGTTGTATTTATTGCTGTTCTTGCACCTGCTTCAATTACACCGATAATTGGAATTTTGAAAATTTCCTTTAATTCTTTTAATGCAAGAGCTGTAGCAGTGTTACAGGCTACTACTATTGCGCTTACATTTTTTTCTAACAGAAATTCAACTATTTCTTTTGAATATCGTATTATTAATTCTTTTGTTTTTTCACCATAAGGTACTCTTGCTGTGTCACCAAGATAATATATTCTTTCGTTTGGTAATACCTTTCTAATTTCTTTTAAGACTGTAAGTCCACCGATTCCTGAATCGAATACACCAATTGACATTTTATTTAATTTTTCCTTCCTTATATAAATTTATATAATGGTTTAAACAAAAAATTGAGCTGTTTAAAAAAACAGCTCTTTTTTATTTATCTCATAATTAATTCTCCACTATAAGTTAATGTTCCATCAGTTGCAACATATGTACCTACAACTTTTCCTTTGCTTTTTTTAGATATTCCTGAATTTATGTTTACTGTATAAGTTAAGTTAGGATGCTGAGTGCTAGTTATTTCTATATCTTTTGTTGGATATAAGTTATATTTGCTATCTCCTATTGTTGCAATTGCTACTACATCATTTTTACTTATGATTTTCATTTTTTTTTCTGAGTTTTCATTACCATTTTTTCCAAAAATTACATTAAAAATTTGTTCCATCTTATTTTTTTTTGTTTGATTGGAATTTCCAGTATTACTACTTGCCTTATTACTGCTGCTATAATTTGTATTAGTTGTACCTGTTTTTCTTGCATAACCGTTTGCATAATAATCGTTTATTTCTCTTGCTCCTATTGCATTCCTATCTTTTGCTCTATTTGATCCTAAGATAACCGCTATCATTCTATCTCCGCCTCTATCTGCTGTCAAGACGATATTTGAGCCTGCTGCATTATGATAACCAGTTTTAATTCCATCAACTCCCAGTACATTTCCTAAAAGTGTATTTGTTGATGTTACTTTTGTATTTCCATTGTCTACGTAATCCACCTTATTTTTTGAAAAGTTTAAATATTCACTGTAATCTTTTAATGTGATTTGAGCTAACTTGTATAAATCTCTTGCATTTCCCTGATCCATACATGAACCTGTATAACTAGGCGGCAATCCGTGTGGTGAACAGTATCTGAGAGAGTTAAGTCCATAACTTCTTGCCTTTTCATTCATTGACTGTACAAAGTTTGGAACATTTCCACCAACATATTCAGCAAGTGCATATGCAGCATTATTTGATGATTTTATAATTGTTGCTTTCAATAAATCCCTTACTGTGTATTGTTTTCCAGCCGTTAGTTGTATTCCATATGGTACTGAGGCAGCTTTTGATGAAACTGTTACTTTATCATCATATGAAATTTGACCGCCTTTTATTTTATCCAATGTCAGTATTGATGTCATAATTTTTGTTACTGACGCTAATGGTCTAACAGCCGAGCTATTATCCTCCTTTATAATATTTCCATTGACATCTCCTATCAACAATGCCTTGTAATCATGATAATCTTCTCCTTCAGCAAAAGAAAATGCTGATATAGCTAAAAATGCCATAGAAAAGAATAATTTTTTACTTTTTTTTCCAATTTTTACTTTTTTTACCATTTTTACCTTTCTTTCCTCTTTTCATTTCTAATAATTTTTCTAAAAATTATTTTAACATTTTCTTATTAGTTTTTCATTTGTAAATGTCTTGATAAAACTTGCTTGATTTAAATAGTTACACTTTATTAAGTATTTTTAAACATCAAAAAATGGAAAATTTTAACAAAAGATAGCAAGAAGTCGTAGGCTTTCTAAAAGCGGGAGTAGTTTACTTAAAAGAGCAACAAAGTTTTATTTTCCTATCAAAAAAAATCGGGAAAAATCCCGACTTAAAAATATATTATTTTTATTTACTTTAAAATTCCTGAAAGATAAACAAGGAAGAATATTGTAAATCCTGCTAGATATATAATTCCTGCAATTGATAAGAACCATAGCCAGACAGGTAATCTATTATTATCCTTAACTAGTGAGAAGTTAAGATACGAATATACCGGAGCTGAAACAAATGAGAATATCATAGCAAAATTCATCATTGCAGCCACATTTCCAGTAAAGAAAAATACTATAATCATTGCTATAGCCACCGTTACAGTCATCCATATATTAAAATGTGACGTTTTAACTTCCTTCTGTTTCATAATTAATCTAAGGCATTCAGCATTGGCACGTGAATAACCATCTACAACTGTGATTGTTGTACCAAAAATGCACATAAATGCAATAAATGCAATAAGAAGCCCTGACCAGCTTCCAATTACACTTGAATACATTTTAATAAACTGAGCAATATAAGCTGCACTTGCTCCCTTAATTGCTGTACCTGTTCCATATTGAATCAATGCCCCAAGTGCCAAAAATACAAAGGCTAATATTGTCGTAACAAAATAACCTACGTTGAAATCAAGTATTGCAATTTTACGTGGCACTTTCATTTCCTGACGCTTTTTAACTGTCCACATCGAGTTAATTGCCGAAATTTCAATTGGTGCAGGCATCCATCCCATTAATGATACGATAAATGGCAATGCCGCAAGCTTCCAAGGAGATGGGACAACAAATCCAGGTGCCATAGGATGCTGTTTAAACAATGCGATGATAACTGCGACAATTGTAGCAACTGTCAATGAAATAACGATAAATTTTGAAGAGCTGTCCAGAAGTTTATAACCTCCAAAAACCAGCATTGCAAGCGATCCTACAAGAACGATTGTAGTAAGCAGATTAATCATTGATGCCATTGCTGCAGGTGTAAGACTACTTAAGAATGTCAATTTCAGAATATTTGCCAAAATTGCTGCTGTCAAGATACCGATTGCCGCGACGTTAATAACTGCAGAAAATATATTCATAATAAAGAATATCCATAAGTAAATTTTCCCTTTTTCTTCATATCCTTCGATTAACGAATGTTTACGTTCCAATGTATATTGAGTCCCAAAACGGAAAAACGGATATTTAAAAATATTGACTAAAATTACAATAACTGCCAGCTGCCATCCGTATAATGCACCTGCCTGTGTAGATGCCACAATATGAGAACCTCCAATAGCCGCTGAAGCCATAAGAATACCAGGACCGAAAGCTTTAAATTTTTTGTACCAGTTTGTGTGTCTTTTTTCCATAAAGATTTTCCTTCCTTCTATAATTTTTTATTTTTAAAATTCTGACTAAATTCATTTAATAATCAAATTTTTAAAATTATATAAACGTATTATAGCACTTTGTCCTAAATATTCAAAATTTTTTTAGGAATCTTAAGTATATTTTTGCTCTTTATTCTTATTTTTTTAAAAAGAAATTATCCTAACCTAAATACTTCATCTTCAAAATGACGTATCATTTCTCCATCAAAAAATTTTACCATTTTTTGTTCCATCATATCCACAAATAGATATTCACTTTCTAAATGCCCAATATCTACAAGAATTCTTCCTTCTTCCAATGCATCCAAAGATTCGTGATATCTCAAGTCTCCTGTCAGAAAAACATCAATTTTATCCGCAACATCGTACATAAACGAACTTCCACCGCCTGTAACCAATCCTATTTTTTTTACATAAGAATTTTTATCTCCAACATATCTTACATAGCTTATTCCAAGTGCATCTTTTATTTTTTCAATCAAATCTTCTAGTTTCATTTCTTCATTTAATATTTTAATTCTGGCAAGTCCGGCATGCACGTGTTCCATTTTATTTTTTATTGGATTATAATCTTCAAATCTATGCTCATTTACAATTATCTTTTCTCCATCCAAACTTAATTTGTCCATTATAAAGTCATTCAATCCGTTAATTGCAAAATCTGCATTTGTATGAATTGAATAAACTGCTATTTTATTTTCCATTAATTTTAAAAGTTTT
The DNA here is from genome assembly GCA_963548925.1 of uncultured Leptotrichia sp. Classification (GTDB taxonomy): domain Bacteria; phylum Fusobacteriota; class Fusobacteriia; order Fusobacteriales; family Leptotrichiaceae; genus Leptotrichia. Next base: position 14,318 of record CAUUWI010000020.1, on the reverse strand, counting down.
CTTCCGTGTAAAGTTTCATTTGTAATTTTTTTAAGCTCTGAAAAAATTACTGGATGATGTGAAATTATCAAATCCACATTATTTTTTATAGATTTTTCTACAACTTTTTCTGTAACATCTAGACAAAATAAAACTTTATTGACTTCTTTTGTATTGTCTCCTATCAAAAGTCCAACATTATCCCAATCCTCGGCTATTCTTGGATTAAAAAGTGTATGTAATTCTCCCATTATTTTCCATAGTTTCATAACTGCTTTTTCCTTTCTCATATTTAATTTATCATATAATCTGTCTCTTCATTATTTTCCACAAAATCGTTTCTCATTAAGTCAATTGACAATTTATTAAGTGCTTTTTCCTTTAAAATATTCACATTGTGGCTTGCAATATTTAAGGATTTTGCAATTTCCTTTTCTGTATAAACCTTATCATCAAGTCCATAAGCCATTACTAAAATTTGTTCATCCAGATAATTCAGTTTTTTTGGAATATTTTCTAAAATGTACATCTGTGTAATTTTGTCAGCTTTTTCCAATATTTGTGCATTTCCAAGGAGTTCCTGAGGCTCAACTTCATCAAATAATTTTTCCAGCTGTTCAATATATTCCGTTGAAACATTCATTTGCTTACTTATTTCGTCCATTGAAAATCCCATACTTTTATCGACTTTTACTTTTAAATACAAAATATACGATAATTCTGACGATTTAATATCTTTCAATAATTCCTTCTGAAATTCCAAAATATATTTTACAGCAAAACTTTTCATAAAAAATTCAGGTTCTTTAGTAATTTGAGTAATTCTATCAAAATAATTCAGTCCTGAAATAATTCCAAGTGTCGCTTCCTGAACCGTATCCAAAAACGAAAAACCGTATTTTGAATAAAGCAGGCTTTCCTTTACAGCTATTTTCAAATATTTATCAATTAATTCTTCATTTCGTTTTTCCTCTTCATTTTTTTTCTCAAGTTCCCTATATTTCTTCCTTATATCTTCCAAATACGATTTTATTGTATCTTTTTCTTCAATAAATATATTTTCATCTTCTAAAACTATAAAATCACTCCCATCAGTCGAAGTCCTAACTTCTGGAATATTTTCCAAATGAACAAATTTCAAAAATTCAAAAAATTCATCATCGCTCAAACTATAATTTTCGATTATTTTTTCAAAACTGAAATTTCCTTTTTTCTTAACATCTTCAAAAATATTTTTTAACATTTATTTATCCCCTTATTTATAAATCGAACTTAAAAATTATTGTAACTAGATTTGTCTAACTTTTATCAGTTAATTATTAAACAGATTTGAGTTATTTCATTAATAATTTATACCTAAAAAGAGCTAAAAAACTTTAGCTCCTGTAATCTTCCAATTTTTTTCTTCTACTCGGATGTCTTAATTTTCTTAACGCTTTCACCTCAATCTGTCTGATACGTTCTCTTGTCACGTTAAAGATTTTTCCCACTTCTTCCAAAGTTTTTTGAGAACCATCATCGAGTCCATATCTATATCTGAGTACCATCTCTTCACGCTCATTCAATGTTTTTAATACTTCATCAAGCTGTTCTTTTAACAAAATTCTTGTTGTCGCATCATACGGATTTGCAAATTTATCATCTTCAACAAAATCTCCTAGTTCACTGTCTTCTTCACTTCCAACCGGTGTTTCAAGCGAAATTGGATCCTGATTCATTTCAAGAATACTTTTTACTTTTTCCACTGGTAATTCCAATTTTTTAGCCAATTCTTCCGCCGTCGGCTCTTTTCCAGTTTCCTGTAAAATAATTCGGCTTTCCTTTTTGATTTTGTTAATTGTTTCAATCATATGAACAGGTATCCTTATTGTTCTTCCCTGATCTGCAATTGCACGTGTTATCGCTTGTCTAATCCACCAAGTTGCATACGTTGAAAATTTGAACCCTTTTTCATATTCAAATTTTTCTACAGCTTTCATAAGTCCCATATTTCCCTCTTGAATTAAATCCAGCATTTTTAAACCACGATTTGTATGCTTTTTAGCGATACTTACAACAAGTCTTAAATTTGACTCAATTAATTTTTGTTTTGCTTCCTCTTCACCATTTAAAACCCTTTGAGCATAGTCAATTTCCTCTTCATAGCTAAGCAATGGAATTTGTCCGATTTCACGCAGGTACATTTTTATCGGCTCGTCAACGTCCATGCTTTCTGCCATTTTCAATAGATCTGTCTGTAATAATTTATCCACTTCCGAATCGTCGATTTCATTCTCTACAAATTCATCATGAGAATCTTCAAAATCTGATATTTCCATTTTTTCAATGTCCGCTAAAGAATCAGGAACTTTCAGCAAATCCTCTTTTTCTTTTTTCGTATTTACAATTTGAACACCGTCATCAGTCAGCTTTTTTATTAATTGATCAATTTTTTCAGTTGAAAATCCAATAGATAAAACAGAATTTATTTCTTCGTAACTTACAACTTTTTGTTCTCGTGCCTGTTTTATAAAATTTGCGAGACTATTTTTTAAATTTTGTTTTTTATCAGACATAACCCGATCTCCTTATCAATATAAATTCATCATACAATTTTTCAATTTCGTCAATTTTACTAATACATTTTAACTTTGATAATATTCTTTTCAATTCAAATTTCCTTATTTTATCATCCTCTTCATCACTTTTTTTTCTTTCTTCATCTATTTCCCTTTTAATCCATCCAAAATAAATTTCCCTAAAATAAATATCCTTATCTTTAATATCCTTATCTGCAGAAAACTGCAATCCCATAATTATTTTCTCTTCTTCTTCAGTAATATCTATTTTATCCAAATCTTTTATGTTAAAACTTATTATTTTCATATTTTCCATTAACTTATTAAATATTGAAGAACTAAATTTTTTACTTAATAACTTTTCACATTTTTCCTTTTCAGAATCATAATATTTTAAAAAATATACAAATGTCTGTTTTTCCAGTTCAATATACAAATCTTCTTTTTGTTTTTTAAATTTAACCAATTTCTCATCATTTGAAATTCTTGTTCTTTTTGGAGATTTTTCTAACGTTAAATTTCCTAATTCTTCTTTTAAGATAAATCCGTCAATTCCAAATTCTGTTGATAATTTTTGTAAATAAAGATTTTTTCTAAGTTTATCTGTAACATTTGAAAAAAAAGGCTTAAATTTCCTGATAAATTTAGTTACATTATCTATATCTTCTAAGTCCTGTTCCTTTGAAAATTCCCAAATTAAAAAATCAAATATATCTTTTGACTCCTTTACAACTTCAATAAATGCTTTTTTTCCATTCTTCCGTAAAAACTCATCAGGGTCTTTTTCCTCACCTTTTAAGACAAGACACTTTACATCAAAATCATATCTTTTTAAAATGTAGCTTGCCTTTATTACAGCATTTCTCCCTGCTTCATCATTATCATAAGCAATTAAAATTTTATCTGTATACTTTTTCAAAAGCTGTGCCTGCTCCTCAGTAAATGCTGTCCCAAGACTCGCCACTGCACTTTCAAATCCATTTTTTTGAGCCGTCAGTACATCCAGATAACCTTCCATTAGTATCGCAAACCCTTTTTTCTTAACATTTCCTCCTTGATACTTTATTCCAAAAAGTTCCCTTCCTTTTTTGAAAATAGGCGAATCTGGAGAATTAAGGTATTTTGGCAAATTGGTATTTTTCTCAATTATCCGTCCACCAAATGCCACTATTTTACCTTCAGTATTATAAATTGGAAAAATTATCCTATTTCTAAAGCTGTCGTAAATTTCTCCATTTTCATTTCTTTTAGCAAGTCCTAGTCTTATTATTTTTTCTTCTGGAAAGTTATTTTCTATTAAATATTGAAATAATTCATCTCGTATATTAGAAGCAAAACCAATTTTGAATTTTTTCATATCTTCTAGTGAAAAATCTCGATTTTTCATATATTCTAATGCTTCTTCACATTTTTCCACATTATTTTCAAAAAAATTCTGAGCTTCATTCATTATTTCAAAATATTCTTTATTTTCAGCTTGTTTCTCACTTATCTTCTGACTGTTTTTTTGAAACTTTCCACTTTTCTTTAATGGAATATTATATTTCTGTGATAATTCTTCTACCGCCTGAACAAAGCCAATGTCATTAATTTTCATATAAAATGAAATTACATTTCCGCCAATCTGTGTACTAAAATCTTTAAAGATATTTTTCACTGGACTGACTGTAAATGATGGAGTTTTTTCATCTTTAAAAGGAGATAGGCCTTTATAATCTGAACCTGCCTTTTTTAAATTTACATATTCACCGATTACTTCGACAATATCCAAATTATCAATTAATTTTTGTATCTCTTCTTCACTATAAAACATATTTTTTATTCCTCCATCAAAAAACAGCTCCATAAAAAATATTTACATTATTAGTATAATTTATTTTTCTAAATAGTCAATACTTTGTAAATAATTTTTTTTAATTTTCTATATTTTCTTCGTTAATTTCACGAATAACCTCCACTTCGTCGTCCATTATGTCCTTAAAAACTTCATCCATTATTTCCGATTTCTGTTTCCCTTTAGCAAATTCCTTTTTAGCAATTTTTCCTGAAATAATTGCAAGTTCGTATTTATTAGGTATTTTTGTCAATAGCTCATCTATTGTTATTTTTTCTTTTTTCATTTTTAAATTCTCCTCTTAGATTATGAATTAATAATATTTATTAATTCTTGACAAGATTCTTCAATATCATTATTTATTATAGTGTAATCGTATTTTGGTTCATATTCCAGCTCTTTTTCCGCATTTTTTAGACGTAGTTGAATAACTTCTTCCGTATCAGTTTTCCTATTACGAAGCCTATCTTCCAGAGTTTCCATATCTTTTGTACGGAAAAACACTAAAATAGCGTCTTTTTTCTTTTCCTTCGCAATCAACGCACCTTGCACATCAATTTCCAAAATTACATTTAAGCCTTTATTTAAGTTGCTTTCCACTACTTCCTTCAATGTCCCGTAATAATTTCCGTGAACATTTGCATATTCATAAAATTCATCATTTTTTATTTTTTGTTCAAACATTTCCTTCGTTAAAAAAAAATAATCTTTTCCGTCAATTTCTCCGGTTCTTGGCTGTCGAGTTGTTGCTGATATTGATAATGGGATATTTAGTCTATCTTTTACTAATTTTGTGACTGTTGATTTTCCTGAACCTGATGGTCCCGAAACGATAATCAGTTTTCCTTTCATTAAAAACCACCTTTATTTTTTACGTGAATAAGGGAAATTCATATTCACAAATCTCCCTATTCATAATATTTTATTTTTTATTTCTAAAAATTGACTTAACAAAAATATATTTTCAAAATCAGATTTTATTCTATTTCTACTGTTTCTTCAATATTTTTTGCGATTTCATCTGAAATATCACTAACAGTTTCCAAAGTTTCATCTATTTCAATTTTTTCTTCATTTATTTCAGTTTCTATTTCTGTATTTTCTTCTTCCACAATTTCATTTTTTAAAGTTGCATCCAAATATTTATAATCTTTAAATCCAGTTCCTCCCGGTATTTTCTTACCAATAATTACATTTTCCTTCAATCCTTCAAGTCTATCTGTTTTTCCTTCAACAGCAGCATTTGCAAGAACTTTTGTTGTTTCTTGGAACGATGATGCTGAAATGAAACTTTCTGTATTTACAGCAGCTTTTGTAATACCTTGAATCACTGGCTCATAAGTTGCTGGACGTTTTCCTTTTGAAATTAATATTCCGTTTTCACGTTCCACAATTTTTTTATCAATTAATTCTTCTTCAAGGAATAACGAATCTCCAGCTTCCTTAATCTTAATTTTTTGGAACATTTGTTTTACGATTATTTCAATATGTTTGTCATTAACTGCAACTCCTTGCTCCCTATATACTTGCTGCACTGATTCAAGAATAAATTGCTGTGCTTCTACAAGCCCTTTTATTTTTAGAATATCATGTGGTGAAACAGGCCCATCAGTAATTTTAGCACCTTTTTCAATTAACATTTCGTTAGTTACAACTAGATGTTCTCCCACGGGAACTGTATATTCCTGAATTAATTCCCCAGTTTCAGGATCTTCAATTAAGATTAATCTCATACCTTTTTTCTTTTTATCAGAGAATACTACACGTCCTGCGACTTCTGATAAAATAGCTTTTCCTTTAGGATTTCTTGCCTCAAATAATTCTTGCACACGAGGAAGTCCTCCTGTAATATCTTTATTTCCTTCTCCAGTTTTAAGGATTTTTGTAATGATTTGCCCTTTTTTAACTATATCTCCTTCATTTACCATCAAATATGCACCATATGGAACTGCATATTCAACTCTTCTGTTATCTTTTGTATAAATGATAATTCTAGGATTCACATCGTTACTTTCCACAGGTTTTATCGCAACTTTTTCAGTAACTCCATATTTTACGTCAATATTTTCCCTTACGTAAATATCTCTAAATTCCACCTTTCCTTCTTCAGACGTAATAATCGGTATTTGATAAGGATCAAATTCTACTAAAACTTTCCCTTTCTCAACTAAATCCCCGTCTTTTACGTGTAAAACCGAACCTGATGGTACTTCATATCTATGCTTTCCTATTATTACACGTCCATTTTGTGATACAACAATTTCTTTTCCTTCCTCATTTACAAGTGTAGTAATATCTCTAAATTTAATTTTTCCAGAAACATCAGCCTTGTAATCTGACTGAACAGATGCAGCTGTCGCTACTCCTCCGGTATGGAAAGTACGCATTGTAAGCTGTGTACCAGGCTCTCCAATTGACTGCGCCGCAATAACTCCAACTGCTTCCCCTTTAAGAATCTCCTTATGGTTAGAAAGATCTAATCCATAACATTTTTTACAAACCCCTTTATCCAATTTACAAGTTAAAGGTGTTCTTATTTCCACTTCACGAATATCCAATTCTTCTATTTTTTTAATCAAGTCATCAGTTATTAAAGTATTTCTTTTGGCAATAACTTCTCCATTATGAATCAAGTCTGTTGCCAAGTTTCTTCCGTAAATTCTTTCACTTAGTTTTTCAATTACTTCCCCAGCATCCATCAAATCTGATACGACAATTCCGTGTTCACATTCACAGTCATCATGATTTACAATAACTTCATGTGAAATATCAACAAGCCTTCTTGTCAAATATCCCGAATCCGCCGTTCTTAATGCTGTATCGGCAAGTCCTTTTCTCGCTCCATGTGATGACATAAAAAATTCAAGAATGTTAAGTCCTTCCCTAAAGTTGGCTTTAATTGGCATTTCGATGATACGTCCCTGTGTATCTGCCATAAGTCCACGCATTCCACCAAGTTGACGCATTTGTGCAATTGATCCTCTAGCTCCAGAGTTCGCCATCATATAAACCGGATTAAATTCATCCAAATTATCCATCATATCCTTAGTTACCTTTGAAACAGCCTCATCCCATATAGCAACTGTCCTTCTGTATCTTTCTGCATCGATGATTTCACCAGATTTATACTGCTCTTCAATTTCAGCTACCTCATTTTCAGCTTTTTCCAGAATAGTTTTTTTACTTTCAGGAATTTCCAGATCCTCAATCCCAACTGTAATCCCAGCAAGTGTTCCATAATGGAATCCAAATTCCTTAATTTTATCCAACAATGCCGATGTTTTTTCAAATCCAAATCTCTTATATAATTCAGCAATTAATTTCCCTAATTCACCTTTACCAAATGTCTTAGTATAATCTCTTACCTCTTTTGGAAGCATTGTGTTAAACATCAAACGTCCTGGTGTAGTTTGAATTATTTTCCCGTCAACTCTTACATTTACAAGTGCATGAACTGCAACTTGTCCATTTTGGTAAGCTGTAATTAATTGATTTTTATTAGAGAAAAATTTCCCTTCTCCTTTTACACCTTTTCTTTCCTTTGTCATATAATAGCATCCCATTACCATATCCTGTGACGGAACTGCTATCGGCCTACCACTTGATGGTGCGATAATGTTATTTGTTGCAAGCATTAATAATTTTGCTTCCATTTGAGCTTCTTGTGACAATACCAAGTGTACCGCCATTTGATCCCCGTCAAAATCCGCATTGAATGCAGAACATACAAGCGGGTGAAGTCTTATCGCCTTTCCTTCTATCAATATTGGCTCAAATGCCTGAATTGAAAGTCTATGCAATGTTGGGGCACGGTTTAGAAGAACAGGGTGATTTTTAATAATTTCCTCAATCAGTTCCCATACGTTCTCATCTTCTTCTTCAACCATTTTCTTAGCCACTTTAATATTTGAAGCTAATTCCCTTTTTACAAGTTCTCTCATTAAAAACGGCTTATACAGCTCAAGTGCCATTTTTTTAGGAAGCCCACATTGATTCATTTTCAGACTTGGCCCAACGACGATAACCGATCTTCCTGAATAGTCCACACGTTTTCCTAGTAGATTTTGTCTAAAACGTCCTTGTTTCCCTTTTAACATATCAGAAAGTGATTTTAGCTCCCTGTTGTTTTGAGTAACAACTGGTTTTCCACGTCTACCATTGTCAATTAGTGCGTCAACTGCTTCCTGAAGCATTCTTTTTTCATTTTTTATTACAATTTCAGGAGCTTTTATTGACATCAATTTTTTAAGTCTTATATTTCTGTTAATTACTCTTCTGTACAAGTCATTTAAGTCAGAAGTGGCAAATCTTCCACCATCCAGCTGAACCATCGGACGTAAATCTGCAGGAATTACAGGCAGTACAGTCATAATCATCCATTCTGGCCTATTTCCAGCTTCTATCAAATCTCTTACTACCTTTAATCTTTTTATCACTTTTCTTCTTTTTTGAGTAGAATGCTCTGTATCCATCTCGTCTTGAAGTTTTTTCTCTAATTCAAGCAAGTCAATTTCTTCAAGTAAGGCTAAAACTCCTTCAGCTCCCATTTTTGCTGTAAATTCGTTTTTAAATTGACTTTCTTGCAATTTATATTCCCGCTCTGTCAGGATTTCTCCTTTTTGAAGCCCAGTTTCTCCTGGATCAGTCACAATATATCTTGAAAAATACAGAACTGACTCCAATTCCTTTGTACTGATTCCCAATAAAAGGCTCATTTTATTAGGTGTACCTTTAGAATACCAGATATGTGCAATCGGTGTAGCAAGTTTAATATGTCCCATTCTTTCACGTCTAACTTTTGAAGTTGTCACTTCAACACCACATTTTTCACACACCATGCCTTTATAACGCATTCTCTTATACTTCCCGCAGGCACACTCATAATCCTTAGACGGCCCAAATATTCTCTCACAGAATAATCCGTCCATTTCAGGTTTTAAAGTTCTATAATTTATTGTTTCGGCTTTTGTAATTTCACCATACGACCATTCCAAAATCTTTTCTGGCGATGCCAATTTTATTTGAATACTGTCAAAATCTCTTATACTCATTCGTTAAGAGCCTCCTCAATTCTTTAATTCCACTTTTTTAAAGAAAGTGGGAAAACTTTTTTCGCATTTTTATTTTTAATTTATTATGATAACTTAATATTTTTGCACATAATCATCAATAATCCATTTTCCGTTAATATTTTTAACTTTTAATTGTATTTTACTGGTATCTATATAACCTTCTGAATATACTGCCTTGACTACTACTATTCCAGTATTTGGATTATATGAAATAAGTTTATAATTTTCTGAAGGATTTTGTCCGCCTACAATTGGAACATAGTCCATAATACCATTTTCTTCAATATATTTTTCTTTTTCTTTATAATATTTAGTTCTAAATTTATCTGAAATCAAATTTGTATCATCTATATAGCCAGGCCCTAAATTTGCATACTCCTTAAGAAATCTAAGAACTATCCTTACAGGTTCTGCTTGTCCCTGTCCTGATGAACTTTTTTTACCCGAACTCGATTTTCTAGTTACAGAAAATGTATTAACATTCACAAAAATTGATAAAATAAGTGCTAAACAAAATAATTTTTTCATATATACCATCTCCCAAAATTAACCTTTAATTTTACAAGATTATGAGAACTAAAATTTATATACAAAACTTTAGTTCCCAAAAACAATTTCTACTAAGCATCTACATTTTTATCTAATTCAATTTGTTCCCCATCCTTATCATAAAGAGCCACATCTAGTCCAAGTGACTGGAATTCCTTAATTAACACTCTAAATGATTCTGGAGCGTCTGCTTCTGGCATTGCCTGTCCTTTTACGATGGCTTCATAAGTTTTGGTTCTTCCGCTGATGTCGTCTGATTTAACTGTGAGCATTTCTTGAAGGATATTTGACGCACCGTAGGCTTCCAATGCCCAAACTTCCATTTCCCCCAGTCTTTGTCCACCAAATTGAGCTTTTCCACCAAGTGGCTGTTGAGTGACAAGTGAGTATGGTCCAATTGCTCTGGCATGCATTTTGTCTTCTACCAAGTGATGAAGTTTTAACATATACATACGTCCAACTGTTACTGGATTGTCAAATGGTTCTCCAGTTCTTCCATCAATTAGTTTTACTTTACCAGTTCTGCTGTATCCAGCTTCTTCCAAGTAATTTTTAACATCTTCTTCGCTGGCACCATCAAATACTGGTGTTGCAATGTATTTATCAATATCTCCGATTGCAAGTCCCAAATGCACTTCCAAAACTTGTCCAATATTCATACGTGATGGCACTCCAAGCGGGTTAAGACACACATCAATTGGCGTTCCATTTTCTAAATGTGGCATATCTTCAACTGGCAATACTCTTGAAATTACCCCTTTGTTTCCATGACGTCCAGACATCTTATCCCCAACCATTATTTTTCTTTTTTCTGCAATATAAATTCTGATTAGTTTGTTTACTCCAGCTTTCAAGTCGTCTCCATTTTCCTTAGATAACTCAAGCACGTCCACAACAGTACCTTTTACCCCATGTGGAAGTCTTAATGAAGTATCTCTTACATCTTTTGCTTTTTCCCCAAAGATTGCACGTAGTAATTTTTCTTCTGCTGGCGGTTCAGTTTCCCCTTTAGGAGTTACCTTTCCGACGAGAATGTCATCAGGAGTTACATGAGCCCCTATTCTTATAATTCCATTTTCATCAAGGTTTCTCAAGGCTTCTTCAGAAACATTAGGAATTTCCCTTGTAATTTCCTCATCACCTAATTTTGTAGTTCTTGCCTCAATGTCAAATTCCTCAATATGAATTGATGTAAACACATCATCTTTTCTAAGTCTTTCAGAAATAAGGATTCCATCCTCAAAGTTATACCCTTCCCAAGGCATAAATGCCAGCAGGATATTTTTACCTAATGCCAAATCTCCACCTGCAGTAGATGGTCCATCTGCAATAATATCACCTTTCTTAACTTTATCTCCCAAATCAATGATTGGTTTTTGATGCAAGCACATTGACTGGTTAGATTTTTCAAAATTTAGCAATCTATGAGAATATTCTTTTCCTTCATCATCTGTTACAATAATTTTTCTCGCATCTACAAAAGTTACAGTTCCAGTCGCCTTTGAAGTAATAACTGCCCCCGAATCCACGGCAACTTTTCTTTCAAGTCCAGTCCCAACATAAGGTGCTTCTGTTTTTAACAGAGGTACAGCTTGACGCTGCATATTTGATCCCATTAATGCACGATTGGCATCATCGTGTTCCAGGAACGGTATTAATCCCGCTGAAACAGACACTAATTGTTTTGGCGATACATCTAGAATATCAACTTTTGATTTATCAATATGCACAATTTCATCTCCATAACGACAAACTACTTCATCAGTCAAGAAATTTCCATTTTTATCAATCGGCGTATCAGCCTGTGCAATAAACAGCCCTTCTTCTTCATCGGCCGCTAAATATCTAATATCATTAATATCAGCTTTTCCATCATTTATTTTTACAAATGGAGTTTCAATAAATCCATATTTATTAACTTTTCCATAAGTTGAAAGTGAAGCGATAAGTCCGATATTTGGTCCTTCTGGAGTTTCTATTGGACAAATTCTTCCGTAATGCGAGTTATGAACATCCCGAACCTCAAATCCCGCTCTATCTCTCGAAAGTCCTCCAGGTCCTAACGCAGAAATTCTTCTCTTATGAGTCAATTCTGACAACGGATTAGACTGATCCATAAATTGTGATAGCTGTCCACTTCCAAAAAATTCAAGAATTAACGCATTTAATGGTTTTGTATTTAACAAACTTTGTGGAGTCAATGTTGTAATATCTTGAATTGTCATTTTTTCTCTGACCATTTTAGACATTTTAAGCATTCCACCTTTTATTTGGATAGAAAGCAGTTCTCCAACACCTCTTACACGTCTATTTGACAAATTGTCAATATCATCTGTAAATCCTTCTCCGCTTACAAGATTTTTCACATATTCAATAGTTTGCAAAACATCTTCCTTTGTCAATACAATTACATCTGCTGGAACATCCAATTTCAATCTTTTATTGACTTTATATCTTCCCACATCTGCCAAATCATATCTTTGCGGATTAAAGAACATCTGCTTAACAAGCGATCTGGCACTGTCCACAGTTACCAAGTCTCCTGGACGTAATTTTCTAAATACTTCAATAACAGCCTCATCACTGTTTTTTGTATTATCGTGAACCAAAGCATTAGCAATAATTCTATCTTCTGGTTTTACTTCCCAGATACTAAGTAAAGGTACTTTTGCATCAACTATTCTCTGAATAACTGGCATATCAATAATTTCTTCAGCTTCCACCACAAATTCCCCAGTTTCTTCATTCAGAATGTCTTCCCTTACAAAACTTCCTTCTAATCTTGAACGTAAAACTTCTTCCAGCTCAGTATCCCTATATTTTACATAAAGTTCTGACAATTCAACTTCTTTTTCTTCAAAAAAGTGATCCATAATTTTTGCATTATTTGTGAAAAAGTCAACTGCTTTTAAAAATACAGGTAATAAAACTTTCTTTCTTCTATCAATTTTTACATTTAAAATATCATTTTTATCAGTTTCAAATTCAAGCCATGTTCCTTTATAAGGGATGATTTTCCCAATAAACACATCTTTTCCTGTCTGAATATTCAATTCTTTATTAAAAGTAATTCCTGGTGATCTGTGTAATTGAGAAATAACGACTCTTTCAGCACCATTTATAATAAATGTCGCTTTATCAGTCATTAATGGTATATCTCCGAAATGAACTAATGTTTCTTGAATTTCTCCTGTTCTCTTGTTAGTTAATTTCAATCTAACTTTTAATTGACCAGAATATGTTTTACCTCTTTTTTTACACTCTAATTCATCATTTAAAGGCTCATCATTATCGTGAATTTCATACCATAAGTATTCTAATTTCAACAATCCATTGCTGGATTCAATTGGAAAAATTTCATTAAAGATTGCTTCAAAACCTTTATTTTCTCTCTTTTGAGGTGGTACTTTTGTTTGCAAAAAATCTTCATAAGAATTTAACTGAAATTCCAAAAAATGCGGCATTTCCCCTCTATCTACTATTTTTCCGAAACTATATCTTTCAATAAGTTTGTTCATTTAAAAAATTCCTCCCTACAAAGAACATATTCTTTTTTATTCAATTTAAAATTAAATTTTTAATTTAAAAATGTTCTCATAATTTCGATTTGTTATTATACTCAAACTGCTTCAAATTAAACTATAAAAACCAAACAATTTTGCTGCTTGAGTAAAATAGTCGCAACTTTCGAGTCGGCTTTAAAATTGGTTAATTAATATGTGAACAGCTTTATCAACTATTTAAGAAAATAATCTAAAATTTATTCATAATTTTATACAATTTTTATAACTCTGTAACTTAAAAATAGACTAAAATAGTGTTATTTTGGATATTTAAACCCTGTATTTAGTCTTAATTTTGATTATACTAAATCACCTCTTTAAAAATATAAATTTGACTTTATTACTATGATTATGAATAATTTTAACTTTTTATAAAAATTAATACAAAAAAGAACAATTCCTTTTCTAAATTTTATAGTGGAAAAAGACACTCTCTATGAATTTAAGAGTGTCTTTACTATTGATTTGTTTTTTCACTATTTTAATTCTACAGTTGCTCCTGCACCTTCTAATTGAGCTTTTAAAGCCTCAGCTTCGTCTTTAGAAATTCCTTCTTTAACTGCTTTTCCACCAGCTTCAACTAAATCTTTAGCTTCTTTAAGTCCTAATCCTGTAATTGCTCTCACTTCTTTAATTACTGCTAGCTTAGCTCCTCCTGGAGATACTAAGATTACGTCAAATTCAGTTTTTTCTTCTTCTGCTGCACCTCCTGCTGCTGCACCTCCTGCAACTGCTACTGGTTGAGCTGATACTCCAAATGTTT
>CAUUWI010000019.1:0-20110 GCA_963548925.1 uncultured Leptotrichia sp. | reverse complement strand
AGAGAAGTTAAAAAAGAAAATTTTTTATTTAAAGATGAGCTGTGTATCAGTTTGTTTAATTGTAATAACTTTAATTAGCATAAATATATTTCAGTTGCCAAGTTATGTCAGGGATTTAAAAGAAATTAGGAAAATTATTTCAAATAGCAAAAAACTTTATGTAAATGGGAAAAAACTTGAAAATACAGAAGATGTGAAAAAATGGATTTGGGACTCTACAAATTATTTTGAGATTTTGTGGGATTACAAGAGGACAGATAATATAGAAGAGCCCAAAATAAAGGCAATTTTATCCAATGAAAAAGGACAGTATCTAGTAATTGAGAAAAAAGATTACGGATGGAGTTTTTTGAAAATGAAAGAAAATCATTACTATAAGTTAGGTGTTACTTACAAAAAAGATGTTGACAGAACAATTAAAATTGAAAAATCTTTGGGACTTATTTCTCAAGATTAAATATAAATATTTGGTAATTTATGTATTGAAAAAAACATATTAAAACAGAGTTTTTAATATCAAACTGGTAAAATTAAATGATACTGGGATAATACTATTCCCATTAAAACGATGAAGTTTTTATAATTCCATTTAGCAAGGGGTCAAGCCTCCTTGTCAAAAAGTAAATAGGAAATAATTTCTTTTTTTCAAATGGGGTTTAGTATAAATAGAAATATTAAATTTTTAAATTTAGGCTATAAATACGAAAGGAGCAAAATATAAAAATGAAAAAACTGATAATAGTTTTATTATTTTTTACATTTGGAATTTTTGGAAATACGGAAAGTGTAAGTAATATTAGTGAAATATAAGTTAGAAAAAGAAAAATTTGGAAAAATAAAAAAATACACAAGTTTATAGAAAAATTTCTAAAGATTTGGAAATTGAGTTGTAGAATAAAAAAATGTAGCATATTATTTAAATTTTAGATTAGAAAGGTGATAAATATGACTGAAAATACAAATAACAAAAAATCTCTTGACAATTTACTTACAATATGGGATGAGTTAAATAGATTTTATACAAGGAAACATATGGATAATAGTTTTAAAATATTAATAACTATATTATTTATATTACCATTTACAATATTGTTTTATTATTATTTTTATAATTTTCTAATAAAGATTCCGAAATTTGGTTTATGTACAATAGTATTACTAGTATTATTGGTAGTGAATATTATTTCTATTAAAACATACACTTCATACATTCTACCAGGTCTTACTTTTGTAGTTTATTTAATATTTTTTTACTGTGTTAAACTAAGTGTGTTAATAAATTATTGGGGAATAATAACAGATTTAATACTATTTCTAACATTTTTTATAATGATTATTTTAGTTTTCCTAGAATACAGGTATATTGTTAGTAAGAAAATAAAAAATGATAAAGGTATTGTTGTTTCATTTATAAGTTCATGTAAAGTGTTTTGGGTACGATTAAAAAACAAAACTTTTTTAGAAGGTGTAAATAAACTTTCAAAAATAAACTTAATCGATGAATTAGAAAATAAATTTTTAGCAAGGATGAAGAATACATATAAACTTAAAATAGCGGAAAAAGAGAAATTAACACAAGAAGTATCTAAAGAATATGATTTAAATAAAGAAAAAATTAATAAAATTATATTGGGAGGTATAATAATAGGTATAGGTTCAATAATAGTAAATGTTTTTAATAAATATTTTGATGTGTTATTTTCCACATATAAAGATTTATCAAATGAACAAAGAATGAACATGCACATAATTTTAATAAATTGGCTAACTTTTTTGGGAGTAATTATATTACTTATTTTAGTCTATAATTTCTATATAAAGGAAACGCTTGTTTTAACTAAAAATGATAAAATATCTATAATGAAACATTGCTTGGAAAACTTAGAAACTGAAGATTAAAAAAATACAAAAACGAGGAGATACTATAAAAATTAGCTTAATTAAATAAAGAAAAGTCGAAAATACTGAACTTTTTTGTTTTAATATTTGTTTATCCAATTAAAAAATGGCAATTTTAAATATTTTATTTTTAGAAAAATTTTATGATTAGACCTGTTCGACAACTATATGTATTTAGAATTCAATAAACAAATATTCTGAAGCAAGGGTCTTGACCCCTTGTGGAAATAAAAAAACTTAGGTTATCGAACACATCTGTTATAAAATTTTCAATATTGTTTCTAACTTGTGCAATTTTACTGATAATTGCTAGGAAGTATAGGAAAATACAATTTTAAGCTATGATTATTACAAAGGTTAGGAGTTTTAAAATTAATGGCTATTGATATTATAAGAATTTGTGCGTTTATTTTTATTGTGCTTTTGCACACATTGAACAGGCAGTATGGGATAAATGTCTGGATGGGAGGATATGCGGTTATTTCAATCGGAGTTAATCTTTTTGTGATGATTAGCGGATATTTGCTGTTGGATAAATCAGAAAATGCAGCATTATTTTTTAAAAAGAGAATTTTAAACATTTTACCGCTTTTTATTGTTTTTAACGTGATTTATATTTATTTTTTTAAAGTTCCGATTGTGCCGATTTTAAAGGGAAAAGCGTTTGCGGCACCACATTTTTGGTATATTTATATGATTCTGGGGCTGTATTTTCTCACGCCTTGGCTTCGGAAAATATTGAAATATGCTGAAAAAGAAACATTTTTTGTAGTTTTTCTCTGGTTTTTGTGCAACATTCTAAATCCTTACCTGAGATATTTTAATTTTGTCGAAATTCCATTTTCAAATTTTCCAATAACTGGCTTTATTGGTTATTACATTCTAGGTTATTTTGTAAAAAAATACGATAAAAGAATAAAAGATTTTTCATTTGTTTGGATAATACTTTTTTATTTTTTAGGTTTTTTCATAAGTTTCCTATCTACCAAATATGTCTTTACCACAACAGGTAAACGTGTATCCGATTTTTTTGATAAAAATTCACTTGGAACTTTCATAATGACAGTTTCCTTTTTTACATTCTGGTGTAAATTTAATTTTACCAAAAGAAATAATTTTATAAAAATAATAGTAAACTCCACATATTTCGCATTTTTAATTCATCTAATTGTGCTTCACTTTGTAATAAAAATAAGTGATGAAATGATTTTCAAATCGGTAATGACAGTTGTAATAAGTGTAATTTTAGGAATTTTATATAATTTTATAAAAGATAAAAAATTAGTATGAAAATAATGCCAAAAAAGTAGAATAGTTCAAATTTGAACTATTTTTTTGTTCAAAAACAGAAAAAAAGAGACAAATCTCCAAAATTATCTTTTGAGACAGTCTCTTGTCATTTATCTGGATAAACTAACTTTTAATAGCTATTTCAATTAAAAACCTAAAATTTGTGCTACTCTTTCTTTTTCATTTTCCCATTCTTTCCCGTAGTAAGATTTTAAGTAAATTTCTCTTAATTCTTCCATTAGCGGGTATCTTGGGTTAGCTGGTGTACATTGATCGTCAAAGGCATCCAACGACATTTCGTCCACTGCCTCCAAGAAGTCTTTTTCAGGAACTCCCCATTCCTTAATGCTTGCAGGGATTCCAATTTCGTCTTTAAGTCTGTTAATTCCTTGAATCAAGTTTTCCAATTTTTCTTCTTTAGTGCTTCCGCCAAATCCTAGATAATCATTCATTTCAGCATATCTTTGCATTGCGTCAGGATATCTGTATTGAGGGAATAATCCCATTTTTGTTGGAGCTTCAACTGCATTGAAACGGATAACTTCCTCAAGAAGCATAGCATTTGCAACACCATGCGGAACATGGAATTTTCCTCCAAGTTTGTGTGCAAGCGAGTGGTTTATTCCTAAGAATGCGTTTGCGAAAGCCATTCCTGCAAGACAAGACGCATTTGCCATTTTTTCTTTGGCCTTAATTGCTTTTGAACCTAAATTTACTGATTCTGGCAAGTATTTGAATACAAGTCTTGCTGCTTCTTTTGAATACGGTTTTGTGTATTCTGTCGCCATAATTGAAACATAAGATTCAATAGCATGTGTAAATACGTCGATTCCAGAAGCTACTGTAAGCCCTTTTGGCATTGTAAGCATAAGTTCAGGGTCGTTAATTGCTACGTCCGGTGTCAATGCATAATCTGCAAGCGGATATTTAATTCCAGTGTCGTCATCTGTAATTACTGAAAACGGTGTTACTTCCGAACCAGTTCCAGCCGATGTTGCAACTGCGATAAATTTAGCCTTTTTACCCATTTCAGGAAATTCAACAATTCTTTTTCTAATATCCATAAATCTCATTGCCAAATCTCTAAATTTCAATTCAGGATGTTCGTACAGTACCCACATAATTTTAGCGGCATCCATTGCAGATCCTCCACCAAGAGCGATAACAACGTCAGGATTATATTCAATCATTGCTTTTGCTCCAGCCTGAGCTGAACTTAATGTTGGATCTTCCTTTACTTCAGAGAATATTCTGTAATCAATATGTATCTCATCCAATACTTTTGTAATATGCTCTGCATACCCTAATTCTGCCAGCACTTTATCTGTTACGATAAAGGCTTTTTTGTGGTTTCCTTTTAATTCTTCTAAAGCTGTCGGTAATGAACCGTATTTGAAGTAAACTTTTTTAGGAACTTTGAACCATAACATATTTTCTCTTCTTTCTGCAATTGTTTTTACATTTAACAAATGTTTTACTCCTACATTTTCTGACACAGAATTTCCTCCCCACGAACCGCATCCAAGTGTTAATGACGGCTCTAATTTAAAGTTAAATACATCTCCGATTGCTCCAAGTGACGCTGGCATATTGATTAATGTACGTCCTGTTTTCATCAATCTTCCAAATTTATCTATTTTTTCTTTTTCCGCTAAATTAATGTACAATGATGAAGTATGTCCCAATCCTCCAAGTTTTACTAGCTCATCAGCTTTTTTCAGCGACTCTTCAAAATTTTCAGCTTTATACATTGCAAGCACTGGCGATAATTTTTCGTGTGCAAAAGGTTCTTCTGTTGCAGTAGATTCTACTTCCCCAATTAATACTTTTGAACTTTTTGGAATTTCAAATCCTGCCATACTTGCGATAACATATGCACTTTTTCCAACTACTTCAGCATTCAAGTTTCCATTTATAAATAATATTTCTCTTACTTTGTTTAATTCTTCTTCGTTAAGGATATAAGCTCCTCTGTTTAAAAATTCACTTTTAACTCTGTCATAAATTTCCTTATCTATAATTACAGACTGTTCTGTTGCACAGATTACCCCATTATCAAATGTTTTTGACATCAAAATGTAGTTTGCAGTCATTTTTATATCTGCCGATTTATCAATTACAACCGGCGTATTTCCAGCTCCAACTCCAATCGCAGGAGTTCCTGATGAATATGCAGCCTTAACCATTCCCGGCCCACCTGTTGCAAGTATCAAGTCAGCACTTGCCATAAGTTCTCTTGACAATTCTACACTTGGCTCGTCAATCCATCCAATTATATCTTTTGGCGCTCCATATTTTACCGCTGTTTCCAATGCAATTTTAGCTGTTTCGATAGTTGCCTGTTTTGCTCTTGGGTGTGGTGAAAATATTATTGCATTTCTTGTTTTTAATGATATTAATGTTTTGAACATTGCTGTTGAAGTTGGGTTTGTTGTAGGTACAATCCCTGCGATAATTCCTATTGGAGTTGCAATTTTTTTAACTCCATAGGATCTGTCATCTTCCAACACCCCACAAGTTTTTTCATCTTTATATTTATTGTAAATATATTCAGAAGCAAAGTGATTTTTTATAACTTTATCTTCCACAATCCCCATTCCAGTTTCCGCCACTGCCAGATTTGCCAGCGTAATTCTCTCATCATTCATTTTTTGAGCCACTTTTCTAAAAATCTTGTCAACTCTTTCCTGATCAAACGTTGCAAATTCCTCCTGAGCCTTTCTAACTCTCTGAATAAGCTCCTTCAAACTTTCCAAATCTTTCACTACTGCCATTTTTCCTCCTAAAATAAAGCATATATTTTTTATCTTACTCTTTATAAATTATATAATACTCTATTTTGCCAAAAAACTCAAGTTTTTTTTTTCACTTTCTTATTAAATGGCTATTTATAGGCATAAATAAAAAATAAAATTTAAAAATAGATGGAAACTGGAAAATTCAAAAAAATTATAGAAAAAACTTAAAAATAATGCTAAAATATTTGTGTAAAATTACATTTTATGAAAAAAATTTAATAAACAGAGGTGAAATAGTGAAAGAAAAAATTATTATTATCGATTTTGGTTCACAATACAGCCAATTAATTGCCAGAAGAATTAGAGAAATGGAAGTTTATTGTGAAATTGTGCCTTTAATTGATATTGGAAAAATAAAAAATGGAGAAGAGAAGGTAAAAGGGATTATCTTTTCAGGAGGTCCTGCTTCAGTTTATGAAAAAGACGCTCCAACTGTGAATCCAGAAGTATTTAACTTAAATCTTCCTATTTTGGGAATTTGTTACGGAATGCAGCTGATTACACATTTAAATGGTGGAAAAGTTGAAAAGGCTGATTCAAGAGAATTCGGAAAAGCTGTGCTAGAAGTAGAAAATAGCGATAATCCATTGTTTACAGGAGTAAAAAAATCTTCTAACATTTGGATGAGCCACAACGACCACATCACAGAATTGCCAAAAAACTTTGAAATAATTGCAAAAACAGATTCATCAATCGCCGCAATTACAAACAACGACGGAATTTATGCACTTCAATTTCATCCAGAAGTAATCCATTCTGAATGCGGGACACAAATTTTGGAAAACTTCGTATTTAACATCTGTAAATGTGAAAGAAACTGGAAAATTTCAAGCTTTATCGCTGAAAAAACAGAATTTATTAAAAAAACTGTTGGAGATGAACACGTACTGCTTGCTCTTTCTGGAGGAGTGGATTCGTCAGTTGCCGCAGTTCTTATTAACAACGCAATCGGACACCAGCTTACCTGCATGTTCGTAGACACTGGTCTTCTAAGAAAAGATGAAGGAAAAAAAGTTTTGGAATATTACAAGGAACATTTTGACTTAAACATAGTTTTTGTTGACGCAAAAGACAGATTTTTAAACAAATTGAAAGGTGTAGACGAGCCTGAAGCCAAGAGAAAAATCATCGGAAATGAATTTATCGAAGTATTTAACGAAGAAATTAGAAAACTTAAAGGACAGGAAGGTGCAAAATTCCTAGCACAAGGAACAATTTACCCAGATGTAATCGAATCCCAGTCCATAAAAGGCCCTTCCCACACAATAAAATCTCACCACAACGTAGGAGGACTGCCAGAAGATTTGCAATTTGAACTGTTAGAACCTTTAAAAGAACTATTTAAGGATGAAGTGAGAAAAGTAGGACACGAATTAGGATTGCCAGACATAATTATAAAAAGACATCCATTCCCAGGTCCAGGATTGGGAATTAGAGTTATCGGAGAAGTTACTCCTGATAAAGTAAAAATTCTTCAGGAAGCTGATGATATTTTTATTACTGAATTGATGGAAAAGGGACTTTATGATAAAGTGGATCAGGCATTTGTAACGTTATTACCTGTAAAAACTGTCGGAGTAATGGGAGACCAGAGAACTTATGAATACGTTGCGGCTATTCGTTCAGTAAACACAATTGATTTTATGACAGCCACTTGTTCAAAACTTCCTTGCGAATTTTTAGAAGAAGTGTCGAATAAGATTATAAACAAAGTAAATGGAATTAATAGAATTGTGTATGATATTTCTTCAAAACCGCCGGGGACTATCGAGTGGGAATAATTAGCCATATAAACACCTTCCTTTCATTAATAGTAGCTTGAACAACTCTATTATAACGGAAGGTGTATTTTGTTGCAAACTCAACATCAAATCCGTTCAAATTAATCGGCAAGACTATCATTTTAATGTTTGGAAATTCCTTATATCTTCTCCTGTATATCAAAAATAAATCTTCATAAGTGTTAATTCTTTATCCGATATGCAAATCCTCGTTATCGCTCTTTATATCCAATACCAAAGCTCTCTTATATTGTAAATTTCCAACGTTACTACAAGTGTCTTTTCTCCATCGTCAAACAGAATTTTATAACTGCTCTTGCCATTTTCCTTATATGTAATATCAAAATTATATAATTTTTTCATGACTTAATATCTCCTGTTCTAGGATCATCTCCAAGTCCGCCTTTCATTGGCTCGCTCAATGTAACTGGATTCATTTCCTTATTCTGTGTACTTATTTCAGGAACGTATGCGTTTTTCCGTCCGCTATAGTAAATTTATTTCTTTCAGATTTATTGAAACTTTGATACTTGTGTAATTCTCGTAATTTTCTGAATAACTGACGCTTGTAATTGCAAACGGAGCATAAACTTTGTTAAGTTTAGTGTACGTAAACATCGTGTAATTTCTTTTTCTTGATTCCTTGACTAATTTTTCAAGTTCACGTTTCAATTCCTGCAACATTTCATCAGTTCCGTTAATATTGAATACAAAGTGATTATTGTTTTTAACAATCATTCCAGTTTCCTTTGCACCGCCACGTGTGTTCTTTTTAATAGATTTTAAGTTATTCAACATATCAAGAGTTGTAGTGTTTCTCGCAACCATACTTTCGTTTGGCAACCAAATAGCTTCGTCTCCATGTTCATCAATGGTAGTCATTCCGCCACCGCCTTGAGCTTGGAAGTTGTTAGTTCCTACTGCTTTTTCAACTTTGACGTTCCCCAAACTTGGCCTCTGATACTGTAGAGGTTGAGGGTAAATCCACTCGTTATTATTTTTTATTTTTCTACCCCTTTCCAGTACTCAATAGATTTTTAATAGGTCCTATTGCTGCATTACACGCTGTAACTATCATCCTATTGATATTACCAATAATAGATCCACAAGCTAATTCAATTGCTTCCTTTATTCCAGTTAAAGGTCCAATACTTGCCTTTAATTTTTGAAAAACTAGTTCTCTGACAACTAATGCCCCCAAAACAGAAACTAATTTTAATAACCAAGGAGCTTTTTCAGCAACCATTTCTATCGCTTCAGCAATTCCCATAAACAGCCCTGCAACCGGAACTAATAAAGGCTCTAGTGAATCAAACACGGGGGCAAATGTACTCGACATTGTCCCCATTAAAGTTTCTACAGCTCCTGCACTTTCTTATATCATAGATTTACTTAATTTTTCAGCCGCTCCGCTACTATTTTTAATTTCGTTTTGAAGTTTTTTCAAATCTTCGATACTTCCGTTTAACAAAGTATTTACTGCTCTTCCACCTTGCACTCCGAAAATAGATTTTAAAACTCCAGCCTTATCGGCATTACCCATTTTATCAGTTACACCTTTTAACCTTTTCAGAATAGAAGTCATATCTTGTAAATTCCCTTTTTCATCTGTAACTTTACCAATTAAATCTTCTAGTTTTCCACGCTTTTTAAAATCTTTCATACTTTCAACATTTGATTAAATCCTGTTCCAGCTGTAGAACCCAATAACCCGTTATCGTTCATTTTACCAAGCATTGCATAAACTGTTTCCATCGGAACTCTTAATGCTTTTCCAGAAGCCCCGACATATTTAAATCCTTCAGCAAGTCTTGGCGAATCTGCTGCAATATTTTTAGATGTAACAGCTATCATATCAGTTACTTTCTGTGCTTCTTTTGCGGACAATTGATAAGAGTTCATGTACATTTTTACCATTTCGAGTGCTGGTGTAATGTCTGAATTAAATGCTTGTGCCAAATTTGAAGCTGCAGGGATAATTTGTTTCATTTCATCTTTTTTTATCCCTAAAGTTGCTCCTGCATTTATAGCCTGTACAACATCCAGATTATTAAATTTAGTCGCTCCCCAACTTGTTTTGTAAGTTTCCTGTATTCTTTCAAGTCAGTTCCATACCCACCTGTTTTAGCAGAGGCACCACGTAATTCATAATCGGTTTGCCCATATTCCTGCAACGCTTCCATTCCAGCTTGAATAATAAAACTTTCAACCTTATACAATACTCTATCACAAACTTTATTTAAAAGCCCTTTAACTCTTTTTTTCATAGCATTGTCAGTACTTTTGCAACATTTTTTAAAGGGTCTTTGACTGTTTTTCCGACTGCCTCTTTTGCCTTTTCAGTTCATCCATTTTCTTTTTAGCTGCTTGCGTGTCTTTTTTTACATTATCTAATCCACTTTTTACAGTTTTACCAGTTCCAAGAGTTTTCATCATATCTTGAGCCATTTTCATTTGAAATTTCAATTTATCCCCTTGTGCTTGTAAATGTTTTTGCATATGCTGAATCTGTTTGTTGAAATTGTTTAAACTGACTTTATCTAATATTTTAACTAGTCTTTCGGCTTCTTTTTGCATAGACTTTACCCATTGTTTTGCATTCTTGTCTTTTATGACAAACTCCTACTCATATGTAACTCCTACTCCGCTAGCCATTTTATCTTCCTTTCTTCATTTTCTTCTGTTCCTGCTCTTTTATTTTCTGTATTTCTGTATCATAGAAACACATTTTCAAAAATGTTTCAAATTCCTTTTCAGGAATATCATTTTTGTTATATCTTTCTAAAAATTCAAACGAACTAAAACTTTTAAAATTATCATTTAATTCAACTGAAATGCCAAGTTTTCAACTTCTGTTATTTCTTTTAGTATCTCATCTTTATTTATATACATTTTACCTTCGTAAAAAAATGCAGGATTTCTATTTAAAGAAGGGATTTTTTACCACTTCCGACAGGAAAGTAGCCAATTCTGCAATTTCACTTGCTGGAAAATCTTCAATTTCAAATTTTGGCAACAATCCATCATTATAGAAGTCAGTAACTGTATCAGCAAAAGAAAATATTCCTTTACCAGTTGCAGGATCAAGTTACATTTTTAGAATATTTGATCGCCTGTTTTGTCGATGGATATTCACAAATAACATCTTCCACTTTGCCATCCCAGTCAATCAAAGGGTACTTAAATATTTGTTTAGGTCTCAATCCGCCTTGTTGTTTTATTCTTCTTCTTTCATTTTCATTTCTTCTTTGTTTAACTTCTTCTGCCGTTTCCTCTGTTGCAATAGCTTCAATTTCCGTTACTTCACTCTTAACTTCTTTACCTTCAACCGCTTTATTCTCATCACTTTGAGTAATAGGCGGTAATTCAGCTATTTCTCTTGACATATTAATTGCTGTTGTTTCTTCTTTGTTATATTTTCTTTCTAAATTCATTTAACAGTTCATAATTTTTTAGTCAGAGCATTCCGTCCTATTTTTTAGCGCCTATTTTTTCAATTTTATTTTCAAAATTCAATTTTTATCATTAATTTTTTTATTTTTCTGATGAATTATTATTCAATTGAGTTCGATAATCAAACATTAAACACTTTTCTTTCTGTCAGTAGCATATTTTTGGCTATTGCTGTTTATGTCAAAGATTTAAAAATCATAAAAATTTCAATTTTAAATTTCATATTTACGTTAGACTACTTTTTTATAAATATTTTAAATCTAAATTATAATTTAATAGTTTTTAATTTGACATTGAAACGAGTTTTTACGTTTTTTATCACTGCCACAATTCCTATGTTTATTTTTGAATTAATTAGATTTTTTCAAGAAACTCAAGAAAAACAATTAGAAGAAAAACAATAATCATCGCTATATACACAAAGTTATATACAACATATCTTTTTTTAATATCTTTTAAATTAAGCTTATAGTCCGTTCTTACTTGCGTTAAATTTCTTCAAAATTGTTTATGCCTATATTGTTTTCTGACAGAATTTCTTCGATTTCTTTTGTTATTCTAAGTTTAGCTGTGTTTTTTTCTAAAAAAATCATTCCTTCTCCTTCATCTTAACTTTCAATTTCTTTATCGGAAATAACAAGCCTAATTTAAAAAAATTTTTTCATCTCACACCTTCTTTCTTTTAGGATTTTGTTTTTTCCGATTCTTCATTCCTTTATTTGATTTTTGTCAAATAGATTTGTATAAAAAAATTAAACTGTCCCCAGTTTTTAAAAAACTTTTTGTATTGTTTTTTGAGTATTCTTTTTATAAACGCATAATCAATATTTTATCTTGTATATCCCATTATTTCCTCAATATTTCCCCAAGTCAAATCTTTATCTATTTTTAGTTTTAAAATTCACCTCAAATTTATTATAACTTTTAATTTGCGTTTTATCAAATATTTTTTGAAAAAAAAAGAGCCTTTTTTAAAAGCTCTTAAAAAATTTACTATTTTTTCTTGTGGCAATGATATTCGCCAGTTTTGTGGTTTGTATGGCAACCCTTGCTATTTGTTCTACTTTTATGCGCAAAACTCACAGTAGATAGTAAAAATGTTGCTAGTAAAATAAATACAACTTTTCGGTTCACCATTTATCCTCCCTTCAAAAAGATAGTAGAACCAAAATTAATCCCCTTATTTTATATTAAAAAATTCAATAATAATTTTATAAATTTCTTTTTTTTTTAGTATTATTTCTTAAAGCATCGTATTCATATTCTGAAAGGCTTCCTAATACATAAATAAAATACAACTTTTCGACTTCTTTTATTAATTTATCATGTAAATTTTTTATTAAAATTTACTCTCTTTAACTTCTCTACTTTTTGTTCTAACATACACACTGGTCTTATATCAAGCCCTTTTAAAAAAAATTTTAAAATTTTTGATCTTGAATTTTGGGTGAATTTAAATTAACCTATTGAAAATAGATTTTCTTAGATATTTTGTATAGTTTTTTTAAATAAGCTGCTCAGCATCAAATGAAATATTATCAAGTTTGTAAAGTTATAGATAGGAGTGATTTAAAATAAATAATTTAAGTTTGATAAAATACGAATTAAAAGAAATAAACAATATAGTAAATTTTTTGGATAATGAAAACAATAAACTGGATGAACAAACGATAAATGATGCAAAAAAAGCGTTTCGTTGCTCCTGAAAGAAAAATCGGAGCAACTGGAATTAATATTAAAAGACTTGGAATTAAAAGAAAAAAAATCCTTGTTTAGCTGCGGAAACCATAGAAAAAAAGAATGCTGACGAAATAAATGTATGGACAATACAGGAATTTAATAAATTTATAAAGGCAATTGAACATAAAAAAGGGTCTGTAGTTGGATTATTTTATACTGGTATTAGGATAGGTGAACTGTTAGCATTAACAATATCAGATATAGATTTTGAAAAAATAAGATAAGGATAAATAAAAGTTTTCAGTGAATAAATAAAATGGATATTATAACACCTCCGAAAACTGCTAAATCTAAAAGAATTATCGACTGTCCTAAATTTGTTCCTGATATGATACAAAATTTTATCCAAATGTTTTATATAAACCTACTTCAAAAACTAGATTATTTGAGGGATTTACAAAGCATAAATTTGAAAATGATATAAATTTCTATGCACGAAAATTAGGGTACCTTATGTAAGAGTAATACTCTTGATAATCTAAATTTCTCAACAAATGGGTAATTTATTTATAAAATTATAAATAAAAAAAAGAAGTAATGAACTATAATGATTTTTCTCATTTTACTTTAATTAAAAAATGTTATTATTATTGTGAAATAAATAATTTTCTCTATTTTGTAATTTTAGAGAAGAAATATAAAGTATAGTAGAGGTGATTTTGATGAAAAAAATTAAAGAAAATGTAAAAAAACTGCTTTTACATTTCAAAAGTGGATTTGATCGATTTCCAATAACAATTATTTTAGCTTTTATACATTTCATTACAGGAGTATATATAGCTGAAGTTAGAAGTTTTGAATCTGATAACTTTATTGAAATTAATCTGCTTATATTTGGAAGTATTTTTATTACAGCGATGGCTGAAATAATTTGGGAAAAATATCTTTATGGAAAAAATAGATGGCTAGTTAGAGGTATTTATTCAGTTATAACATTTGTTCTATCAATTATTTTTTACGTAGAATATTTGCGAACCAATGATTATTACAATATCTATTATTTTGCATTGATTCCTATTTCCATTATTCTATTTGTATTAATTCCCATTTTAAACAGAGAAAATAAGGAAAAATATCTGCAGTCTGAATTTTCAGGTTTTGTTATAACAGGTATCTTTGCACTTGTTCTCTCTGCTGGAATTGGAATAGTATTGACAACAGTGAATTATCTCTTTTTTAAGTCTAGAAGTTTCTTCATTTTCAGACTGACTATGTATTCTTCTTGGTTTATAGCTGAAGTCCTTGGAGCGTCGCTGTTCCTGTCTTTATTAAAAAAACCTGATGCCGATTTGGAAAACTATGAATTTCCATCTATCTTCAATTCATTGATTAAGTTTGTAATTATTCCGTTAATTGCTATTTACACGGCTGTTTTATATATTTATATGGCTAAAACTATTATTTCTATGCAATTACCAAAAGGATTAATTTCTCATCTTGTGCTTTGGTATACAGCATTTAGTGTTGTCATTATGATTTTAATAACACCATTTACACAAAAAGATAAATTTTTTGGGAATTTCAAAAAATATTTTCCATATTTTTCAATACCTTTAATATTTGCTTCACTATTTGCACTTTCTCAACGAATTTATCAATACGGAATTACAGAAAAACGGTACTATGTACTAATCTTAATATTCTGGCTACTTTTCTGCATGATTTTATTCATCAGAAAAATGAATATTACAGGAATTTTCATAAGTTTAATCGCCTGTGTAGTAATTGCAGTCTATACTCCGTTTAGTGCCAAAAGTGTAAGCAATTTCAGTCAAAAAGAAAGATTAAAAAGAATGCTTGTAAAATATGGAGCGTTAAAAAATGGAAAAATTTCTAAAATTACACAGAAATTGGCTGACAGGGAAGGAAACCAGATTCATACAACAATTGCATATATTTCTAACAACAGCACTATTCAAAAATTAAATTTTAAAAATGAGAAAGGAGAAGTTTATTCAACTCTTGAAGACTTGGAAAAAGGACTGGATGTGAAGGAATCTTGGAAGGATTATTATGTGTATGAGAGTGAAGATGAAGAAATTCCTGAAAAGCAGAAAGTTATTACATATGAAATAAGAAATATTGAAAATTCTGAAGTTATATCTGATACAGCAGGCTATGACAATTTTATATCTTACAGAAAGATTGATAATACAGAACCAATAGATCAAGAAAATGAATCTGAAAAATATAAAATTACAATTAGAAATAAAATAATTACAATAAAAAGTAAAGATGGAACGAAACTTGCCAAAATAAATTATGAAGATGCAATTAAGCAAATCGTATCCAAATTAAAAACTTTAAAATTACAGGATAAGAAAGATGAAGGATACAAAGTTTCTCAAAAAGAATTGGAATATATTGGGACAGCAGGAAAAATTAATTATAAAATTTCCTTAAGAAAAATTGATGAACAGATAGTGGATGGAAAATCAAAAGATTTGTATTATGAAGAATTTGATTTTATGTTTTCTGAGAAAAAATAAAATTTTAAATAAAATAAAAATGAAAGGAAAAAATTAATTATGAAAACTTTAGTTATTTTAGTACATCCAGATATAGAAAATTCGAAAATTAACAAAAAATGGAAAGAAGAGCTGGAAAAACATCCTGACAAAATCACAGTCCACGAACTTTATAAGGAATATCCAGACTGGAATATAAACATTGAAAAGGAACAGGAATTAATTACAAAACACGATAACATAATTTTTGAATTTCCGCTTTACTGGTATAGCAGTCCACCGATATTAAAGAAATGGCTTGATGATGTTCTTTCATTCAACTGGGCTTATGGAAATGAATACAGGCTTAAAGAGAAAAATATAGGATTTGCCGTATCTGTCGGAGGTCCGAAGAAGGAATATTCAAAAACTGGCTCTGTTCGATTTTCAATGGATGAAATTTTAGTTCCATTTGAAGCTACTGTTAAATATATCAAGGCAAACTTGATTTCACATTATATTCTTTTTGATGCGACTGAAAGTTTAAATGAAAAAAAACTTCTGGAAAGTGCAGAAGGCTATGTTAAACATATTTTTAATATTAAATAAATTTGAATAAAAAATCGGAATATCTGTAATATAGATTAATTCCGATTTTTTTATGTTTATCTTTTTTAAATTAATACTATTCCCCGTTTAAAAAGCGAAAATTATATTAAAATATTAGGCTTTTATCCATTACTAAAAAAGTTTATAATAAGTTCGTTATTTAAATGGGGTTTAGTATAAACTTATAAAAATTATTCCACAATAAATAACCATTCAGAAGACAATTCATGCTTCCCATTAATTACTTTTTCATATTCTGATTTTAACAATTTATGAAATTTACCAGCTTCAGGTTTTGCATTAAAGTCTAACTGCCCAATAGGACGTCTGTCCAATGATTCTGCATAAGTAATTTTCATTGCTGTTCCTGTTACTAGCAACTCATCTGCTGTAAATACCATTGATCTATCGATTTTTCCACGATTTATTTTGTAGCCATTGTATTCAAGCAATTCCAATGCCGATCTTACTGTAATTCCTTCAAGTGCCGCATTTCCAGTATCAGGAATTATTATTTGCCCTCTGTAAACTAAGATTATATTTGCAACTGACACTTCCACTACATTTCCTGTATCGTCAAACATCAATGCATCATCGTAACCATTTCTTTGAGCGTCACTTGTTGCAAGGAATGAGTTAATATATGATCCACCTGCTTTTGCTTTTGTAGGGATTGCCGAATCGTTGTATTTTCTGTAAGTTGAACTCATTAAATTTAATCCACCTTCTGAACTTACATAATCTACAAGTGGCAGCATATAAATTGCCAAATCAAAGTCCAGTCCAGCTTTTTTAGGTGATAATCTAGGTTCTTTACAAAAAACGAACGGACGCATATAGAAATCTTCCTTTATATTATTTTTCTTAACTAATTCCGTAACAATATCCTTAAATTCATCCCAAGTAATAAAATACTCAAATCCTAACATTTTTGATGCACTCATAAGACGAGTATAGTGATCTTTCAATCTGAAAATCGCTACTTTCCCATTTCTGTAATATCCTCTAATTCCACCAAAACAAGTTGTTCCATATTGTAAACTATGTGTTGCAATACTAACTGTCGCTTTTTCAAATTCTACAATTTCTTTATCGAAATATACAAATTTCATAAATTCTGTTTTTGCCATTTTAATTTTACCTCCATATAATTTCAGCATTCTAATATTTACTATTACATTTTAACACTTTTTTTTCATTATGTAAAATTTATTTTTTAAACTTAACTATATATTTAGTATATGTTTGAATTTTTGAAATTATACTCCATAGACTTTCATAAGTTCATCCAGTTCTTTTTTTTCTTCCTGTTCTTTTACTTTTTTTATTGACAACGCAATAGATTTTCTCTTTTCATTAATATCAGTAATTACAGCTTCAACTTTGTCTCCAATAGAGAATTTTTCAGAAATATCTTTAAAAGATTCTTCTGCTAACTCACGTTTTGGAATAATTCCATTAAATCTATCTGTCAATTTAACTAATACGAAATTTTCCTGAATTTCGACAATTTCAGTATTTACCACATTTCCTTTTTTATATTGCTCAGTTACTTCTTTCCAAGGTGATTTTTCCAACTGTTTAATACTTCCTGACAATTTTTTATCCAATTTATCAACTATAATTACTTTAAATTTTACTTCATCACCAACTTTGTATTTCTTATGCTCTTTTCTGTCCCAAGAAAATTCATTTCTATGGATAAATACTTCTATTCCTTTTTCCAATTCTACAAAAATTCCATAATCCTGAACATTCATAACTTTTCCAGTAAACACATTATCAAAGTCATAAGTTTCCTCAAGAACTTCCCATCTGTCATCAAGTAGTGCCTTAGCACTTAAAGTAATTCTGCTTTTTTCATCATTAAAGTCAACTATTTTGAATTTAATCAAGTCTCCAGCTTTATATTTTGATGTCAAGTTTGATTCTCTTTTGTATGACAAGTCAGAAACGTGTAAAAGTCCATCAATGTCTTTTTCCAGCGAAATCAATAATCCAAAATCAAATACCTCTGTTATCGGTTTTTCAATAATATCTCCAATATGATATTTTTCCTTCACGGTATTCCACGGATTTTCTGACAACTGTTTTACACTCAATTTAACATTTTTCTTTTCATTTTCAATTTGAATAATTTTTGCCAAAAATTTATCGCCTTCCTTGTAATTTTTTAGCTCTTTTGCTCCATTATGCCAAGCTAATTCTGAAATATGCAAAAATCCTGAATTTCCATCAACTGTTACAACAATTCCAAAATCAAGAACCTCTTTTACAACTGCTTCAACTACATCGCCTACATTATGGCTTGCTGCAAAATTTATCCAAGGATCTTCTGATAATTGTTTTATGCTCAATTTTAATCTATTCTTCTCAGCATCTTTTTCAATAATTTTTGCACTAATTTCATCACCTATTTTATATTTTTCAATCAAACTGTCAACTTGTTCCCAAGAAACTTCTGAAATATGAATAAATCCACTTGTTGCTTCTAAATCTAGAATAATTCCAAAATCAAATACTTCCTTAACTTTCCCAGTAACAATATCTCCAATATTCACACTTTCAAAATATTTCTCTTCTTCAAGTTTAATTAAATCACTTCTTGAAATTGTGATATTACTCTTATTTTTTTCTTTTATTAAAAATTTAAATTTTTGCCCTGTGTAATCCTTATCCTTTTTAAATCTTGCAAGTGAAAATGGCAAAAATGCTTCATTTTTACCAATTCTTACAGTATATCCACCTTTAATCTTTTTGGAAATTTCCCCAGTTACAATGTCATCAACATTAAACGATGCTAATTCTTTTGCTTTATCCAGCACAAATTTTGAAACGATAATATTATCATCATCTTCTCTTATAACTTTAACTTCGATTCTATCTCCAATTTCAAAATCATTAACTTCATGAGCATAAATTCTTCCTTCTTTTTTGGCATTCAAATCCAGAAATCCATAATCCAATTCTTTTCGTGTAATCACTCCTTCAACTATATCTCCAGATTTTTTTTCCTCTGGTAAATAATCTTCCAATAATACTTCAAATTCTCTTTCGTCCATTTTGCACTACAAAACTGTCCCTTTATGGTTCAGCTCTTCTCCCTTCTCTTTATTTAATTTTTATCTATAATAAAATTTGTAACCTACTCCCACTTATAAAAATCAGAGATTTATTACTAATATTTGCTAAAAACTAAAATATTTACATCTCTTATAATTATTTTTCAAAAAACTTATTAATTTCAATTAACTGCCTTAATTCTTCCAGTAATTTACTTTCTTCTCCAGTGTTATTTCCATCATCTGAAACTGCCCTAAGTTTCAATCTTTCTCCTTCGGCAGCACCTAATGTCATCACACCTATTACACTTTTTCCATCAATAACCTCATTTTCTCCAATTTTTTCTATTTCTAGGTTTACATTATATTTTTTGGCAATATTAACAATTAGAGCCGCTGGTCTTGCATGAAGTCCCTGTTCATTTTTTATTTCTACAATAATTTCCTTCATAACTTCCTCTCCTAATATTTTTTTATTTTTTATTTGTCTTATAAACTCCTTCTGCTCGTCTTTTAGTTGCAGTTTTTGAATACCAGGTGTCTTCCATAATAATTGAATTCTTAAAAGAAGTTTTGGACACTTGCTGTTTCATATAATTTAAAAACATACATCTGGAAGAATGATGATTATCAAGTGTAATACAAGAAGCAAAGTGGATAGCCACTTCTTCAGGGGTAATTTTTCCTTCCTTTTTTATACATTTATTTACATTCATTAAAAGTGAATTTATTCCTTTTCCATTACATCCTCCACATTGAAACATAAGAACTCTCATATCCTGATCCATCGGATATTCAGAAAAACCTCCACTTCTCTCATAAAACGACTGGATGCAATGATAGCCACTACAACGCCTTTTCGCAATTTCACATTGAATAATTACGGCTAATTTAATTTTTGACAAATCCATAACATCACCCCAAAATAAATCTATCTAAATAATATCATTTATTAGATTAAAAATCAATGTTTATACTTTTTTTATATAATATTTTTAATAAATTTTTTTCCAAAAAAGAAAAAAGAGAAC
>CAUUWI010000018.1:0-21566 GCA_963548925.1 uncultured Leptotrichia sp. | reverse complement strand
ACAAATTAGGAGAAGATGTTACATTCGCAATGGATGCTGCTTCATCTGAATTTGCAACTAAAAATGCTGATGGATCTTACACTTATACATTCAAAAGAGAAGGTGGAGTTGTAAGAAGTTCTGCTGAAATGGTTGAATGGTACAAACACTTAACTTCTAAATACCCAATAGTATCTATCGAAGATGGATTAGCTGAAGATGACTGGGATGGATTTAAAGATTTAACTGACGCAATTGGTAAAGATGTTCAATTAGTAGGGGATGACTTATTCGTTACTAACACTCAAAGATTAGCAGATGGAATTAAAAAAGGAATTGCTAATTCAATCTTAATTAAAGTAAACCAAATTGGTACTTTAACAGAAACTTTAGATGCGATTGAAATGGCTAAAAAAGCTGGATATACTGCAGTAGTATCTCACAGATCAGGAGAAACTGAAGACGATACAATCGCGGACATCGCAGTTGCTACAAATGCAGGACAAATCAAAACAGGATCTGCTTCAAGAACAGATAGAATGGCTAAATATAATCAGTTATTAAGAATTGAAGATGATTTGGCTGAAGAAGCAGTTTATGAAGGTAAAAAAGCATTCTATAATATCAATATTAAATAGTAGTAACTATTAATTAATAACTGAAAGTAAAAAATGTCTCTTTTAAGGTAAAGTAATAAAATACGTTTAAAAGAGATATTTTTTAAATAAAAATTGACATTTTTGGACAAATGATATATAATATAAAAGATAATTAAAACCGATAACTAATATAGGAGGCAAAATAATGAAAAAAGTTGGAGTTTTATTTGTACTTTTGAGCGCTTTATCATTCTCAGCTACTGCTTCAAAATCAGCAAGACAAGTAACAGTAGATGCTAGATTTAATCAACTTGAAGCAGAATATGAAAAATTGGTAAATATGGAAAATCAAGAGTATAATAAATTAAAAACAAATGCTGATGCAGCAGCAGCTAAGTTAGCTCAGCTAGAAGCTCAAAAAGATCAAATTCTAGAAAAAATATCTAAAATTAAATCAGCGTCAAATTCAAGAGAACTTAGATCACAATATTCTGAGTTGGAAAGAGGATATGAAGCTGTAGTTAAGAAATTAGATATTGAAATAAAATCTTTAAAAACAACAGTTGACAACTTTGCAGCTATAGAAAATTTAAAAGGAAGTAACTAAAATAAAGTTAATGAAAGGAGAGGCGAGAAATAAAGATATAATAAAATTTATGTTTAATTCTCGTGGATAAAATATGAAAAAGAAATTAGCAGTATTATTAGGAGTTTTAGTATTAAGCAGTGTTTCATTTGCAGCTCCAAAAAAACAAGCAGCAGTTAAACCTGCAAAAGGTGGAACATCAATTGAAAGCAGTTTAGATAACTTAGAAAATCAATTGAATAAAATAAAACAAATGGAAGAAGCAAAATTTAACGAACAAGAAAGACAAGCAAATGCAGCTTCTCAAAGATTAAACAATTATAATGCAATGAAAGATAAGATTGATGAAAGAATTGCTGAAATTGAAGCAAATGCTAATACAAGTATCTTTGAAAAAGAATTTAAAGCCAAAGTTACTGAATACAAAAATTTAAAAAATCAATTAGACAGAGAAATTGCTAAAGAACAAAAAATTATTGATGATTTTGAAGCAATTAAATCTTTAAGATAATAAATTAAATTTAGTATAAAAAAGATGCTTTTACAAGTTAATTGCAAAGGCATTTTTTTATGTATAATTTTTTTTAAGAATAAAGAGCAAAATATTTTGTTGGCTAAATTTTGAAAATAGAGATATAAATAGAATATAAATTGGGAGAAGATAATATAAATATGCAAACAGAAAAGAAACTGCATGGAATGGTTTTAGCGAGCCTTGCTGCAATATTATCTGTTGTTATTTTTGGATTGAGATTTTGAATTAATTGGCTTTGTGCTGATTTTTGTTTCGATATTTATTTTAGAGAAAAGGTTATAAAAGTTAAAAAAATGGAAAAAAATTATTTAAGGGAAAAATTTTCTATAAATTTTTAGATTTTCTCATTTTTTTTTAATAAATTTATGATATTATTTACTTAAGAAAAAAATGAAAAGAGGTATTTAAAATGAAAAAAGCATTTGTTTTGATTGGAATTTTTGTGATGTTTGTATTTAACTGTTTTGTTTCAAGCGCATATACACAAAAAAGAAATATCTATGCTTTGAATGAAACTTCGTGGGAATTATCAAAAATTCAGCAAAAAGATAAAGTTTTATCAATTCCAAAAGGAACCAATATCACAATTAATTTTTCAAAAGACAGAATTAACGGTCATTCAGCTGTAAATACTTATTTTGGAAATTATAAAATTCAAAATAATATTTTGATTTCACCTAATGTTGGATCTACAGAAATGGCTGGTCCTCAAGAACTGATGGATATTGAAAGAAAATTTTTTGATATTTTGCAATCTTCTCCAAAAATAAGCTATGATAAGGAAACACTTACTTTAAGTAATAATAAAGGAGAAGCATGGACTTTTAAAGCTTTAACTTTAGAAAAAAAATTACGTAATACTAACTGGCAACTTATCAATATGGCAGGGAAAGATATGAAATTTCAGTTAAAAAATGAGAAGTCAATCACACTTTCCTTCACAGAAAATGAAATAAATGGAAATGCTGGAATAAATAATTATTCTGGAAATTATAAGATAATTAATGATAATATCAGTATTGAAGGTATTGGATCTACAGAAATGGCTGGTTCTGATAATTTGATGAAAATTGAAAGAGAATACTTGACTCTTTTAGAAAGTGTAAAAAAAATTAAGCTGGTTAATCAGAAAACTTTGGTATTAACAACGGATAAAGGGAAAATTTTAACATTTTCAAATGCAGAAACTGTAAAACATTATCCTGTTATAAATGACATACGTAAACCTGTAGCTTCTCAGGAATTTAGATGTAATAATAAAAAGAGATTTACTATGTACTACGTTACGGATAATACAATTCAATTAGTAGACAAAAACTCAAATGCAAGTTTTTTATTGGATCAAGTTGTATCTGCAAGTGGTTCAAGATATAAAGATGAAAATATTGAAATTCATATAAAAGGTAAAGAAGCAATATTTACACAAAATGGAAAAGATATTTCCTGTAGAGCTGTAAAATAAATTTAACGGGAGAGACTGTAATGATATACAGTTTCTTTTGTTTTACACTTTAAATAAATAAAGAGACTATTTTTTACGAGTCTCTTTTTTAAAATTATAAATTGTTTTCTCTCAAGTATTCCTCCACATCAAGCCCTGCAATCGCTCCACTTCCTGCCGCAACTATTGCCTGTTGGTACCTATTGTCTTGGACATCTCCCGCTGCAAAGATTCCAGAAATACTTGTTTTTGAGGATTTTCCTTTTGTTATAATGTAACCTCTTTCGTCAATTTCTACTTTTCCTTCAAGAAATTTTGTGTTTGGGGTTCTTCCAATTGCGACAAAGATTCCGTCAGTTGTTAAAATTTCAGTTTCGCCTGTTTTGTTATTTATAAGTTCTATTCCTGTAACTTTTTTATCGGCTAGTACTTTTTTTGGAGTGTAGTCCAGTTTCCATTCGATTTTAACGTTATCTTTTGCTCTTTTTTGCATAATTACTGAAGCACGTAACGTATCTCTTCTGTGAATAACTATAACTTTGTTGGCAAATTTTGTTAAAAAGACAGCTTCTTCCATCGCAGTATCTCCACCGCCGATTACAACAACATCTTTCCCACGATAGAAAAATCCGTCACAAGTGGCACAAGCACTCACTCCTTTTCCAATATTTTCCTTTTCGTTCTCAATTCCAAGATATTTTGCACTCGCTCCAGTTGACAAAATAACAGTTTTTGTTTCTATAATATTTCCATTGTCTAAATGTAATTTAAAAGTTTTTTTGTTATCAGTTACAACATCTTCTATATCTTTTACCACTGCCTGCAAAAATTCCGTTCCAAAATTTTGAGATTGAGCCTTTATATCTTCCATTAGTTGTGGTCCAGAAATTCCCTGTGGAAAACCTGGAAAATTTTCAACTTCTGTTGTTGTTGTAAGTTGTCCGCCTGGCTCCATTCCGTTTATAATTATATTTTTTAATCCTGCACGGCTTAAATAAATTGCGGCTGTTAGTCCTGCTGGTCCTGAGCCTATAATTACTGAATCATACATATTTTTTACCCTTCCTTTTTCAAAATTAATATTTATTATTAAAGCCTAGCAAAGTTGAGAAAACAACAGCTAGACTTTTTTATAAACAAATATATCTCTAAATAACATTTTTTATAATACTTGGTTCACTTCTTCGTAAAGTGACTCTTTTGAGTGCAATCCAACTAATTTTTTAACAGGCTCTCCATCCTTGAATAAAATTAATGTGGGAATGCTTTGGATTCCAAAACTTTGTGCTAATTCCAATTGTTCATCCACGTTCACTTTTCCAACTGTAGCTTTTCCTTCCATTTCTCTTGAAAATTCTTCAATAATTGGAAGCTGCATTTTACAAGGGTTGCACCATTCTGCCCAGAAATCTACTAAAGCCACTCCATTTGCAATGCTTTTTTCAAAATTATCTTTGTTTAAACTTAATGCCATTTTACATCAACCTCTTTCTTCAATTATTTTTGCTAAATTTGTAATTTATAGTTTATTTTTAAAAAAAATTGTGTTATACTATTTTTATAAAATCAACTATTCAATTAATTAATTGAATAGTATCATATTTAAAATAAATTGTCAATACTTTTATTATAAAATTTTAAAAGTACACTTGAATTGCTATAATTTTAAAGAGGTTTAGTACAAATGCAGAAAATAAAAAGGAGCTGAATTAGATGAATAAAATATGTGAAAATTATAAAAATAGCCTGTATTCAGGATTATCAAAAATAGGAAAATGCCTGTCTAGCGAAAAAAGGATTGAAATATTGGATTTGCTTGTGCAAGGAGCAAAAACTGTGGAAAGTATCTCAAATGAAACAGGAATGAGCATTGCCAATACTTCCAGACACTTGCAGATTTTAAAAGATGGAAATTTAGTTATTAGTGAAAAAAACGGAAATTATGTTGTTTATGAAATTGCAAATACACAGATAATTGACTTGGTGTATCTTCTGATTGGGGTAGGGGAGCAGCAGCTCGCGGATATTCAGCGAATACACAATGAATTTAATGACAGCTGTATGAAAATCCGCCCAATTACTTTGGAGCAGGCTTATGAAATGGTGAAAAATAAAGAAACGTTAATAATTGATTTGCGTCCAGAAGATGAATTTAATTCAAGTCATATAGAAAATGCAATAAATATTCCGATGAAAAATCTTGAAGAGAATTTAAAAAAATTGCCAAAAGATAAGGAAATAATCGTTTATTGCAGAGGGCGGAACTGTGCTTATGCAAATCTGGCTTCCAAACTTTTGAATACTAATGGATTTCATGCTTACAGCTTGAATCAGAGTTATTATGACTGGCAGAAGTATGGGAATTATTAACTGTATAATAGACTTGTTCGATAGCTGTAAATATGATTAAATAATTAATTATATAGCAAGGGTTCAAAACTTCTTGTCAACAATAAAAATTAAGTTGTCGAATACATCTAATAAAATTTTAGTGCTAAACATTTTGTAAAATTGTATTATGAAATGAATAGCACTATTTTTATTATAATTTTATAATAAAAATTATGACTATCAAATTATTTATAATTTTTTTATAATTTTAAACTAAGTAAAAAAAAGGGGTAGGATGGTAAAATTAACAAAGAGTAAATTTTAGTTTATTGTATAGGTAGTGTTTTGAGAAATTTCAGGCACAACTTAGTTTAAAAAATAAAATATAAAGGAGACATTATTATGGCAACACTAGTAACTTTAGAAAACAATGGCGAAAGAAAACAGATACCGTTAGGATTTTCAGTGCTTACATTCTTTTTTCAATTCTTTGTTCCGTTATTTAGAAAAGATTTTAAAAATGCGGTTATATTTTTAATAATCGGAGTTATAGCTTCAGCTTTATCTCCATTTACTGCTGGAATAAGCTTAATATTATGTTCAGTAGTATTAGGTTTGAAATATAATCAAATATATGCTAAAAGCTTACTTGAAAATGGTTGGAAACCTGCGACTGAAGCCGATAAACAAACATTAATTAGCAATGGAGTAAATTTGTAAGTAATCAAACTAAAAAAAGAAAGAAGTGACCGATATGAAAAAAATATTATTAGTAATTTTAGGATTAATTTTAATGTTAACAACAGTAAGTTGTGGAGATAATGGAAAAGATGTTGCTAAACAAGATTTTGAAAATTCAATGGAAGCTTTAAAAAAAGGTGATTTTTCAGGACTAAATATGAATAAGGAAACTGTTGAGGCATTACAAATGTTTACTGAAGGATATAAAAAAATGACTTATACAATTAATAAGGTAACAGAATCAGATGGAAAAGTACTTGTGAATGTAACTATGAAGTATCCAGATTTATCAAAAGTAACAGCAATACATCAAGAGGTAATGAAGGAACTTGCACCAGGTTTACAAGGAAAATCAGATGAAGAAATAAATAATAAAAGTAAAGAAGCATTAAAAGCTACAATTGATAACGAATTAAAAGATTCTGACTTGAAATATACAGAAGAAACATTTGATGTAATATATGTAAAAGATGGAAAAGAATGGAAAGTAGCTGATCAAGGCAACGAAGCATTTTCTAAAGCAGCAGCTCTTAATTTCCAGTAATAACAAGTAAAAATAATCTAAATTTTTTAGGTTGTGTTTAAAAATTCTAGTTATGCAATAAACTATTTTAAAGAATATTAGCAAGAAGTCGTAGGTTTTCTATAAGCGGGAGATGAATTGCCAAAAAAATTTACAAAACTTTAAAAATATATTATTATAATTTTACAGGTTAGGGATCATCCATTGAGTCTTCTAGGAGTCTTTTAAATAAAAAACAAAAAGAGCCAAACTTATAAAATCTGGCTTTTTTTGAAAAATTTATGATGTATAGAAATTTATTTTAAACTAGAAGGCATAAAATTTTCTCGATTATCTCAAAAAATTTCAAAATAAATTACAAAATCTCCACTTCAAATTTATCAAAAATCTTTTTATAACTTTCCAAAAAATCTTTTTTATCTTTTTCACAAATAAATACATCAAAATCGGATAAATTACTAAATTTATAATTTCCCAAAATACCTAATTTTCTGTATTCTGTTGCTAAAAATATTTTTTTTGAAATATTCATTATTTCTTTTTTTGTGTTTCCATCATTCGCTTCAAAATTCATCACTTTTCCAGCTTCTAAGTC
The DNA here is from genome assembly GCA_963548925.1 of uncultured Leptotrichia sp. Lineage (GTDB taxonomy): Bacteria > Fusobacteriota > Fusobacteriia > Fusobacteriales > Leptotrichiaceae > Leptotrichia. The sequence goes on along the minus strand of CAUUWI010000018.1, from coordinate 14,236 downwards.
TATTCCGGCACTTCCAATAAATGCTTTATCCACGTTGTATTTTTTTATATAGTTAATCGCCTCTATTCCGACATTTCCACCGATTTCCTTGTTATATTCGCCACCTATCATAATGATATTTATTTTTGAATTTTTGTTAAAATGCGTGGTTATGCTGGGCATATTTGTGACAAGTGTTATTTCCTTTTGAGAATTTGCCAAATATTCTGAGGCGATGTAGTTTATGCTCGTTATATCAAAAAAGATTGTTTCTCCACTTTCAATATTTTCTACAATTTTTCTTGCAATAATTTCTTTTGGTTTTGTCCTGTTTATAATTCTTTCTTCAAGGGTGCTGGAATGTGCAAGTTCTTTTAGTAAAATTGCACCTCCGTGTGTTCTTTTCAGCTTCCCTTCCTGCTCCAGCCTTTTCAGATTCTTTCTTATAATAACTTCTGAAACATTAAATTTTTCTGCCAAATCTGTAACTTTTACTTTTTTCTCATTTTTCAGAATCTCCAGTATTTTTTCCAGTCTTTCATCCAAAAACATATTAAATCTCCAGTGCTTTTTTATAGTTACCTAAATTATACCAAAATTTATTTAATATTTCAAAATTTTATAAAAAGATATTTTTTAAGTTGAGAATGAAGCATTTACACTTATAAAAATTAAAGACTTCTTATTAATATTTGTTAAAGTAGCCTAATTTAAATAATAAAAATTCTATTATTTTTCTTTTAAATATCTCTCAATCCCATTTATAATTCCTGTTACCATTATATTTTGAAATTCAGAAGAAGCCATTTTTTTATCTTCTTCAGGATTTGACATAAATCCCATTTCGATTAAAGTATTAGTAACTGTTGACCAATTTGTTCCTGTTAAATCATCTCTATATAAGACACCTCTATTTTTAAAACCAGTTGCTTTTGTATATTCTAATAAAATTGCTTTTGAAAGTTGTTCGCTCGACTTTTGAATATTTTTTGTATAAGGGTTCTTAGGGGACGAAGTAAGTACACTAGCTCCACTTGTTTTATTATTTACTGCTGAATCCGCATGAAGTCTTAAATATACTGAGCATCCTTCTTTGTTAGTCATTAAAGCTCTTTCTTTATTACTTATATTTACATCATTTGTTTCTCTTACCATAAATACATTATAACCTTTATTTTTTAAAGATTTTTTTAATTTTAATCCAATTTCTAATGTTAATTCATATTCAGTTTTTCTTGTAGCAACTCCAGTCGCTCCATCTGCTACTTTTGCTTTCCTTTGATTAGACCCAGGAGCAATTTCTTCGGTTTTTGAATTTCCTTTTGCTTGATGACCTGGATCAATACAAATTTTATTTTTATTTAATATATTATTTTCTTGAAAATCTTTTTTATTCTTCTCTTTTTTTATTATTTCTTTATTCATCTTTTTATTTTCTACTTTAATTTGGGATTGTGATTTATTCTGAAAATTAAACAACAAAGCTCCGCTTGCAAAACAAAATATTGCAATTGTTAAAATTATTATATATTTTTTTCTCATTAATTAATCTTATCCTTTCTTTCTTTTTTTGGATATTCTGCTCTCAAATAATATTGAGTTCAATTTTAAATTTTTATAATTTATTTTCTTCTATTTTCTTTTCCCTTCAAATTTTTCCACTAGATGTATAAAATCTATTTCATCCTCTGAAAAATTATATGCATATTCACTTGGATTGTTACTATATCCTTTATATCCTTGCATTCTATTAAAATAATCTATCATATCTTGATTATTTTGAAATTTATATCCTTCTCTTGCAAAGAAACTGTTTCTTATAATTTGCAATTCATACGGGCTAAATCTACGTAATGTATCAGTACCATTCAGAACGCCTTCTTTTATTTTTTCCACTTCATTATTTAATTCAGCAAGATTTGTAATTTCTGATAGTTTTTTTGTTTCATTAGTCGTAGTTTGGCTATTATTTGTTGAACTTTGGTTTTCATTATAATTTTCAGAGTTTGAATTTTCATAACTTTTTTCCTGGCTGCTTCCATCGCTTGATGCATTTGAACTGTGTTTATTTATTAAACTGCTCAACAATAAAAATCCCATTATTGTTGTGACTGCTATTAGTATTAATACTGTTTTACTTTTTTTTGGTTTTGGCTCTGGCTCTGGATAAAGTGCGCGTTCTATCCAACTGTCTGAAAAATCTGAATATTTCTGTTTTAATGCTTCATATAGTTGTCTTGCCGTTCCATAGTTTTGGTTTTCTATATGTGATTTTATTTCTCTTACTGTGTTTGTTATTTCATAAATTATACTTTCTAATGACTTATTTGAAAATTTTGGATATTTCTGTTTTAATGCTTCGTATAGTTGTCTTGCCATTTCATAGTTTTGATTTTCCATATACGATGTTATTTCTTTTAGTATGTTTGTTATTTCCCCCATTGTTCTTATTATCTCATTTGATATTCTTTCTATATTTGGATTCAGTAACCAGTAATCCTTTGCTTCCTTCAAATATTTCGAAGCTTCTTTAAATTTTAAGTCTTGTAATGCTCTTAATGCTTTTTCACATGCTTTGTTACTTAATTCCTTTTGTTTTTCAAATTCATTATTACTATTCTGTGTTTCCTCTTCTTCTCTTGAATCATCTGTTTCTTTTTTTTTATTTGATCTAAATAATAATTTGTAAGGTATCTTGTTTTCTTCACAATATCCTATAAATATATTTTTCGATATTTTTTCATCTTTTATTATTTTGTTTATATTTTCAATAAAATCTCTGCTTTGTTCTTTTGATATTTCCTCCTCTGTTACTTCATACACCTCTTTTATCTCTTTTAACTTTTCATTTGCTCTTGTATGTTTCAAGTAATTTAAATATTCATCATATTTTTTTCTTTCTTCTTTATTTTCCAATATTTTTTTACATTCTGCAAATAATTGTCTCTTCGCAGATGTCTCATTCTCTGGTTTTGTTAATGTTTTTCTCTTTTCTTTAATTTCTTCCAGTATTTCTTTTTCACTTAATCTTTTTACATTCAAACCTTCCGAATCCAAAAAATCATATAAATCTTTTTTCCCTAATATTCTTAAATTTTTTCCAATAGTTTTAAAATTTTGTTCAGTTGTAGAATCATATTTTTTATTGAGCCATTTACAAAAATCTATATATATATTTTCATTATATAATTCTATTTTTCCATTTTCTTTAATTCGTTCTCGTACCAACTCTTTGTTTCTATTTATTTTTTTTGAAATTTCTATTATTTTTTTTTCTGAAATAATCCTATTTTCAAAAGGTTTTAAAAACTTGTCTACCGCTTCAAAAAATTTTTCTTGTGCATCTTTTATTAACTCTTTTCTTCTAGTGCAGTCTAACATTTCCTTTTCTATAGTTCCTTTGTTTAAAAGATCACTGTATTTTTTATATTTCGGGTCAGCTAAAGGTCTACTACACTTATTTGTCCATTCTTTCCTCTTTTCTTCAATTTTAGCTTTTATTTTTTCTTCATTTTCTTCAGGATTTGGATAATATTCTAATTCTAATATTTCATACCAATTATTTTCTATTCTCTTTTCTGCCATTTTTCCTTCTCCTTATTTTATAAATAAATTAAAAAATTAAAATATACTCAAATTACTTTAAAAATTATAATTTTTTAATTAAAGTAACTTGAGTAATTTCATATAATTACACTATAAAACTAATAGATTGTGCAATAAATTAATATTTTTACTTCTAATTTTAATTTTTTTTATTTTTGTAATGATATAGCTTGTACCCGTTTTTTGGTTTCTTCCAGTTTTTCTTTAGACATTACACCTTTTGTTTCCAGCCTTATATTCACTTCTCTATTTCCTGTTTGATCCAGTCCTCTCATTTCTAAGATTCCCTCTTTATTTAATTTAAAAGTAACTTCAATTGGAGAACCTTTTGGAAGATTTTTCGGCATTTCTAATTCGGCTTCTCCTATTTTTAGATCTTCATCCGGTTCAAAGTACTCATCCATAAAATCATTTTCATATACTCCTATACTTACTATCTCTTGATTATCACAAACCGTAAAGAATACTTTTGAAACTTTTATAACTCCTTTTGGCATAGGTTCATTTTTTATAATCATATTATAACATTTCAAAATTTTAGCTTCGGAATCAACCATTATTTTTATTGCAAAACTTTTTGTTGTTGCAATAATAATTTCTATGGTTCTTCCACCAATTTGTGAAGGGGAGATTGTTAACTTATCCTTGTAATCTTCTGGATTTAATTTTTTTGTTTCCTCATCATCATTTGTCCAAGATATACCTTTAAATCTTTCTTGATTATTTATATAAACATTTACAGCATGAATCGCTGCTCCTTTTGCTACAGCTTCATCTGGCTCAAGAATTTTAATTTTAGAATCTCCAAATTCTTTTGATAAAGCTTCTTTTACTTGTGGCATTCTTGTAGAACCACCAACTAAAAGTATTTCATCAATATTTCCATATCCCTTTTTTCTAGCGACTTCAATTGCATCTTTTGTTTTATCTATTGTATTTTCAAGTAATGTAGAAGTTATTTCATCAAATTCTTTTCTAGTTATTAATACTTTTTGTTTTGTTCCTGATACATCTAATAGTTTGCTAGCTTGATTTTTAGAAGTTAATAGTTTTTTCATTTCTTCAGCTTTTAATCTCAAATCTTGAGTTGCATAATCATCAAATTCAACTTTTTCTCCAACTTTTTCAATAAACTGATCAGCTAAATAACGAATCAATATTTCATCCCAATTTTTTCCACCTAAATCATGATCTCCATCTGAACAAATAACTTCAATTGTATCAGAAGTTATTCTCATAATCGTTACATCAAATGTTCCACCACCAAGATCATATACTAAAATTGTCTTTTCATTTTGCTCTTTTGTACATCCATAATATAATGCCGCAGCTGTAGGTTCACTTATAATTTCCAATACATTTAATCCTGCTATTTCACCTGCATTTCTAGTTGCTTCACGTTCTGCTGTACCAAAATAGGCAGGGCAAGTTATTACAACATCTTTAACTTCTGTTCCCAATTGCTCTGAAGCATCTTCTGCCAATTTTTTTAAAATATATGATGATATTTCTTCCGGGCTTCTATCTTTTCCGTTGTAGCTAATAGCAAAATCCGTTTTCCCCATCAATGTTTTTACTAACATAGCTGTTGCTTCTGGATTTAAAACTGCTTCTTCTTTTGCAGCATCTCCAACAATTACTGAATCTCCATTAAATTGAACTACAGAAGGTGTTATATTTTTTCCTTCATTATTTTTAATTATTTCCGGTCTTCCTGTATCATCCACACGTGCTATACAAGAATAAGTTGTCCCTAAATCAATTCCAAATACATATTTTGCCATTTTTATTCTCCTTTCATATCTTCTGGTTTTTTATAAATATTTATTTCTACTTTTTCTGGAAAAATAACTCTTCTCTTATACATATACCCATTGCTTAAAATGTTAAAAATTTTTCCATGTAACTCTTCATATGGTGTTTCTATTTTTTTTACTATTCTTTGTATTTTTGCATCAAAACTGTTGTTATTTTCTTTATCAGTCTCATAAATTTCTATATCGTTATTTTCTAATATAATTTCAACTTCCTCTATGTAACTTTGAAATAATCGTAATTTATCTTCTTCTGATTTTCCTCCGAAAGTCTTAATGTCCTTTCTCATACTTTCTCTCATATTTATTAAATCCATCACTAGCGGTTTTATAAGTTGAAAATATATGTCATTTTTATATTTTTGAAGTTCTTTATGAAGTTTGTCGGCAGTTTCTCTCTCAAAATCTATGCTTTGTATCTTTCTTAAAAATAGTTCGTTCATTCCATCCATTTTCTTATTAAGTTTTTCAACTTCTCCCAATACTTTTTCCATTGGTACATCTTCATTTTTAACTTCAGGATTTTCTACTTCAATTTTTTCTTCAGTTTTTTCATTTTCTAAATCAAGTTGTTTTTCCGACCTTTCTTTTTCATTTTTAATTTCTGAGTTTAATTGTTCTTTTTCATTTTTTAAATTTTCTATTTCCATAGTTTTACCCTTTCTTTTCCCTTTATTAAAAAACTCTTAGTATTATTATACCACATTAATAATTAATAAATAATAAATTTATTATTAATTTTTTCTTGATTATGTATATAAGTGTTTACAGCATATATCGCTGCTCCTTTTGCCACAGCTTCATCTGGCTCAAGAATTTTAATTTTAGAATCTCCAAATTCTTTTGATAAAGCTTCTTTTACTTGTGGCATTCTTGTAGAACCACCAACTAACAGTATTTCGTCAATTTTTTCATATCCTTTTTTTTCGGCAATTTCGATTGCATCTTTTGTCTTTTTTATAGTCTCGTTTAGTAAAGTAGAAGTTATTTTATCAAATTTTTCTCTAGTTATTGATATTTTTTGTTTTTTTTCTGCTACTTCTAATATAGCAGCGGTTTCAGTTCTAAAAGTCAATCTTTTCTTCATTCTTTCAGCTTTTAATCTCAAATCTTGGGTTGCATAGTCATCAAATTCAACTTTTTCTCCAATTTTTTCTTTAAACTGCTCAGCTAAATAACGAATTAGTATTTCATCCCAATCTTTTCCACCTAAATCATGATTTCCAACTGAACAGATAATTTCAATTTCATTAGAAGTTATTTTCATAATTGTTACATCAAAAGTTGCTCCTCCAAGATCATATATTAAAATTATTTTTTCCTCTTGTTTTTTTGTACATCCATAATACAATGCCGCAGCTGTAGGCTCACTTATAATTCCCAATACATTTAATCCCGCTATTCCACCTGCATTTCTAGTTGCTTCACGTTCTGCTGTACCAAAATAGGCAGGGCAAGTTATTACAACATCTTTAACTTCTACTCCCAATTGTTCTGAAGCATCTTTTACCAATTTTTTTAAAATATATGATGATATTTCTTCTGGACATATATTTTTTCCATTGTAGCTAATAGCAAAATCTGTTTTTCCCATTAATGTTTTCACTAACATAACTGTTGCTTCCGGATTTAAAACTGCTTCTTCTTTTGCAGTATCTCCAACAATTACTATATCTCCATCAAATTGAACTGCAGAAGGCGTCAGATTTTCTCCCTCATTATTTTTAATTATTTCTGGTTTACCTGTATCATCCACACGTGCTATACAGGAATAAGTTGTTCCTAAATCAATTCCGAATACATATTTTTTCATTTTTTCTGTTGTTTTTTTTCTAAAAATCTTCAGTTCTTCTCTCATACTTTCTCTTATGTTTATCAAATCTTTAACTAACGGTTCTATAAGTTGAAAATACATGTCATTTTTATATTTTTGAAGTTCTTTATGAAGTTTATCAGCAGTTTTTCTTTCAAAATCTATAATTTGAATTTTTTTTAAAAACAGTTCATTTATTCCATCAATTTTTTTATTAAGTTTTTCTATTTCTCCTAATATTTTTTTCATTGGTACATCTTCATTTTTAGTTTCAGAATCTTCTGATTCTACCTCTAACTTTTCTTTAGTTTTTTCATTTTTAATTTTTAGTTTAATTTCTAAGTTTTCTATTTCCATAGTTTTATCCTTTCTTTTTCCTTTATTAAAATTTCTAATCGTATTATACCACATTAAAATTAACATATTCAAAAAAATCATAGATTATCCTAAAAAATGAAAAAATAGTTAGTCTAAAAATTTCTGATGTAAAATCCAGTATTACAGATAATTCCGTTATTTAGTAATTAGACATACATTTTTATTTCTTATTTAGAAATCAAAATCACATATTATTATAGTTTTAATAGGTAAAATTGAAATAAAATTAATTTTTAAGCATTGTTAGTATCTTTGAAAAAAAAGACAGAAAAAAATATATAAGCTACAAAAAAAGAAAATTGTAATACAAATAACGTGAATACGTTTTTAAAAGAATTATTTTTAAAGTATAGTGAAAATATTGTTATTTTGGTTTATGTTGGATATGGTATAAATCAAAGAGTTTTAAAATTTCAGAAAATATCAGAATAATGTGTATCTACCCTTAGATATGCAAAAAATAAATCCCATTGAAAAATATATGGGATTTAGTAATAAAATATTCAAAGTATTAGATGTTATAGTTGATAGGTTTACGATACTATAAATTTTTTCAGTTATTTAGATTATATCAAAATTTATTTAATAGACCTGTTCGATAACTATACAAACTTAAAATTTCAGAAAATAAATATCCTGAAGCAAGGGGTCTTAACCCCTTGTATAAATAAAAAAACTTAGGTTATCGAACATATCTAATATTTCAAAATTTTATAAAAATTAATAGAGTAAGAATTTATAACAAGTCAAGCAATGTTTTTTCTCCATAAACCTTTTCCCAGTCTGAATTAAACGTATCCATACTCCAGTCTGTGTAAGGATGATAAATTAATTTTTCAAAGACATCTGGAGCTACTGTTACAGATTTTGATCCAGCCAGAATTGTTTCGTGAACCTGTCTTACATTCTTAAATGAAGCACCTAATATTTTTGGCTCAAAGATTCTTTTGTACCGTGCCAATTTTTCCTCATCAGTCTTTTTAGTCATTTCAAGGATTTTATAGGCATCCTTTACGATTTCAATCCCATTTTCGCCAATATTGTCAGAACGGTTAATGTATGGAGCCATATATTCTGCCCCTGCCTCTGCTGCCATAATTATCTGTTGAGGCGACAAAATACCTGTTGCAGTTATTTTATGCCCATCCTTTGCCAAAATTTTTATAGCTTTTATCCCCTCAGGCGTTACAGGAATTTTTGTATAAAAATTTTCTCCAAAAGTATCACGTAAAAGCTGCACCTCTTTTACCATTATTTCAGATGTACTCCCAACAGCCTGAGCATGCACAATCTTATCTTTTCCAATAATATCAAAAATATCATTTATAATCTCTTTAAAATCTCTTTTTTCCTTCGCAATAATAGTAGGATTTGTAGTAACCCCCGCTATTGGAAAAATATCGCTAATTTTTTTTATACTCTCCAAATTCGCCGAATCAATAAAATATTGCATTCTTATCATCCTTTCTTTTTTTATTTTTTGAAATAATAATTCCATATTTTAATTAGTTTCGTTTTATTTCGATATTATTTTAATATATAATTTAAAAAATGTCAATGCTTTTTTTCAACTTTTCTAAAAATTTTGATTGAATAATTACTTTCTTTATGTTATAATTAACATGTAAAGAAACAATCATAATATGAAAAAAACAACGACAAGGGCTAGTTCAATTTGAACTAGCTTTTTGTATTAAGTTTTGCTATAATATTTTTGGGTTCGTTGCCTAATTCATATTATGATTGGGGGTGATGTCCAAATGGAACGGGATATAGTTTTTATATTAGTTCAACTTGTGGTTATTTACTACATCCTAAGTAGAAGATAACACCCCAAAATGAAAAAATAATTTTTTCCCTGCAATTATTATTTATTGCAGGTTTTTTTATAAATTTTTTTACAAAATTAAATAAAACTCTTGACAAATTTTCAAAAATAATGTAAAATCGAAATATAAAGAAACAAAATGAAACTTAAGAGATATTTTCAAAAGGAAAAGAGGTGTAAGGGATATGAGAGCTTTAGTTACAGATATTGAAAGGGGAGCCACATTTGATGGGCCAGGAATTAGAACAGTCGTGTATTTTAAAGGATGTCCACTTAGATGTCTGTGGTGTTCCAATCCTGAAACACAAAAGATGGAAAACGAATTTTGGGATTACGACGGCTCTCTTTATAAAGGAAGTAAAACTTCATGTTCTGGCTGTCCTGCTGCAAATACACTAAAACAAGTTGCAAAAGATATGACGCTGGAAGAAGTGTTTACAATTGTGATGAAAGATGAAAACTTTTATAGAAATTCTGGCGGAGGGGTTACGTTAAGCGGTGGAGAAATACTTGTAAATTCGGCTTTTGCAATAGAACTTTTTGAAAAGTTAAAAGAAGAGTATATCAACACTGCTATAGAAACAACAGGATATGGAAATTACAAGGATTTTGAAAAATTGGCAAAATTGACGGATACAATTTTATTTGACATAAAACATATGGACAACAAAAAACATAAAAAATATACCGCTGTTTCAAATGAAATAATCTTGAAAAATCTTACAAAACTTTCAGAATGGCATAAAAAAATCATAATGAGATTTCCATTTATAAAAGGAATTAACGATGATGAAAAAAACATTCACGAAACGGCAAAATTTTTAAAAAAGCTGAATTTGCTGGAAGTGAACATACTACCCTATCACACAATGGGACTTGAAAAATATAAAAAATTAGGAAGAGAATATCCAATGAAGACACTTGAAAAACATACACAAGATGAACTAAATAATGCTTTAAATATAATGAAAAGTTATGGTTTACAGGCAAAATTGAATGGATAAAAAAATTAATAAAAAATAAAGACAAGATATTAAAATAAAAAATGGAGGAAAAGGCAATGAGAGAATTTGTTTTGAAAAGTGAAAGAGTAAAAAAATTAAGAGAATCGGCTTTATCAAAATTTCCAGGAGTAAGTGTTGAAAGAGGTAGACTTCTGACTAAAGCATATAAAGAACATGAGGGGAAATCAAAATATATTGTTCGTGCCTATGCAGTCAAGGAAATTCTGGAAAATATGACAATTTACATAAAAGATGGAGAACTTATTGTGGGAAATCAGTCTGTTGACGAAAGAACAGCTCCGCTTTTTCCTGAATATGCAGTAGACTGGATTGTAGATGAAATTAAGGCAAAAGGAAACTTTGATCATAGGGATGGAGATAAATTCAGAATTCCTGAAGAAGAAATTCCTGAATTACTTGAAATTTGTGAATGGTGGCGTGGAAAAACATTGAAGGATAAAGCTCATGCTCAAATGCCACAGGAAATAAAGGAGGCTGGAACTGTAAAAATCATTCATGGTGAAGGAAATATGACTTCCGGTGATGGGCACATCGTTCCTGACTTTAAAAAAGTTTTGACAAAAGGGTTAAAGGGAGTAATAGAAGAAGCCAAGGCTTCTATGGGAAAAATTGACATTACAGTTTATGGTGGATACAATAAAATTGATTTCTTGAAAGCTGTACAAATTGTGGCACAGGCAACTATTGACTTTGCTCATAGATTTGCAAATTTGGCTAAAGAATTGGCTGAAAAGGAAAATGATCCTCAAAGAAAAGAAGAATTGCTTCAGATTCAGAAAAACTGCCTAAATGTACCTGAAAATCCTGCTCAAACATTCTGGGAAGGTGTACAGGCAATCTGGTTCATACATCTGGTAATTCAGATTGAAAGCAACGGGCATTCAGCTTCGCTTGGAAGAGTGGATCAATATTTATACCCACTTTATAAAAAAGATGTTTTGGAAGGAAATTTAGACAGGGAATTTGCAAAGGAAATGCTGCAATGCCTATGGGTAAAACTTTACTCTGTAATAAAAGTCCGTTCAACTTCGCATTCTGGTTACGGTGCAGGTTATCCAACTTATCAAAATGTTACAATAGGAGGATCAACTCCAAGTGGAAAAGATTCTACAAATGAATTAAGCTATTTAATTCTGGAAAGTGTTGGAGAAAATAAACTTACACAGCCAAATTTATCTGCAAGATTCCATATAAATTCTCCAGAAAAATTCATCAGAAAATGTGCAGAAGTGGCTGCAACAGGTTATGGAATGCCTGCAATGCATACAGATGAAATAATAGTTCCTGCATTGTTAAACAAAGGTGTAAAAATTGAAGATGCCTATAATTATTCAATGGTTGGATGTGTGGAAGTTGCTGTTCCTGGAAAATGGGGTTACAGATGTACAGGAATGACTTTCCTGAACTTTGTAAAAGCAACCGAGCTTGTGTTAAACGACGGTTATGATGCCAGAACTGGACTTCAATTATTAAAAGCTGGAAAACTTACTGACTACGAAACTTATGATGACTTGTGGGAAGCATGGAAAAAATATATGAAACACTATACAAAATTGTCTGTTGCACTTGATGCATTGGCTGATACACATTTAGAAGATTTTCCTGATATTTTATTATCAAGTTTAGTTGATGACTGTATTGGAAGAGGACTTTCCGCAAAAGAAGGTGGAGCAGTTTATGATATTATTTCGGGACTTCAAGTTGGAATTGCAAATGCCGCAAATTCACTTTATGCATTAAAAACTATTGTTTTTGATAATCAAATCCTAACAAAAGAAGAAGTTTACAATGCCCTACAAGAAAATTATGAAGGTGAAAATGGAGAAAGAATCAGAAAAATATTGTTAGAAGTACCTAAATATGGTAATGATATTGATGAAGTGGATGAATTTGCTACAAACATCTACTGGACATACATTGATGAAATTCAGAAATACCATAATACAAGATATGGAAGAGGACCAATTAATGGTGGTTACGGAGTTTCAACATCTGGAATTTCTTCAAATGTCCCAATGGGAACAGTGAGCGGTGCGACTCCAGACGGAAGATACGCTTATACTCCTGCAGCAGAAGGAGGTTCTCCAACTCAAGGAACTGACACAAACGGTCCAACAGCAGTATTAAATTCTGTAAATAAATTGCCAACTCTGATGATTACAGGTGGACAATTATTAAATCAAAAATATTCACCAGAATTGGTAAATACTCCAGAACAGTTTGAAAAATTTGTAAATATAATAAAATCATTTATAAGCTCAAAAGGATGGCATATTCAATTTAACATTATTTCAGGAAAAACATTGAAACAGGCACAGGTTGAACCTGAAAAACATAGAGATATTATCGTAAGAGTAGCTGGATACTGCGCTCAATTTGTTACACTTGACAGAACTACACAAAATGATATTATTTCGAGAACTGAACAAAAAATATAAATATGTATCTTTTTAGATAATTTTTATAGGTAAGTTTTCTCTTTATACAAGGAGCTAGTAATTTTGGGTTCCTTGTATTTTTTTACAATTTTTTCAATACAAAAAAAAGAGGCATCAGCCTCTCAATTAAATGCATTCGATTCCTATTTTTTCATACTCTTTCAATATCTCTGCCGATACACTCTTATCTGTTATAATAGTTGTAACATCTGCCATATCACATACTTTATAAGGCATTATTACATTAAATTTATTTGGTATAATTAACGTCACAACTCTGCTTGAAGACTTTATAAACTGACGTTTTACACTGACTTCCTTTTCATAAGGGCTTGTTATTCCCATAACTGGATGAATTGCATAGGCTCCCATAAAACAAATATCTGGATAATATTCCTTTATCTGCTCCACCGCCAAATCTCCCACATTGGTCATAATTTTTTGAAACAGATTCCCTCCAACCATTATTATTTCTATATTTTTATGATTAGAAAGTTCACTTGCTATAGTAAGGCTGTTTGTAATTACCGTTAGTGACAAATTAACAGGAATTGCCCTTGCAAGCTGCAAATTTGTAGTACTTCCGTCTATTGCCACTAATTGGCCATCTTTTAGAAGTTTTACTCCTTTCAATGCCAGTTCGTATTTTAATTCAGGCTCAAAATTTTCCCTTTCTGTGTAGTTCAAAGCATATCTGTTTAAAGGCAATGCCCCACCAAAAACTCTTTTTAACAGCCCTTTTGTATCCATTTCAACAAGATCCCTCCGTATCGTATCTTCTGAAACCGACAAATCAATCGCAAGTTCTCCAACTACAACTTTACCTTTATTATTAAGTTTCATTAAAATTATATCTTGTCTTTCATTTTTCAGCATTTTATCATATCCAATCTTTATGTTATTTTTTATTCTATCGAATATTAGAAAATTTTTCAAGAAAAACTTTTTATAAATTTTAATTAATATCCACTAAAATTATTACGGACTACAATTCAATAATGTATATAAAAACCCCTATATTATTATAGAGGTTTAATTGTACTGATTATTTTTTAGTTATAAATATAACTGTTTCTTCTCCAGCTTCCACATTTCCAGTTTTTTCAACTTTTATACCGTATTTTGCCTTGTCTACATTTAAGAAAGTTATAGGTGAAACTAACGAAATTCCTGCTTTTGTTATTGCATTTCTATCTAATGTACCAATCTTTTCGCCTTTTTTAACTGTATCTCCTATTTTCTTAAATAATTTTATGCCTTCACCGTTTAATCCAGATGTTCCAAGTCCAACGTGTATCAAAATATTATGTCCAAATTTATCCTGTATAATAAAGGCATGTTCTGTTGTATAAACA
>CAUUWI010000017.1:0-22125 GCA_963548925.1 uncultured Leptotrichia sp. | reverse complement strand
TTAGGCATAGGCAGTATTTTATGTAAATTAATTTTATGTAAATAATCTATTTTTTTTTTTACTTTTAAATCTGAAATAGTTCCTGTTCTTATATATTTATCCAAAACCTCATAACTAAATCCCAATTTTTCTTCATCAGATTTTCCGCTCATCCCATCTTCAGGCACTTTTTTGAGAAACATTTCAGGAAGTCCAAGTTCACTTCCCAATTTTCGTACTTCAGTTTTTGTAAAATCGGAAATCGGTGAAAAATCTCCAGCGGTATCTCCAAATTTTGTAGAATATCCCACATAATCTTCGGACAAGTTGCAGGTATTAGCCACCCTTCCTCCAATAATAGCAGAAATCCCATATAATACAGCCATTCGTATTCTAGCAGGCTGATTTGTTTTGTAGGCATCAAATTCATCAGGATTTACTCCCATTTGTGAAAAAATAAGCTCCTTCAAATCATTTACAGGCTTTTCAATATTTATTTCGTAGTGCCTTATTTGTAGAAATTCCACTAATTTTTTTGAAAAATTAATATCGTGCTGCACTCCTTTTGGTATAAGAACTCCTATTACATTTTCCCGTCCCAAAGCTGCTACACAAAATGCTGCTACAACTGAAGAATCCGTTCCTCCTGAAATTCCCACGACAGCTTTACAGTTTTTCCCATTTTCTTTAAAATATTTTTTAATCCATTCGATAATTTTATCTTTTTCTTTTTTCATAATTATCACCTCTTTGTAAAAGATAAATTGTAGTTACTGAATTTCATTTTTTACAGGAATTCCAATTCCATTTTCAAACATATCAATTTCATTTTCCAATTCCTTTAAATCACTTCTGATAAAATGCTCATTATCTGTACCAAGCCTGAAAGTACAGACTAAAACGTCATTTTTATGATTTATTTCAAATATGTATTCTTCCACAACCATCTTTTTCCGATTATTAATTTTATCATTTTCAAAATCTATAACAAGCGTTACATTCAAATCCGATAATCCATTAATATCAAATTTTTTTTCTTTTACTAAATAATTTAAAATGCTTTGCTTTATTACAAATTCCAGCTCTTCTTCTATAATTTCCCGCTCTTTTTCAATATTTTGCGTCAAATATAAAATGGCTTTGTCTAAAAATATCATATTTATTTCCTTTCTCATTATCTTTAAATAGTATATTTTAATTATATAATAAAAAAGCTTTAAAAACAAACTTTTTTGACTTGCCTTTAAAGCTTAAAATTAAAATTTATGTGTGTATCCCAATGTAAACACATTTATGCTCTTATCATACTTTACTTTTGATTTATCAATGTAAATACCTGGAAGTGATGTCTTCTCGCGTTCTCCATTTGATGAATTATAGTTTACGTGTGCAATTCCAAATTTCCATTCTGAAGCGTCTGTTGGCTTGTAAGTAATTCCTGTTGCATAAATTTGAGAATTTATTGCAAATTCTATGTCTGAAAATGATTCCTTTCTTGCACCTGTGTCAGCATAGTTAAATCCAGCATGCCAAGTGAATTTTTCATTAATTTTATAATCTACTCCAAAATTCACTTCATATCCGTCATCATACTTAAATCTGTCCATTTTTGCAGTTCTATTGAAATAATGTGTGTACCCGCCTGAAAGCGTCCATTTATTTATATCTTTTGAAACTCCTAGAGCTAGAACTCCTGGTAAATCACGTCTTGAGTGCACTCTATCTGCATATTCAGGATAGAAAAATGAGATTCCAAGAGGCATTTCCCTGAATATCATCTTGTCGTTTTCCTGTGCCTTTGACTTAAATTTTAATTTTACAGGTGTTTCGTATTTTAATGCAAAATTCAACGTATCATCAGGTTTGTAATCTAAGCCAATAATTCCTCCAAATCCGTCTGCATCACGTTTTGAATTCATGGATAGATGATTTCTGCTAAGTCCAATTACATTTCCTACAGCGGAATTGTAGTTGTATTCAGCTTCTCCCTCCAGTTTTCTATGTGCATAGACATATTTTAAGCCACCTGACATTGAAAACTTGTCATTAATTTTATAAGCTCCTCCAAGCATTAACTGATAATAACGATTTTGCCCTGTAAAACGGTTCTTTACAACTTTTGCTCCAAGCCTTCTGCCTGTCAAATTGTTGAAAGTGTCTCCGGCAAGCTCAATTCCAGCAACTCCATTATAGTAACGGAGTGTCGCTCCACCTGCGATTACACTTAAATTTCCAAAAATTGAATAGTTATCTTTTTTGTGCAGAATATTGAAAGATGGTGCTCCTGCGTATCTGTGGGATTTCATTTTTTTCCCTTTTAAAGTCATTGATTCTTCGACCATAGAATTTTGCATATTTAAATTCACATAGGTTCCGTCATCTATAAATGTAGTTCCAGCTGGATTGTAAAAAACTCCTTCTACAGAAATTTTTCCAGTCTGAGATGGATTTTGAAAGTATGAAGCAGAATTGTTTGACAGATAGTCGATGCTTGCTCCATTTGCAAAAACTGCAGTTAAAATTGATATAATTACTATTTTTAGTTTCATAGTTAATCTCCTTGTTTTTCAGAATCTTGTATTTATTATAAATAAAGTTCAAATCTTGAAATAAAATTAAAAGTTATTAAATTTAAAATCATTTCATATTTTAATGAGTATTAATATAACATATGTTATATAAAAAGTCAATATATTTATTTTGATTATAAAAATATTTTTTGAGATAACAATTCAAAGTATACTAAAAATAGCATAAAAAATTATGTAATATCAGAGTTTGAATAGAATTATTATAGCTTTTGAACTAGTGAACTATTTTCACTTAGAGAAGTGAGAGACTTCTTGCTAATATTTGTTAAAATAAAAAAACTAGAAAAATTATCAATCAATAATTTTCATTCCCCGTTCCCTTAACTCACCAGCATATTTTTGTGCCGTATTGTAATCTGTTATAATTACTAGCTGGTTTCCGCTCTGAATGAGTGTATTTCCACGTGCAATACTATCCTTTCCAGCTTTACGTACACTTACGATTAACAAGTTTTCAGGCAAATTCAAGTCTTTTACTGTTTTATTATCAAATTCTGAATTTGCACCCACCGGGATTAGAAGAGTAACTATCTTGTCTTCCACATTTTTTCTATTTGATTTCACACCAATATCAATTTTTTTGTTTTTCCACCATTTCTCAAGTATTTCCAGCTTTTTGGCACGTTTTTCATTTTCACTATTTTCTTTATTTACTGCCAAAATTTGCTTGTGAAACATATTGAAATAAAGCCGTTCATAAATGGGTTCCATTTTCAGTAATTCTGTAAAAATATAAGTTATTGTGCAAACAATTATTAGCATATACAAATATGAAAAATTCCCAGTCATTTCCAGAATCAATGTAATTCCTGTAATTGGCGCTCTTACAACGGCTGTAAAATAAGCTGCCATTCCCAGCAACATAAAATGCACAATTATATCATTCGGAATTGAAAAATAATGGTTTAATATTTCTCCATATACTTTTCCTGTCAAAGCCCCTATTACAAGCATTGGCAAGAAAATTCCACCTGGTGCCCCTGTTGCATAGCAAAGCATTGTATAAAAGAATTTTAGAACTAAAATTATAATAAGTGTTCTAAGAAGCACATTCTTACCAAACATTTTCTCAATAAGCTCATGCCCTCCACCTGTTATATCGTTAAAAAATACTGCTATAATATAAGCCAGTATCATAAATAATGCCATTTTCACATATTTATTCAATTTTATTTTTCTATAACGCCTTTGAATAAGCAGTAAAAAATAACTGAATGCTTTTCCAGTAATTGTAATTATAATGCAGAAAATAACTGTTATAAGTGCAAATATGTAATATGGTATGTCTTTTGGAAGCATAAAGTTATACTGAAAAGATGTATGTGAGCCTAAAATCATTCTTGAAACAAAATTTGAAGTTCCACTTGCCACAAGAGTACAGATTAATAATAACGGTGAGAAAAATTTGTGAAGTTCTTCAAGCGAAAAAATTACTCCAGCAAGTGGTGCATTAAATGTTGATGAAATCCCGGCACTTGCTCCACACGTCACCAAATATTTTTCTTCCACTTCTGAACGCTTTGTAACTTCCTTGATTCCAGAACCAACCAAAGCTCCCAAATGCACCGAAGGCCCTTCACGCCCCATAGACATTCCAGCTCCAATTGCCAAAATTCCTCCTACAAATTTTGTAATCAGTTCCCCAAACCATTTGAATTTCACTTTTTTAGTAAGCAGCCCGCTAACCTGGGGAATTCCGCTCCCGCTGATTAACGGATATTTTGACAGCATAAACTGCACCGCCATTCCCATCAGAATGAAAACGGTTATCCCGATAACTATTTTTGAAAATTCAAGATTTGTTGTAAAAAATCCCCTAAATATTGACATTTTTTTTAATAGCAATGTATAAGTTCCAACAATTATTCCTGAAAAAATTCCAACAATAAAACATAGAAATATCAATATCACGTTATTCCGTCGTGATTTTAACGAATTTATATCTCTTAATTCATGTAAAACATCTTTTGCCAATTTATTTTTCTCCTTTCCAATTTATTTTTAGTCATTTGTAAAAGTCGAAAATTTCTAATAATTACAATGTTTTTACAGTTTTAATTTTTACTATTTTTCTCCAGCATTTTTGCTATAAAATTTTAATATTTTAGATAAAAACACTGTATTTATTGAGTTTTTATATTATTACTTTTACAATCACCTAAATTTATTTTTTATGCCCTAATAAAATTTAAAAATATTTCTCCATATTAAAATAAAAAATCTTCCCTTCTCTGTTTATCAAAAATCCTGAAATTTCCATTTCGCAAGACAACTTTTCCATAATTTCATAAAATCCTTCAGGTGTCTGATTATAAAGTCCCGTTGAAATGATATCTCCAAAAAAGGCACTTTTTGTAATTATTCCAACTTGCTTATTTTGAGATGGAAATCCAGTTTTGGGACTTATTATATGACCATATTTTTTATTGTTTATCGTAAGATACGTATTTTTCTGATTGGAAGTCGAATAACTCGTGTTTTTTATTTTTATTTCAAACAAGTCATTATCTTCATTTCCAGAATATTCATATTTTGTTATTCTAATAGGCATCCCATTTATATTTCTCAATACCTCTTTTTCATTTTCAGGATTTTCAGCAATAATTCCCCATTCATCAATTGCAATAATGCTGCTCCCTCCAGCATTCACAACAGCATCCCTTATTCCCATTTCTCGCATTTTTTCAACCATTTTTTCAATCGCATAAGCCTTTATAAATGAACCAGTTATAATTTCCTGATTCTTTTCAATTTTTATCCGTCTTCTCTTTTTATCAATAATTATCTTTTTATAATCCACAAGCCTTTTTGCTTTTTTTATTTTATCAAAAGACGGCAAAACGGGATTTTGCTTATAAAATCCCCAGAGCCTTATGAAAGGCATTATTGTAATGTCATACTCTCCACCAATAACATTTGACAAATGAATAATTTTACTCAAAATATTTATAGTTTCATCGTTTACTTTTACAAAATGCCCGTTATTCTTATTTATTTTATCAATGTACGAATTTTCGGCATAAGAATTATACTTTTCATTTACATCTTCCAAAATTCCAAATAGTCTGTCAAAAACAGTATCATCATAAATTTCAGGTATTTTTATTTTTATATCCGAATGAAACAGAAATCGCACTTGAACTTTATACATCATATTTTTTCACTCCATAATTGTTTGCTCACATTAATTACTTTCAGATGGAGAAGTTGCTTTTTCGTTTGATTTAGTTTCTGTAGTAGTTTTTGGAGCTTCTGATTTTGTATTGTCAAGTTTGAACTGATTTTTTATATTTTTATTATCTTTCAAATTGATATTATTTTGCTGTTGTGCAGTTTTTGAATTTTGTGTTTTTGGAGCTTCTGGTTTTTCTTTTTTCTTTGTATTAGTGTCAGTTTTATTATTTTTCAATTCTGTTGCGGTATTTTGTGTATGCACAGCTGGAGTTGGTTGTGAGGCAGATTTTATTTTTTTCGCGGTTTCAACATTTTTAGAATTTTGATTTGCATTATTTTCAGTTCCTGTATTTCCTCCAGTAGAGGATGTTGCTCTTTCACTGCCTTTCCCTTCTTTGTCAGCTCTATTTGATGAAGATGTTGCCTTTTCACTATTTTTACTTTCCATTGTGGTTTGTGCTTTATTTTTTGTAAATTGTTTATAATTTCCAAATGCAATTAATGAAGCTGCCCCTAGAAATAATATTATCTTTTTTTTATTTTTCACTGTTTTTCTCTCCTCTTTTCTTTTTTATAAATTGTATTTATATTTTTTAGTTTCATTTATAATATTATACAACATTTTCTATTTTTTTTCATTCATAAATTATTTAAAAATCAAAAATTATTTTAGAAAATTGATGGAAAAAAATGTTTAAAAATGATACAATATTTCACAAAGGCAAGCAAGTAAAAAATTTTTTAAAAAGTGTAATTTCGAATATTTTAAGGAAAAAGAGGAATTTATTATGGAGAATTTTAAAAAATTGAAAAATAATGATTTAAATAGAAAAAATAAAGTAGAAAAAGTTAGAATTATAAAAAGTGGTTATGGAAACGAAGATTTACTGAGAGATTTTTATGATTATTTGAAGGAAAAAAATATTCAGGAAGTTTTTGGTGTGGAAGAAGCAGATTTGATAATTTCACTTGGTGGAGATGGGACAATGCTTACTGCGGCAAAAGAGGCGATTACAGGAAATATTCCTGTGCTTGCGGTAAACATGGGTTCACTTGGATACCTGGCTGAAGTAAAACCTCAAAATGCAGTTAAAATGCTACAGGATTATGAAAATGGAAATTATAAGATAGAAGAAAGAGCATTTTTAGAAGTAAAATATGAAGATAATATTTTTTATGCCTTAAATGAGCTTGTTATAACAAAAGGTGGACATGAAGCACATTTAATACAAGTTGAAGTCTATTCAAATGATATTTTTGTAAATAAATACAGAGCCGACGGAATTATTGTGGCAACTCCCACAGGCTCCACAGCCTACTCACTTTCAGCAGGTGGTTCAATTGTTCACCCTGGATTAAATGCCCTGTCAATAACGCCCTTAGCTCCACAAAGTCTGACAGCACGTCCAATTATTGTAGACGGATGCGAAGTGCTTAGTTTTAAGGCAACTTCCAGAGATGAGTCGGTTCATTTGAATATTGACGGACATCAATGGTTTCAGATACAGCAAAATGATCTTGTATCGGCAAGATTATCAAAGAAAAAAATCAGAATAGTAAAACCAGTAGACAGTGATTATTACAGTATTTTAAGAAAAAAATTAAAATGGGGGGATTCTGTATTATAATTATCTATTGATTTTTAAAAATTGTAAAAAATAAAATAGTGAAAGGAAAGAAATGCTAAGAGAATTAAGATTAAATAATTTAGCGATAATAAAAAATCTGGACTTGGAATTTAATGAAAAATTTATTGCATTGACTGGAGAAACTGGGGCTGGGAAATCAATTATTTTAAATGGAATTTCACTATTAATTGGTGAAAGAAGTCATATTGATATGATTAGAAATGGGGAAGAAAGCCTTTTTGCAGAAGGTATTTTTGAATTAAATGAAAATCAGAAGAAAAGGTTAAATGGGCTTGGATTTGAAATAGAGGATGATGAGCTGATTATAACTCGTTTCTTTGATAGAAGTTCAAAGTCTAAAATAATGGTAAATGGGAAAAGACATACCTTATCGAGATTAAAGGAGCTTATGGTAAACATTATTGATTTAGTCGGGCAGCATGAGCATCAGTTCCTGTTAAATAACGAATATCATTTACACTTGCTGGATAGATTTTTAAATGATGAAGGAAAGGAGCTTTCCAAAAAGATTCGTGAAAATGTAAGTGAAATCAAAAAATTGAATTTAAGAATAAAAAATATTGAAGATGAAAAATCTAAAATTGCAGAAAAAAAAGATGTGCTGGAATTTCAGTTTAATGAAATTAATGAATTAGATTTAAAGGAAAATGAGGACAGTGAACTGGAAGAAGAATACAGAATTTTATTTAATGCAGGAAAAATCAGTGAAAAACTGGAAGAAACTTCACAATTGTTAAAAGAAGGAGAATTTTCCATTCTGACTGCACTAGGGCGGGCAAAAAGAAATTTGGAGCAGCTTTCAGATTTGTCAGAGTTCTATAGCGAACTTTCTGAAAAAATAGAGTCTGTTTTATACGAAATTGAAGAGATTTCCTATTCTGTGGACAATTTTATCGGCGACGTTGAAATAAATGACACTAAACTGGAAAAAATTGTGGAAAGAATTGATAAAATTAATAAATTAAAAAGAAAGTACGGCTCGACAATTACGGAAATTCTGGAATTTAAAAATAAAATTGAAAAAGACTTGTCGCTAGTAAATTTTGAAAATGAAGAGCTGGAAAATCTTAAAATTCAGAAAAAAGAGCTTGTAAACCAGTATTTTCAAGATAGTGAAAGATTGAGCGAAATTCGGATGAAAATTGCAGAGAATCTGCAAAATATGGTGGATATTCAAT
Organism: uncultured Leptotrichia sp.; assembly: GCA_963548925.1. Lineage (GTDB taxonomy): Bacteria > Fusobacteriota > Fusobacteriia > Fusobacteriales > Leptotrichiaceae > Leptotrichia. Next base: position 13,554 of record CAUUWI010000017.1, on the reverse strand, counting down.
TAAGAGACTTGAATATGGAAAATGCCAAATTTAAAGTGGAAATAATCAAAAAAGAAGAAATCACAGCTCACGGAACAGACAATGCAGAATTTTTAATTACAACAAATGTTGGGGAAACTTTTAAGCCGCTTGCTAAAATTGCATCAGGCGGAGAAATTTCACGTATAATGCTTGCACTAAAAACTGTGTTTTCTGAAGTTGATAATATTTCGGTATTGATTTTTGATGAAATTGATACTGGAATTTCTGGAGAAACGGTGCGAAGAGTGGCGGAAAAATTGAGAGAGCTTTCGAGAAATACACAAATTATCTGTGTAACACATTCTCCGCAAATCGCTGGAAAGGCTCAACAGCAGTTTTTCATCAAAAAAGAAATTGAAAATAATTTTACGGAGACAAAGGTGCGAGAACTGAATACAGAAGAGAGAATAAGAGAAATTGCAAGAATTATCTCAGGAGATAATATTACAAAAGCCTCTGTAAGCCATGCCAAGGAGATTATGGGATTATGGGACAAAAAAGTGCTGATATAGATGATTCTAGAAAAAATTTAGGAATTTCTGAGAAGGAAAATTTGGATTTGATGAAAAATAATTTTGATAAAAAAAATAAAATATCAGTTGAAAATCAAGTGCAACTTAGTAAATTTTTGGAATTTTTAAAGTTTGAAAAAAGAAGTTCCCAAAATACATTAAATGGATATAACCGTGATTTAACACAATTTTTTCTGTTTGTAAAAAAAAAATTTTCTGAAATTAATGAAAAAGAGATTCTTAATTATATTAACAATTTAAATAAAAGATTGAGAAAAAACTCAGTTTTGAGAAAAATTTCGACATTAAAGGCATTTTATAAATTTTGTTATTTGAATAAATCGATTGAAAAAGATCCTGTAGGGATAATAAAAAACTTGAAGCAAGAATATCATCCATCTGAAATTTTAACATTGAAAGAAATAAAGCAGATTGTGAATAATTGCCTAGACACACCTTCTGGAATGCAAAATCGGTTGATTATTAAATTTTTAATTGTAACGGGAGCAATGATTTCAGAAATTTTGAATTTGGAAATAAAGGATGTTGAAAGTCAGAATTATAAATTTATAAAAATTCTTGGAAAAAATTCAAAATATCAAATAATACCAATTGATGATGGCCTTGAAAAAGAAATTAAGAATTATTTGCAAGTTTACAGACCAAAATTAAAAAATGCAAATGAAAGTTTAAAAATATTTCCCAATATCCGCCGTGAAAAATTTTGGAAGAACTTAAAAATTATTGCCCAGAATGCAAAAATTGAAAAAAATGTATATCCACATATTTTTAGAAGTTCTTTAACTGTAATTTTGTCTAAAGCTAATGTTGATATTCAAATCATTCGGGAAATATTGGGAAAAGTAAATATTACAACGGCAAAAGTTTATAAAAATATAGAAAAATCTAAATTAAAAATGATTTATAATAATACAAAACTGGGAGATGATTAAGTAAATGAAAGAAAAACGTGAATTAAAAAAACAAAAAGATGAAAAATTAAGAATACTAATAATTACAATTATAACGTATTTTATATTTTTTCTTATAAGGGAAATGGAGTTTATAAGCCCATACTTAGGAATAATTGTACTGATTTTGCTATATATGTATGCAAATTTTAATTTGATAAATATATTTTTTACAAGTAAAAGAACAACTTTTAAAATATATGCTTTCCTGCTTTTGGAAGTAATTTGCCTGTTTACAGGAAGCATTTCAATACTAGGAGCAATACTGTATATTTTATTATTCCTGGCTTTAATATTTTTGATAAGAAAAGATGAAGGACGTGAAGAAATTCCTAAAATACTTAAATTTGTTCAAATATTTATTGTATTTAAAGTTGTTTTTGTTTTATCAATGTTGGTTTTTTAATTTATTTTCAAATTATATAAAAGTTATAAAAAATAGTTGAGAAATATAAAAAAAAGTAGTATAATGACAAAATATGATAAATTTTTAAAGGGTTAAAATACATTAAAATTTTTGATATTTATTTAAATGAATTGGAGAATGAAAATGGAAGTTAGCATTAACAGTAGTAAAACAGATGTTATGAAGTATATGGAAGAAGCAACGGATAGGGCGGTAAATGCACAAGTTGAAAAAAATCTATTTCTTGGAGAATATAAGGAAAGAATTATAAAAGCCCTTACATTTGACGAAATTAGAGAAAAAGGTATTTATTATGAAATAGAAAAAGCTTTGGAAAATAAAGATGTTGCAAAGATGGTTATTTCAAGACATGCAAGTTTTGACGATATAAAAAAATATATTGAAATAGCTAAAAGAAAAAAAATACCGTACAAAATGATAGATAATTTACTCTGTGCTGGCCAGATAGCACTTGTGGTAGTGGCAAAGGATGCAATTATTCACGAAGATGGAGATGAAATCGTGATAACTTCAAAACTGGAAACTTGTCATATAAAACATTTACCAGATATATACTATGAAGCTATGGAAAGTGCGATTTGCGATTTTCATATGGACATTATAAAAAAAGAAATGCCAGAATATGCAAAAAATTATAAAGAATTAACTTTTATGGATAAACTATTTGGATCAAGATGTCCAATATGTCAAAAATTAGGAGGAAAAAAACGTGGTTGATGGATTTAGAGTAACAGGAAAAACTCCTTTAAATGGAGTAATAAAAGTAAGTGGAGCTAAAAATGCAGCTCTCCCAATAATTATTGCAACTCTTGTTGCAAAAGGGGAATACATCTTAAAAAATGTTCCGAACTTGAGAGACATCAGAGTAACAATGAAATTACTTGAAGATTTGGGAATGATAACTGAAAAATTGGATAATAATACTTATAAAATTATAAATAATGGTTTTAAAAGAACCGAAGCAAGTTATCAGATTGTAAAACAAATGAGAGCATCATTTTTAGTAATGGGACCTATGATTGCAAATTTAGATGAAGCAGTAGTTTCACTTCCTGGAGGATGTGCAATAGGTTCAAGACCTGTTGATTTGCATTTAAAAGGGTTTGAAATGTTAGGTGCTGATATTACGAGAGTACACGGATATGTTCATGCAAAATCGGATAATTTAAAAGGAGCCGAAATTCCTTTAGGTTTCCCAAGTGTGGGAGCTACCCAGAACATTATGATGGCAGCTGTAAAAACACCAGGTAAAACAATCATTTCAAATGCGGCAAGAGAGCCTGAAATTGTTGATTTAGGAAACTTCTTAAATAAAATGGGAGCCAAAATTACAGGGCTTGGAACACCAAATATTGAAATTGAAGGTGTAAAAGAGCTTCATGCGGTAGAATATTCGATTATGCCAGATAGAATTGAAGCGGGGACTTATATAATAGCGGCACTGGTTACAGAAGGGGACTTAAAAATTCAGGATGCAAGACTGGAAGATCTGGGAGTATTTAAGTCTGAACTGGAAGCTATGGGCGTAAAATTCAAACAGGATGGAGACATATTGTCTGTAATTGGAAAAGCAAAAGATTTAAAGCCATCAAAAATAAAAACATTGCCACATCCAGGATTTCCAACAGATATGCAACCTCAAATGATGTTATTGCAAACGTTAGTAAATGGTGGAAGCTCAATGGAAGAAACTGTCTTTGAAAACAGATTCATGCATGTGCCTGAATTTAATAGAATGGGTGCAGATATTACGATAAGACATGGAGTTGCCTTTATAAATGGAGGATTGCCATTGACTGGGGCGGAAGTAATGTCTTCAGATTTAAGGGCAGGAGCAGCACTGGTTCTAGCGGCGCTTGCGGCAGATGGCGAGACAATTGTAAACAGAGTTTATCATATTGACAGAGGTTATGATAGGTTGGAATTGAAATTAAACACTGTCGGAGCAAAAATTGAAAGAATCAAATTAGACATATAATCGTTAAAATTATGAAAATTTAGTGTAGATAAGTGTATTTTGTATTAATTAAAAAATGTGGGTTTATCTCAAGAAAAATTTGAGAAATATAGCCCACAATTTTTATATATTAGACTTTTACTTTAGAAGAAATTAAGGCCCTTTGTTATTAAAAAAATCTATTTTTTAAATAGGGTTTAGTATAAAATGCTTCTACATAGGATCAAAAATTTGTTATAACTAAAATTTATAATAAAGAAAGAATAAAAAGTATAATTAAAAAATTTACAAAATATATTTTTTATAGTACAATATGTTTAAAAATACAAATTTAAATTTAATTCTATATGAAAATATTTAAAATTGGGAGGATTTAATGAAAATAAAAAATTTGTTTCAAAAAAAAGAACATTTAATTTCCTTTGAGATTTTTCCGCCAAATAAAAATTTTTCTGAAGAGAAATTAAAAAAGGTTACGGATGAACTGGTGGAGTGCAAACCGGATTTTATTAGTGTTACGTATGGTGCTGGTGGGAAAACTAAAGGTGGAACCATTGAAATGGCTTCACATATTAAAAATAACTTGAAAACGGAAGTTTTGGCACATTTAACTTGTGTTGGAAGTAAAAAAAGCGAGATTCACGATTATTTGCAGGAAGCGAAAAAACATAATATAAGAAATATTTTGGCACTTCGTGGAGATGTGCCACAGGGAGAAACAGAAGAAATTTACGATAAAGGCGATTATAAATATGCTTCTGAGTTAATTAGCGATTTGAGAAAAAACAGCGAATTTAATGATTTTTCAATCGGTGGTGCATTTTATCCTGAAACTCATTATGAAAACAACGATTTGGTTGACTTGTTTCATTTGAAGAATAAAGTTGAAGCTGGAACAGATTTTTTGACTTCCCAAATGTTTTTTGATAATGATGTTTTTGTAAAATTTAAGGAGCAAGCTGAAAAACTGGATATCAAAGTTCCATTGATTGCGGGAATTATGCCAGTTACAAATGCCAAACAAATAAAAAGAATTATAGAACTTTCCAAATGTTCTGTACCTGAAAAATTGGATAAATTGCTGGAAAAATATGGAGATAATCCAGAATCTATGAAAAAAGCTGGAATAATGTATGCAAGTGAGCAAATTATAGAACTGTTGGCCTATGGAATCAAAGGAATTCATATTTATACAATGAATAAACCTGAAATTGCGAAGGAAATTATGAAAAATATTGAATTTGTAAGATGAATTTTAAATATGTTGAATTTTTTTATTCCGAATAAATGATATTGGATTGGAAATAATTATAGTTTTTGAATTTGATTTTAAAGCAGTTTTGTTATATAATTTAAAATAATACAAAACAGGAGGTACTAACATGTCTATTAAAAAAGTTTTAACAATCGCAGGTTCAGATACGAGTGGAGGAGCTGGAATACAAGCTGATTTGAAAACGTTTCAGGAAAGAGGAGTTTATGGGATGAACGCTCTTACAGTTATTGTTACAATGGATCCTGGAAATAGCTGGGCTCATAAAGTTTTTCCCATCGAATTGAATGTTATAAAAGAACAGATTGACACTGTTGTAAATGGAATTGGAGTGGATGCATTAAAGACAGGGATGCTTCCGACAGTGGAAATTATTGAATATGTGGGTTCTGTATTGAAAGATTTAAAAAATCCGATTGTAATAGATCCAGTTATGGTTTGTAAAGTAAATAGCGGATCAACTGAAAATCTTTTTCCAGAGAATGTAACAGCAATGAAAAAACATTTACTGCCTTACGCAACTGTCGTTACACCAAACTTATTTGAAGCTGCACAGTTAGCTGGAATGGAAAAAATTGACACGCTTGAGGAAGCGAAGGAAGCGGCTAAAAAAATATGTGACTTAGGTACAAAAAATGTTGTTATAAAAGGAAGAAAATTTTTCGCTGGAGAAAAATCAATTGATTTCTTATACGATGGAAAAGATTTTGAATTCTTTGAATCTGAAAAAATTGACACAGAATGGAATCATGGTGCAGGATGTACTTTCTCCGCCTCAATCACAGCAGAACTGGCAAAAGGTGCCACAGTAAGCAAAGCAGTCTCCACTACAAAAAAATTAATCACAGAAGCCTTGAAACAGTCCTTTAAATTAAACGACTATACTGGACCTTTAAATCACAAGGCATTTGCTTTGAAATAATAAAAAATATGTTTTTAAAAAGTATTCTCTTTGGAGTAGGTGTTTAAGAGGATACTTTTTTTGTAAAATTTTAACTTATCATAAATTGCAATATTAAATGCAATATTTTTTTATCTGAAAATCAAATAGGAGAATATAAATAATGGAAAAAATTAGTCTTGAAGAATTGGAAAATTTGATGTGGAAAAAATATAAAAAACAAATAAGTTTTCAACAATTACAAAAGGAATTTTTAAAAAATGATGATGAAAGAATAGAGTATATAAAAACAGAGTTGGAAAAAGCATATAATGAAAAAAATGGAGACAGCGTAAATATTTTAATTTCAGCAATTTACATGTTCAAATTATACAGTGAAAAATTTGTTGATATTTTATGCAAATTAACAAAAGAAGAATGGCACGGAAAACATGAAGATATAGTATTTTATCTCCAACAAATGGAGTTACCTTCTACAATAGAATGTATATACGAATTAGCAATTTCAGATTTTGAAAAATACCGTTGGGATGATAATTTTGCATTAGTGAGAAAATGCTGTTTTGCCTTGGGAGATATAAATACTCTTAAGGCAAAAGAAAAGCTGGAATTACTCTTGCAGAGTGATGAAGAAATGATAAGGAAACATGCAATGGAACAGTTGGAAAGATGTGATTTTTTAAATAAAGATGATTAAAAAGATAGGTTGTTATATGTAAAAAATACAAATTAAGCATATAGAAAGGCATAAATAAATTATTTTCATAATTGATTTTATTACAATTTTTTGATAAAATATACAAGTCTAATTTGATTTGATAAACAAATAAATTTATGATAAAATTAGTTTAAAGGCTGAATAAAAAAATTGATATGTTTCACGCGAATTTTCAGTTTAATTAAATTGAATTTAGCAAAATCGGAGTATATTTATAAAAAATTTTGGAGGTAAAATTAATATGAGTTTGTTAGAATTGAAAAATGTAAAATCAGAAGTAGAGGGGAAGGAAATCTTAAAAGGACTGAACTTGACTATAAATAAAGGAGAAGTTCACGTAATTATGGGGCCTAATGGGGCAGGAAAATCTACGCTTGCAAGTATTCTTGTGGGACATCCAAAACATGAGCTTGTTGATGGGGAAATTATTTTGGATGGAGAAAATATTAATGAAGATGCTGTCGACGAAAGGGCTAAAAAGGGGATTTTCTTATCATTTCAATATCCAGAAGAAATACCAGGACTTACAGTAGAAGACTTTTTGAGAACAGCAAAAGAATCTGTTACTGGGGAAAAACAGTATTTGATGCAATTTCACAATGAACTAGTAGAAAAAATGGAAAAACTTCACATTAATCCCGAATATGCGGATAGACACTTAAATGTTGGATTTTCTGGTGGAGAAAAGAAAAAGAATGAAATTTTACAGATGGCAGTTTTAGAGCCCAAATTGGCTATTCTGGATGAAACTGATTCTGGACTTGATATTGATGCTACAAAAGTTGTATTTGAAGGTGTTCAAAAATTAAAGACTAAGGATACGGCTTTGCTTATAATTACACACTATGATAAGGTTCTTGAATATATGAAGCCTGATTTTGTTCATATTCTGATGGATGGAAAAATTGTTAAGACAGGTGGACAGGAACTAGTGGAAAGCATTGAAAAAGATGGTTATGCTAAAATGAAAAAAGACTTGGGATTATAATTAATACAGGATAGAAAGTGTGGGAAAAATGGAAAATAGAAAAAAAACGTATGTTGCGGATATTGAGCGTGGTGTATATGATATAAAAGATGAAGGGCATTACAGATATAAAGTTGATAAGGGGCTTACAGCGGAAATTATTAATAAAATTTCAGATAGAAAAAATGAACCTGATTGGATGAGGGAATTTAGATTGAAGGCACTGGAAGTTTATGATTCAAAGCCAATGACTGATTGGGGGCCAGATTTGTCAGATCTTGATGTAAATGATATTGTGCATTATTTGGAGCCTGATTCAGCACCAATGAATGACAGCTGGGATGATGTGCCAAGCTACATAAGAGAAACTTTTGACAGGCTTGGTATTCCAGAAGCTGAGAAGCAGTCGCTTGCGGGAGTAGGTGCACAGTATGACTCAGAAGTGGTTTATCATAGTATTCATAAGGATTTGGAAGAGCAAGGGGTAATTTATACAGATATTGAAACTGCTGTTGTGGAATATGAGGATATAATGAAGGAACATTTTATGAAATTGATTTCAATTAATGATCATAAATTTGCCGCATTGCACGGAGCTGTGTGGTCAGGTGGTTCTTTCATTTATGTACCAAAAGGAGTAAAAGTAAATATGCCGTTACAGTCATATTTCAGATTAAATGCACCTGAAGCGGGTCAATTTGAACATACGCTTATAATTGTTGATGAAGGAGCTGATTTACACTTTATCGAAGGGTGTTCGGCACCAAAATACAAAAAAAATGTATTGCATGCAGGGGCAGTGGAATTAATTGTAAAAAAAGGGGCAAGATTAAGATATTCCACAATTGAAAACTGGTCAAGAAATATGTACAACTTAAATACAAAAAGAGCATTAGTTGAAGAAGACGGGGTAATAGAATGGGTTTCAGGATCATTTGGATCAAGAGTGTCTATGCTTTATCCAATGAGCATTTTAAAGGGAGATCGTTCAAGATGTGAATTTACAGGAGTTACATTTGCTGCAGCTGGACAATATCTTGACACAGGATGTAAAATTATTCATCAAGGAAAACAAACAAGTTCGACAGTTCACTCAAAATCAATTTCAAAAAATGGAGGAACATCTTTTTACCGAGGGCTTTTAAAAGTGCTACCAGAAGCGACAGGAGCAAGGTCAACTGTGGAATGTGAATCGCTGATGCTAGATAATCTGTCAAGTTCAGACACTATACCAATAATTGATATTAACAATGACAGTGTGGATATTGGGCATGAGGCGAAAATTGGAAGAATCAGTGATGAGGCTATATTTTATCTGATGTCTCGTGGGATTAGCGAAGATGAAGCAAAGGCGATGATTGTAAGAGGGTTTGTTGAACCGATTTCTAAGGAGCTACCACTTGAATATGCTGTGGAGCTGAACAAACTGATAGAACTGGAATTGGAAGGAACGATAGGATAATTTAAAGAAATTGCTTAAAAAACGAGAGGAGTAAAAATGTTAGAAAAATCAAGCATACAAAATCTTGATAATAGTGATTACAGATTAAAAATTTTTGAAGAATATAAAACACTTGAAAAAGTTAATTGGAAAAGGGTCGGCTATAAATATGAGGAGCCTGAAACTTTTAAGGAATTTAATAATCTGGAAGTTAAAAATGAAAATCAAGATGGAGTTGTTATAAAAAATATAAATGATTCCCTGCAAGAACTTGAAAGTTTGAAAAACGATAATGATTATGGATTGGGAGATTTTTTCAAGAAACAGAACTTTGCTTTTTATAATGAAGGGAAATATTTGAAAATAAAAGAGAGAAGAACTGTTGAAAAGCCAATTTACTTAAATTATCGTGCAAATAAAGAAAATAATTTCCTAGTTGACTACAATGTTATTGAAGTGGAAGATTTTGCAAAAGTTACAGTAATAATCACTTATGATTCAGAAGATGACACACCAGTCTATCACAATGGAATTATAAAAGTGTTTACAGGACGAAATGCAGAAGTAAAAATTATAAAAATACAAACTTTAAATATAAACAGTTCCAATTTTGAATCATCTAAGATAGAAACTTTGGGACAAGGGAAAACTCAATATTACAGTGTTGAACTAGGTGGAAAGATTAACGCAATAAGCCATAAATCTTATCTTGAGGAAGATTCTGCAGAAGTTTATGTATGGCCTGCATACCTTGCTGATGAGGATAGAAAGCTGGACTTGGAATATTCTGTAGTTTTCCGTGGTCGTAGAACTATTGGAGAGCTTCAAGGAAGAGGAGCTGTAAAAGATACAGCTAAAAAAGTATTTCGTGGGAACCTTTACTTTAAGCAAGGTTCGAGCAAGTCTGAAGGGCGTGAAGGGGAATTTGCTATCTTATTAAATGATAAAATAAAGGCTGATTCAATTCCAACATTATTCTGTAGCGAAGATGATGTTATCGGAGAACACGCCGCTTCTGTCGGAAAAGTTGACGAATCAAAATTATTTTATCTAATGAGCCGTGGTCTTTCTGAAAGCAGAGCAAAAAAATTGATAGTTGAATCTTCATTCCGTCCAATAATGGATAACATCGATGATGAAAAATTAAGGGAAAAATTATTTGAAGAACTGGAAAGAAGAATTTAAAAAATTAAAAATATGAATTTGAAAAATTACCCACTAAGTGATATAATTTTTGTATTGCTTGTGGGTAAAATTGTATAGGGAGGGAAAAATGGATTATAGAAAAGAATTTCCAATATTTAAGAACAGGAATAATCATTATCTTGATACGGCGGCAACTTCACAAAAGCCCAAAAGAATACTTAATAAAATTATGGAATATTATGAAAAATATAACGGTAATCCAGGGCGTGGTTCGCATACTTTGTCTATGGAAGCCTCAAATTTGATGACAAATGCACGTAAAACTGTACAGAGATTTATTAATGCAGCATATTCAGAAGAAGTTATTTTTACAAAAAGTACGACAGAATCAATCAATTTGATAGCCTATTCTTATGGGATGGAATTTATAAATGAAAATGACGAGATAATTCTAGGAATTTCAAATCATCACGCAAACATTGTCCCTTGGCAATTTGTGGCTAAAAAGAAAAATGCCAAGATAAAATTCGTTTATCTTACTGAAAATGGGCAATTTGATATTGAAGATTTTAAAAATAAACTGTCAGATAAAACAAAACTTGTGGCTGTTTCTGCTGTGGTAAATGTTACAGGAGTTATTCAGCCAATAAAGGAAATTATTGAAATTGCACGAAATAAAAATAAAAACACATGTATTCTTGTGGATGCTGCACAGTCGATGATACATTTTAAACATGATGTTCAAGAACTGGATGCAGATTTTCTTGTATTTTCAGGACATAAATTATTTACTCCAATGGGAATTGGGGTTATGTACGGGAAAAAGGATATTCTTGATAAAATGCTGCCTTTTTTATACGGTGGAGATATGATTGAATTTGTAACGGAGCAGGAATCGACATTTGCACCACTTCCAAATAAATTTGAAGGCGGGACTCAAAATGTGGAAGGTGCAGTAACTCTGGAAGAAGCAATTAATTTTATTGAAGAAATTAGTTACGAAAAAATTAATGAAATTGAAAATTCTCTTACGAAAATTGCTTTGGAAAAATTGAAAAAATTGGATTTTGTGGAGACATATTTTACAAAAGATGTTGAAAGTGCTGGAATTATTGCCTTTAATGTAAAAAATGTACATTCTCACGATGTGGCATTTATACTCGATTCATATAATGTGGCAGTTCGTTCGGGACATCATTGCGCTCAGCCATTAATGAAGTATTTGGGAGTGCCGTCTTGCTGCCGTGCAAGTTTTAGCATTTATAATAATGAAGAGGATATTGACAAATTAATAGAAGGACTTTTAAAAGTGAAGGAAGTCTTTGAATTATAAAAAGGTACAAAAATTAGAGACATAAAAAATTATGAAATTTGAATAATAAAAGTGTTTACGAAGTAAAAAGGCAAGATTCCTTGTCAAAAACGAAGAAAAATAAGAAAAGTTAAAATTGAGAAATGTTTTTAATAAGACTTTATAAATTTTACAAATTACTAAAGAAAAAATTGAAAAGGAGGTTTAATATGAATTTGGAAAAAATATATCAGCAGACAATACTGGAATACAGCAGACGTCAGGAACTGAATCGTGAAATTGAAAATCCGACATTTGCAGAGCGTGGACATAATCCAAACTGTGGAGATGACTTGACGCTGGAAATAAAAACTGATGAAAATGATGTAATAATAGATGCGGCTTTTATTGGAAGCGGATGTGCTATTTCAACGGCTTCTATGGCTATGCTGATTGACTTGGTAAAGGGAAAGACAATGGAAGAGGCGAAGGAAAAAGTGGATTTATTTTTTAAAATGATGAAGCAGGAAGAAAAATTGACAGGCGAGGAAAGTAAAAAGCTGGGAGATGCGGTGCTTATGGAGTATGTCGCTCAAATGCCTGCGAGAGTTAAATGTGCAACGCTTAGTTGGCATTCGTTGAAAGTGATTGTGGATAAGAGCAAGAAATAGATTTTGTTTAAATCAGAAATTGAGGGGATAAAATGAGTACAAAGTATTTAAAAATCAAGCCTTCGGAAGATTTTTCCAGAAAATATGAAATTAGAAATTTTGAAATTGAATATGTTAGCTTATTTTCCAGAAAACGAGAAATGCAGGTGTTTATAAAAGTTAATAGCTTTAATGCGGATAGTGAAATACAGGATTTGAGGCAGCTGCTTTATAAAAACTTTGAATCTGAAGGATTGAAATTGCGGATGAAGATGGATATTAATTCGGAACTGATAAAAAAGGATGTCGTTGGCTTTATAAAATTTGCAATTGAAAGTTATAAATGTGAAAGCCAGAGATACCAGTACATTTTTGCAAGTTATGAAGTTGAAAATCTGGAAGATGCGATATTTATAAAGTTGCCATCACATCATTTGATAGAAGAGGCAAAAAAGGTTGAAATCAGAGACAGGCTTACGCAAAGAATCCATGATTGTGTAGACAGTGTAATAAAAATTGAGTTTGCAAAGGGGGATTTTAAAGAAATTAAAGAAAAAATAAAAGCTCAAAATGAATTAAATTCAATCAAGGCTAGCGAACTGCCTCAATATGAGAGTAATAGAAATTTTAACAACGGGAATAGCAGTAATAATTTTTCAAATGGTGGAAATTTCAGTAATAATAACAATAATGGTAATAATAATGGAAATGGATTTAGACGAAAACAAATTCCTGATATGGCTGCAGTGGCTTTTTCTACGCTTGATATTTTGAATGATGGAGAAAATGTTGCATTGGAAGGTAAAATCTTTAATTTGGATATGAGAGAAACTAAAAATGGGAAATTAATGTGTGATTTTATGATTACAGATTATACAAATTCCGTTAGCTGCAGAATTTTCTTTAATCCAAATGAAAAAGATGATATTCAAGTTAAAATGGGAAACTGGGTAAAAGTTACAGGGACTTTTGAATCGGATATGTACACTGGGGAAAAATATGTAAGAACTCAGAAAGTCGAAGTCATTAACTCCAAAGATGTAAAAAAGGAAGATAATGCTCCGAAAAAACGGATAGAACTTCATGCACATACGAATATGAGTGAAATGAGCGGAGTTATGTCGATTAAGGATTATGCAAAAAGGGCTAAAGAATTCGGGCATAGCGGGATTGCTGTGACAGATTACGGAGTAGTGCATTCATTTCCGTTTGCGTTTAAGGAGTCAAATGAGGATTTTAAGGTTATTTTTGGGATGGAGGCGTATGTAGTCGATGATGA
>CAUUWI010000016.1:0-22244 GCA_963548925.1 uncultured Leptotrichia sp. | reverse complement strand
TCAGAAATATATCAGTAAATGCCTAAAAAATATGAATTTAATTTCCTTATAAAAATAAAAAAAAAGCAAGACATAAATCCTGCTTAAACAAACTATTCAGCATCAGTAACTTCATCATTTGCTATTATTTGTCTACCTCTATAAACCCCTGTTTCCAAGTTTAATCTGTGTGGTCTTCTTATTGATCCATCAGCTTCTACAATAATATTTGGAGCTTTAATTGAATCATGTGATCTTCTCATATTTCTTTTTGCTTTAGAAGTTCTTTTCTTAGGTACTGCCATTATTTATCGACTCCTTTCAAATTTTTATATTATTAACACTTGAATGTAACATTGTAAAAAGAATTATAAAATCTCATAACTTCTTCACATTATACAAACTATTATAATAAATCTAAAACTATTTGTCAAGGCTTTAATCTATTTTTTCCATTTATTCACAAGATTTTTTATTATTTTTTCTAACTTTTATTGAATTTCTATTATTTTACTTTTTTCAAAAATTTATTTTTGATTTTCTTTAGATATTGCATTAACTTTCTCTTGCTTATTTTTTTCAATAATAATTTCATATTTTTTCTCAGTATTAAACTCAAGATTTTTTATTTTTTCAGAAATTTCATCTGTCATTGTTTCATTTCCAATAACTAAAACAACAAAGTTTTCATTATTATTTGCATCTATCAATTTCCCAATTTTAACTCCACTAATGCTATTTGAAAAATTTTTATACAAAACGTTTTCAACAGTTTTTAAATCACTTTCCAAAATTGCCTGATCTTCATTTTTACTTGGTAATGCAATGCTTTCTGTATTTTCTTTTGTTTTTTCTTCATTTAAATATTTTGATAAGTCCTGTGCTGTCAAATACTTTTCATTTGATAACTGCTGTATTTTTAATTTGTAGTTTTTCAATTTATATTTTTCCAGTTTTTTTTCTAATTTCTCAATATCCTGTTTTTTAAAAGCCTCTCCTACAATTTTTAAAGTAATAGTTTTATCTTTTTTATTGATAGAATTGTCAAAAACGTAGTAATTATCTAATTCTTTTGAAATAAATTTTTTTAAGGAATCTTCTCTTGCTGTATCCTGAACTAAAGTTGTAGCTGTATATATGCTTGGAATAATTATAATTAGGCTTCCAACATAAAATATAATTTGTTTTTTTATTGAAATTTTTCCTTCTGCTTTAAAAATATTTCCCGAATAAACTTTTAATCCAACTAATGTTGCTATCATTATAAAAAATACATTTATTATAAACAAATATCCTGCTCCAAGAAAAATTTTCAGATTCCCATGAGCAATCCCAAATCCTATTACACACAAAGGAGGCATTAATGCTGTTGCAATAGCTACTCCAGGAACTACATTTCCACCATCTTCTTTAGTTTTTCCAATTACTCCTGCAATTCCACCAAAAATTGCGATTAAAACGTCCCATAAAGTAGGATAAGTTCTTGCTAGTATCTGTGGTGTTGCATCATTTATAGGGCTTACTAAAAAATAAAAAGTGGAACTTACTACACTTATTAATATAAAAATTCCCAATCTAAAAAGTGATACATAAACTCTTTTTAAATTTCCATTTGATAATCCCAATCCTAGCGACTGAATTGGTGACATTAGTGGCGAAATCAACATTGCTCCAATAATTACTGCAACAGAATTTGTATTTAATCCTATTGAAGCTATAATCATTGCACAAATCAGAATAAACATTGTTTCCTTTGTAAAATCAGAATCTTCAATAATATTTCTTTTTAAAATCTTGTATTTCTCATGTTTTATTTTTTCTATCATTTTACTATATCTCCTTTATATTTTTATAAATTAGTAACTTATTTAATTTCTATTTCAAAAAATTTAATCATCTTCATAAACAGGCTCTATATGAATCAAAAGTCTTTTTATATTTTTATATTTATGTTTAATCTTTTTAGAAATTTTATTCGTAATATCGTGTGCCTCTTCAATCGTTTTATTCTTATCCATTCTCACATCTACGAACATATAAATGTCTTTTCCAGAAGTTGTCATGCGAAAATCATGTGCATTTTCAATTTCTTCAAATTGCAGTATTTCTGAACGTATTTTCTCAATCAGCTCATCATCTTGTGAATCCATCAATATTAACGAATTTTCCTTTATCAGTTCATAACCGCTCTTTATAATATAAATTGACACAATAAATCCTACAATCGTATCAAATATAGGATGAATCCTTGATAAAAGCAACCCAAATAAAACAGAACTGGAAATAACAATATCAGTATTGTAATCTGCAAGTAGGGAATTTATCAAGGTATTATTATATTTCTTTGCCTTTTTCTTCATAAAAGTCAATTGAAAAATTTTTATCAATATTGCCAAAACAGTTATAACTATTGGAATAAGTGTAATATTCACATTATTTTCATTACTAAAAGAAGTTAATTTTGAAAAATTATCTTTTATCAGCTCAAAAGCCGTTATCATTATAAACGTCCCTATTATCACACTAAAAACCGATTCTATCTTTCCATGCCCAAACGGATGCTCCTTATCCTCAGGATTACTTCCAACCTTTAGCCCCACGATAACCAGCACATTTGTAATCAAATCCGAAAGTGAATTTAATCCGTCAGAAAGTAGCGACATGCTGTAAAAAATTTTCCCAGCCATAATTTTTAATAGAGCCAAAACAATATTTACACAAATTGCAAACTTGGAAATAGATAGCATATTTTTTTTCTGTCTTTTAGTTTCTGTCAGATTATTTAATATATATCCGTCCTCTGTTTTTATAAATCGCTGTTTTTCAAGGAAATTGTTCATTTTTTTATGATTAGTTATGATTAGTGAATCAAAATTTTTATTTGTAATCCAATTAATTATATATTTTAAAAAAAATGTTCCATATCCATTATTTCTTAATTTTGGTAAAATAAATATTTTTTTCAATTGGGCAATATTGTTTAAAATAAGAATTACATATCCACACAACTCTCCATTATTATATAAAAAAAATATATCATCCTTCTCTTTATCAAAAGAAAATTTCGGATCTATCTCCAATAAATCTATTAAAATTTTACTTATATTCTCCTTTCTATCCCATTCAACTACTTTCATCGTGAAACCTCCATTCGTAGTAAAAGAAACTAAACTAAAAAAATTTAATTTTTGAAAAAGGAATTTCAATTTTAAAATAATACACTATAATTACTTAAATAAAAAGTCATACATCAAATTCTCGAAAACATTCTACCATCCGTTTCTTAATCCAAAAGCTCAAAAACAGCTACCCTGTAAACCTAGAGAAACTAACTTAGTGCTGCTTCGTTCCCGACCTGACACATTTCGCTAACTCTCTACAATACAGGACTGTTTTCTCAACACTTTTGAAATAAGACGTTGATACTAGAACTTCCCTTAAATTTGACATCACCTCTACTAAAGCGGGTTGTAGATACAGGGCACCGCTAACTCCCCGGCTAGTATGACTAGATTAGTATATCATTTTTATTGAATCTTGTCAATGTTATAAAAATATTTCTTTTATGACACTTTTTTAAAATTAAATAAAAACTATTTTATAAAGTTTGGACAAATAATTTTCCATTTTTTATAAACATATTTTTTACTTTAACTTTTTTCTTTCCGTCTTTATCATATTTGTAAACAGGATTTGTTTCCAGATAATTTGACACTATAGTTTTCAATGATTTTGCGGCTGGCGTACTTATCATATCTTTTTTATTTTTATCTAGAATTTTATCAACTTGTATATCTACCAGATAAAGCTGGCTTGTCTTTTCATCAAATTTGATTTCACTATTCAATGCAATAATTCCTTCTGAGTGACTTGCCAATAGTGAAGCATCATAATCCATTTCCACATAAATTCTATTATTTTTAAATGATATCTTAGGATTTTTTGCTGTAACTTTACCCACCAAAAAATTTTTAGTAATTGGAAATTTTTCTCTTGCTTTCGATTCAATTACTGATTTTGGCACACGAATCGTTTTATTTGCTAAAAAATCGCAGGAAATTACTCCAAATATTGCTATGAACATCAGAAACAATATTTTTAAAAATGAATTTTTTCTTTTCATAACCACTCTTCTCCTTTTTCTTAAATTTACAAACTCCTCTCATTAGATAATACAAAATATAATTTATTATTTCATATTTTTAAAATTAGTTTTCTCTTAAATCTAAACTTTTATTTCAAATATTTTTTCAAAAATTTTGCCGTATATGATTTTCGTGATTTTATTATTTCCTCTGGAGTCCCTCTTGCAATAATCTGTCCACCTTTATGCCCGCCTTCAGGCCCTATATCTATTATGTAGTCAGCATATTTTATAACATCAAGGTTATGCTCGATTACAAGCACCGTATTCCCTTTTTCCACAAGCCGATTCAACACTTCCAGCAGTTTTCTAATATCCTCAAAATGAAGCCCTGTTGTTGGTTCATCAAGTACATAAATCGTTTTTCCTCTTGAAATTTTAGAAAGTTCTGTGGCAAGTTTTATTCTTTGGGCTTCTCCTCCAGAAAGAGTTGTCGCAGGCTGTCCTAACTGGATATAATTCATTCCCACGTCAATTAATGTTCGCAATTTTCTCTCAAGTGTCGGAATATTCTTAAAAAAATCATATGCTTCCTCAACCGTCATATCCAGGACATCCGAGATACTTTTCCCCTTGTAATGCACTTCCAATGTTTCTCTGTTGTAACGTTTTCCCTTACAAACTTCACACTCCACATAAACATCAGGCAAAAAGTTCATCTCAATTTTATTAATTCCTGCACCACTACACGCTTCACATCGTCCACCTTTTACATTAAACGAAAACCTTCCTTTACTGTATCCTCTTACTTTCGCATCATTTGTGTGAGCAAATAAATCTCTTATATCGTCAAACAATTTCGTATATGTTGCAGTATTTGAACGAGGCGTTCTTCCAATCGGCGACTGATTTATGTCAATAACTTTTTCTAAATTCTCAAGCCCTTCTATCCCACCGTTTTCCAGCGGATACAATTTCCCTTTATTCAATCTGTTGTGAAGTTCTGGATAAAGTGTCTGATTTATCAATGTCGATTTTCCACTTCCAGAAACTCCTGTAACCACAGTAAATACTTCCAATGGAATGTGTACTGTAACATTTTTCAGATTATTTCCCTTCGCATTTTTCAAAATAATTTCTTTAGTGGCTTTTCTTCTTTTTTCAGGTACTTCTATTTTTATTTTCCCATTCAAATATTGTGCAGTCAATGATTTCTTATTTTTCATAACTTGCTTCGGAGTCCCCTCTGCAATGATTTCTCCACCATTAATTCCAGCTCCCGGCCCTATATCAATCAGATAATCAGCTTCCCTCATCGTATCCTCATCATGCTCAACGACAATTAGACTATTCCCAATATCTCGCAAATCCTTCAAAGTTGCAAGCAATTTATCATTATCCCTCTGGTGAAGTCCAATACTAGGCTCATCCAGTACATAAATCACACCTGTAAGTCTACTTCCAATCTGAGTTGCCAGTCTTATTCTCTGCGACTCTCCACCAGATAGAGTTTTTGTCATTCTGGCAAGGCTTAAATAATCAAGCCCCACATTTATCATAAATTTTAACCGCTCTTTTATTTCCTTCAATATCTCAGCTGCAATTTGCATCTGCTTTTCTGTAAGCGTAATATTTTCATAAAATTTCAGTGCATCAATAACACTCACTTCCGTCAAGTCAATAATGCTTTTGTCATTCACAGTTATCGCTAAAACAACGTTTTTAAGTCTTTTCCCCTTACAAGTTTTACAAGTTCTTTCCGTCATATATTTTGCTTCAATTTCTTCCTTTGCCGACTCTGAACCAGTTTCCTTATATCGACGTTCAATACTGTTCACAATCCCCTCAAACCCTCGATTTCCATTATAGCTAAAACTGTCCCCGCTCCAAGAAAACTTAAACTGCTTGTTACTTCCGTAAAAAATTATATCCTTCTCTTTCCGAGTCAATTCACACACCTTTTTATCCAAGTCAATTTTATGTGCCTTTGCCATCGCCGTGAATAAATCCCAGTTCCATCCCTTTTTCGTCGTTGCCCCTGGAAAAATAATTCCACCTTCATTAATCGACAAATTTTCATCCACAATTAGCTTATTTTCATCCACTTCCAGCCTTGAACCAAGCCCATTACAAACTTCACAGGCTCCATAAGGTGCATTAAACGAAAACAGTCTTGGCACAACATCTGGAAAAATCACATCAGGATGATTTGGGCAGGAAAAATTTTCACTATATTTGTTGTCTTCTCCATTCACATTTGCAATAATTTTTCCATTAGAAAGCTCACTCGCTGTTTCAATAGCTTCTGTAATTCTACTCAAAAATTCCTTGTCATCTTTTTTTACAACAAGCCTATCCACAACAACTTCAATATTATGTCTTTTATTCTTATCTAAGTCAATTGTGTCATTCAAGTCCAAAATATCTCCATTTACCCGAACTCTCTGAAATCCTTTTTTTTGCAAATTTAAAAACAAATTTTTATGAGTCCCTTTTTTATCAATAACAACAGGTGACAATACAATCAGTTTATCCTTTTCATTTCGACCATTCATAAGATTGTCCACAATTTCCTGAATCGATTGTTTTTCCACCTTCTGATGGCAAATAGGACAATGTGCCTCTCCAATGTGTGCCCATAAAAGCCTCATATAATCATAAATTTCCGTAGTTGTCCCAACAGTTGAACGTGGATTCTTAGAAACACTTTTCTGCTCAATCGAAATCGCAGGCGAAAGCCCCTCAATGCTATCCAATTCAGGCTTCTGCATCTGCCCAATAAACATTCTCGCATAAGCCGACAAACTCTCCACATATCTTCTTTGCCCTTCCGAATAAATCGTATCAAACGCAAGCGAGGATTTCCCACTCCCCGAAACCCCTGTAATTACCACAAGCTCATTCTTAGGAATCTCAATATCAATATTTTTTAAATTATGTTCCCTTGCTCCAATAATTTTTATCTTGTTGTCTTTCATTCTTTTCGATGTTCCTCTCTCCTAAAATTCCCCTCAATAAACCAATCCTTTTTTTATTTTTTTACTTTAGATTATTTTTATTAATAATAGTTTTTTATTTTATATTCTTAATCTTTTTTAACGTAAGGGCATCAAACGCCATGCCCTTACAACCCCGCTTTACGCAAAACTTTCTTATAAAGAAAAAATAAAACTCGATTTTGAATCAAAGTTATTTTAATATAATTTAAAATTTATTTCAAAATCTCAAACAGTTATTTTTTCTTTAACGAAATTTTGCTTCGTTTTTATTTTAGTTAAAAAAATTCTTTAGTTTTAATAAGTCGATGAAGCTTTTATTTGTTCAACTACGACTGTCTGACAACTGAAAGGAGGAGTTTCGGAGTTGGGCAAATAAAAGTCGTAGTCTAGCCATAGGTGCAGGATTTGCGGCAATGAGCAATCCTGCAAAAATAAATAAAGAAAAGCTATTTATTAATAATAAATTTTTAAAGACAAAAAAGCCTGTTTCACAAATTTTTTTAACAATCTATGAAACAGATTTTTCCAATTATTATTTTAATTTAAATATTTTTTATATTTATTTGTTAATTCCAGTATTCTTTGTTGTATTAAATTAATTTCTCTTATTGTTTGAGCCTTTTCTCTTGAACACAAACCATGAAAAACAACATCTCCAGTGTAATTTTTCGATTCAGATAAATTTTTTATCCATATTTTTTGTGAATTAATTAAATCTTCTTTTAACTTATTGTTTTTATCAAATTTTTGAATTAATTTGTTATATATTTCATTCATTTTTTTCCATTCATCTTTCAATTCGTCTAAATGATTTCTGTATTTTTTATCACAACTGCTAAAAATTTCTCCTGATTTTAAAATAATTACTTCTAAATCTTTTGAAAAAGAGACTAGAGAAAATACCATAAATATAAAAACTATTTTTCTCATATTAAATATTCCTTTTTCATTTTTATTCTTTTATTGCTCTTGTAGCCACAAAACTTGCAATATTAAGTTCATGCAATCTTCCAAATCCATTTGTATCATCGTAAATATCTGTTAGTCTAAATCCAGCTTTTAACTGTCCACCTATCTGTTCTGATATTGTGTGAGAAAATTGAATTCCACAGTCCTGTTCTTCCAGTTGTTTTCTTTGCTCTTCGTTGACTAATGGATTGAATGGGAGACTATTGATGATTTTCTCTTCTTTTTCATCTACAGTATAATTTGTTCCAATATCCAAGCCACACAATAAAATTCCACCTTTTTTCAAGATTCGATAGCATTCTTTAAAGACTGGTTCAACTTTTTCGATGTAGCAGTTGCTTACTGGATGAAAAATTATGTCAAAACTGTTATCTGCAAATGGTAATTTTTTTGTCATATCGGCTTTGATAATTTCAATTTCATATTTTTCACGTTCTGCAACCATTTTTTCAGCTTCCAGCTGTTTATCTGAATAATCCAGCACAGTACAATTTGCACCTAAAGCTGTAAATACAGGCATTTGCTGTCCACCACCAGAAGCCAGTCCTAATATTTTTTTATTTTTCATATTTCCAAACCACTCGTGTGGTACAGGATTTGTTGGTGTTAGGAGAACATTCCAATTACCATTTTTAGCATTTAAATAAGTTTCGTGGCTAATTGGCTGTCCCCATTCCCAGCCTTCTTCAATCCATCGGTCAATTGTTTCTGCATTTATTTCCTGATAAGATTTTGTCATTTTTATTCCTCTTTTAAATTATTTATTTTTACTTTTCATACGGCAATCCCGAAGCCTTCGGCGCTTTCGATTTTCCTACAAATCCAACTAATGCCAACAATGTCAAAATATACGGTATCATTGTCAAAAATTGCTGAGATATTGGGAGTCCTATTGTTTTGGAAACGTCGGCGAATGCTTGTCCGAAAGCGAATAATAGGCTTGCTAAGATTGCTCCCAGCGGGTTCCATTTTCCAAAGATCATTGCAGCCATTGCGATGTAACCACGTCCTGCCGACATGTTGTTTGAAAAGGCTGGAAGTAGGACTGCTGTAAGGTAAGCTCCTCCTAGTCCTCCTAATGCTCCTGATATAAGTACGCTTATGTATCTTATTTTATAAACGCTTATTCCTACTGTATCAGCTGCTAGCGGATGTTCTCCGACTGAACGGATTCTTAAGCCTAAAACTGTCTTATACAAGAAAAAGTACATTGCGATTGCGATTCCATAAATTACGATTATCATCAATGGACGATTTGCCAATGATTTTGCTAACGGAGTATTTCCGGCTGTTTTGTAAATGGCTTTTATTAAATATGAAGTTATTGCGGCTGCGAAAAGATTTATTGCAACTCCGCTTATAATTTGATTTCCTTTAAGATTAATACTGATTACTGCGTGAATTAGTGAAATTAAGACTCCCACTGTCACTCCAAAAATTATTCCTAAATACGGATTTCCTGTGGCAATATTGACTACTGCCGTTGCAAATGCTGAACTTAGCATAATTCCTTCAAGTCCGATATTAACAACTCCGCTTTTTTCAGAAATACACGCTCCTACGGCTGTTATTAGAATTGGAGGTGCTATTATTATTGTTTGCTGTAATAAATTAAATATTTGCTGTAATATATTCATTTTATTTTTCCTTTCTGACTCAATATTTTTTATTTAAATAACTAAATTTATGCCGCTTTCTTTTTGTTAAGCATAAACTTAAATAAATTTTCTGATGCTACAAAAATGATGATTAACGCTTGTATAATAAATACAATTTCTTTGTCAATCTGGTATCTTTGCTGCAACATTTGCCCCCCAACTTCAAGTGCCGCATAAAATATTGCCGCAACTAATATTCCAAATGGATTATTTTTTCCAAGAAGTGCCACCGCAAGTCCTGTAAATCCATAATCTCCCATAATAAGCTCTGTATATGTGTACTCTGAAGCCCCACCTAAAACACGTTCAGCTCCTCCAAGTCCAGCACACGCCCCAGCGATTCCCATTGCCAAAAACATAATGTATCTTGGATTTATTCCTGCATTTTCAGCAACGGTGTCGCTTTGTCCAACTGCTTTTATTTCGTATCCTTTTTTAAAATATTTGAAAAAGAAAAATATTCCTATTGTCAAAAAAATTGCGATTATAAAGCCAAAATTTAAGTTCTGTTTTGTAACTTTTGCAAAAAGTAATGGCAACCTTGCTCCTTCAAAGACACGTGGTGATTGTGTATTTTGTGAAGCTGGATCTTTTAAAGGCCCATTTAATAAGAAGTTTTGCACTTCAATCATAATGTAGTTTAGCATAATTGTACTGATTACTTCACTCACTCCAAATTTTGCACGCAGCAGTCCTGCTATTCCAGCCCATAAAAATCCTGCAACTACAGCCACAATTATTACAGCAAATACATTTCCAAAAACATAATTTCTAAATGTAATTGCCCAGAAAGTTGCCGTTAATCCTCCTGCTATCATTTGCCCTTGCATTCCAATATTAAACAATCCCGCTTTAAAGGCTACCATTGTCGCAAGTGCCGAAAATATTAATGGTGTTGCAATAAACAATGTTTTTGCAAGTCCACTAAAGAATGGTGATCTTGGAGAAGTCTGATAAAAAGCTGCTCTCGTCATATCAATGTAGGCTGTAAATGGATTTACACCTTTCGTCATCATTATTATTCCACCAATAATTAATGCGATTAATACTGCAATTATAGACGGTAGAAAATCCTTTATCTTATTTTTAATCATCTATTTTCCCTCCTGCCATTAATATTCCTAATTTTTCTGTTGTTGCATCTTTTCTATCCAAAATTCCTACAATTTCTCCTGAATACATCACTGCAATTCTATCACTTAACGCCATTATTTCCGATAACTCAGCCGAAACAAGCATTATAGCCTTTTTCTCAGTTTTTTCATTTAAAATTGTATTATGAATCATCTCAATTGCACCAATATCGACTCCCCTTGTAGGCTGTGCCGCAATAATAAATTTATTTTCACGTTCCAGTTCTCTTGCTACAACCACTTTCTGCTGATTACCTCCAGACAGTCCACCAAACTTGATTTTCCCATCTGTTGGTCTAATATCGTATTTTTCTATATATTCATTAGTTTTTTTCTCAATTTCGCTATAATCCAGCAATGCTCCTTTAGAATACTGATCCTGAAGTCCCAAAGCCATATTTTCTTCCATTGTAAAATCATCAATAGTCGCCCTTTTGTGTCTGTCTTCAGGTATGTGGGAAAGCCCCTTTTCCTTAATAAGTTTTGGTGTCTTGTTTTCCAGTTCATCGTTATCTATAAAATATGTTCCGCTATCAACTTTTACAAGTCCTGCCAAAGCCTCAATAAGTTCAGTCTGTCCATTTCCCTGCACTCCGGCTATTCCTAGTACTTCGCTTTCACGGATTTCAAACGAAACATCCTTAACTTTCTCAATGCCTCCACTTTTTACAGTCAAATTCTCAACTTTTACAACCACATCCCCCAGTTTCACATCTGGACGTTTTACTTCAAACAGCACAACACGCCCAACCATAAGATTGGCAATTTTTTCCTTTGTGGCTTCCACAGTTTTTAGTTCTCCAACATCGCTTCCACGACGAATAACTGTAATATTATCTGATAAATCAAGCACTTCCTGTAATTTATGTGAAATAAAAATAATCGTTTTTCCCTCTTTTATAAGATTTCTCATAATCTCATAAAGTTCCTTAACTTCCTGTGGTGTAAGCACCGCACTCGGCTCATCAAACACCAGAAGTTCCGCACCTTTAAACAATATTTTCAAAATTTCAATTCTCTGATGGATCCCAACCGACAAATCCGATACTTTCGCATCTGGATCAATGTTTAAACCATATTTTTCAGAAACTTCCCTAACCTGCTTTCTTGCAGTATTCAAGTCAAAAAACACTCCGCCCTTTTTAGGTTCAAATCCCAGAACCATATTTTCGGCAACCGTCAAGGTATCAATTAGCATAAAATGCTGATAAACCATCCCAATTCCCAAATTTGCCGCAGTTGTAGGACTGTCAATGTCAATTTTCTCCCCCTTGTAAAAAATCTCACCAGAAGTCGGAGAATACAACCCGTTCAAAATCTTCATAAGTGTAGATTTCCCGGCTCCATTTTCCCCAACAATCGCATGAATCTCCCCTTTTTTCACCTTCAGCGTAATATCATCATTTGCGACAATTTTCCCGCCCAAAAATTCTTTACGTATATTTTTCATTTCCAAAATATATTCGTTCATTTGACTTTCCCTTTCTGAATTTTATATTTTAAACTACTTATATTATTTTTTTATTTTTATTATATTAAAACAAATCTATATACACAAGACAAACATTCAAATTAACGTTTATCTAAAAAAATCTGATACATAATAATTGGAATTTGTTTTTAATAAATCAAGCACCGCTATTGGCTTTTTCACTACATTTATTTTGTAATCGTTGTAATAATATTTTGACTTTTCTCCCCCAATAAACACAACTGTATTATTTTCATTATAAGTATATCCATGGAATTCGCTATTTTCAAGCAATAATAATGTCCTTTTTAATTTTAACTGATTTTTTGCAAGTTTTTCTATAATATCATTTGGAAAACCTGTCAAATAAATATTTCTTTGTAGTTCTGGTAATACCGCCTGATCTTCTAATTTATCAGAAATAACGATATCTTTATCAAATTTATAAACTGAATCATCTTCAAATTTGTTTAATCCTGAATTTTCATAGCTTTCTTTTAAAAAAAATTCAACATTTGATTTTTCAAAATTTTCTACAACTTCTTTTCGGTGATTTTTCAATTCTTCAATTAAAAATTCCTTATCTAATTCCGAATAAACATTTTTTGGATTAAAATTTAACTTATTCAAAAGTTCATAAAGTACAAAAATCTGTCTATTCAAATATTCCTGATCTGTCCCGATATATTCTGTTAAATTAGCACCACCAGACATTGCAACTATTTGCTGTCTGTAATATTCATTCAAAGAAGATGCAGGTAATTCTAATATCTTTTCTTCTTCCGACAGCTGATCAATCTTTATATCTTGCATTTCCTGATAAAATCTATTTTCCAAAAGTAATGAATATTTTTTGTCTTTTTTTACATTTTTTAAAAATGTGTTAAATTCATTATAAAATCTATTCTTCCCAAACAAATCCGTCGGATAAGTAATCTCAAACAATTTTATCTCATATCGCCCCGGTATAACTTTTCGCATTTTCTCTTCCCCGTTAATCATCACTTTTACCTGATTAAACCGTGGCTGTTCATCTTCCCTCCATTTTATCTCCTTTTTTATTTTATCAAAAAGAGCAAAACTCATCATATTGCATCCAAGCAACATCAAAATTATTAATTTTTTCAAGTTTTTCCTCCTAATATTTTATAGATTTTCTTTTATCAAAATAGCAATATTTTCTGGCACAACCTCCATCAGTTCCTCCAATGTTGCACTTCGTATATTTTTTATCAATCCAAATTTTTTTATTAATTCCTTTTTACGCTTTGGTCCAATTCCTGCAATGTCATCCAATGCACTTTTGACATTCCGTTTACTTCTTAATTTTCTATGATACGTAATTCCAAATCTATGGGCTTCATCCCGCAATCTTTGCAAAATTTTCAAAGTTTCATCCGTTTTTTCAAATAAATACGGCTCACTTTCATAACTTTTGAAAATTTCCTCTTCCCTTTTTGCAATTCCAATCACATCGGTATGCTCTATTTTCCCAAGTTTTTCCAGCACATCCACAGCCACTCCAAGCTGCCCTTTTCCACCGTCAATTAGAATCAGATTAGGCATTTTATCATTTTCTATTTTGGAATATCTTCGTGTCAACGCTTCCCTCATCATTAAAAAGTCATCTGGCGTATCTTTTACAGTAATTTTAAAATGCCTGTATTCCTTCGGCGTTGTTTCTCCATCAAGTGCCACCGTCATCGCTGCAACTGCATCTTTTCCCTGAATATTTGAAATATCAAAACATTCAATTCTGTAAGGCAAACTTTTTAGGCGTAATTCCTTCTTTAAGTTACGCAATCCTTCCTGAACCATACGCTGTTTTCTGTAATATTTATCGACTTCTTCCTGCAAGTTCAAATATCCCATTTCCAGAAGCTGCAATCTTCGGCTGTTTATCTTTGGAAAATGAAGTTTTATTTCCTTATTTTTTTCAATTTTTGCCCATTCTTTTATCAAAAGTTCGTTTTGCACAAATCGTTCATCACAGATTATATGCTTTGGAATGTTCCTTTTTTCATAATACAAAGTAATTAACCGTTCAAATAGGTTTTCTTCCTGACTTCTCTCCAGCGAAATTATTATATGATTTTTATTAATAACTTTCCCTTCCCGAATATTCAGCACACACAAAAACGCATTTTCCCTTTTTTCATCAAACACAAACACATCTTCATCAATTTCCTTACTGTATTCAATAATCTGCATTTCCAGCATTTTTTTTAGCACAGTCAATTTTTCACGCTCGCTAATTGCACGCTCAAATTCCATATTATCACTAAACTGTTTCATCCTGCTTTCCAGCATTTCGATAACCTTGTCAGAATGCCCTTTTAAAAAATTCTTAAAGTTTTTTACGTTTGTGCTGTACTCATCTTCAATATCCTTGTATTTACAAGGAGCTGGACAAATCTTCATATGATATTTCAGGCAAGGTTTTGTGATTTTGTCCATATTTCGGTTGCAGTCCCGCACTGGAAATATCTTAATAAGTGACTTCATTGCAAAAAATATTCCCATTGGATAAGGTCCAAAATATTCTGCATTTTCATTCAATTTTTTTGTACTTCTTACGATTTCCACTTTAGGAAATTTTTCCTTTGTGAACTTTATATACGGATAAGTCTTTTCATCCTTTAATAAAATATTGTATTTTGGCTTATTTTTTTTTATCAAATTATTTTCCAGAATAAGTGCCTCAACTTCCGATTTACAGATAAAAAACTCAATATCCCTAATATTTTTAATCAATTCCAGCGTTTTCTGATTATGAGAATTTATATTCATAAAATAGGACTTTACTCTATTTTGCAAATTTTTCGCTTTTCCCACATAAATAACCTTTCCACGCTCGTTTTTCATTAGATAAACTCCTGGATATGTAGGAATATCCTTATATTTAATTGGCAATTTTATTTCTTTTTCCATTTTCAGATTTTTAGTTTTTTTTAGTTTTTCCATATTTTTTCTTTTTCTATACTATATATTTCTTTATTCTAAATTTCTTTCTTATCTCCAACTTCTCTATGAAATTTTCCAATATGATAATCCATTTTTTCTGATAAATCTTTATAAAGTTTATTCACAAAAGTGGCTGAACGGTGCTGTCCGCCTGAACATCCAATACCTATACGTAAATGTGATTTCCCTTCCTTTTCATATTTTGGAATTAAATATAAAAACATATTTAATAGCATTTTATAAAATTCCTGACTTTCTGGCAGTCCCATTACATAATCCTGTACATCTTTGTGATTTCCAGTTTTATTTTTTAACTCGTCGATGTAATAAGGATTTGGTAAAAAACGTAAATCAAACATAAGATGCAAATCTAACGGAATTCCATATTTAAATCCAAAAGATGTTAAATTAATACTTATTTTTTTTCGCTGTCCTGAAAACTCCTTTTCCAAAATTTTTTGCAATTCTTTTACTGACAATGTACTTGTATCAATTACCAAATCAGCTTTAACCATAAAATCCTTTATAATTTTCCGTTCTTCTTTTATGTTAGCAAGTAAAGTGTCATACATGTTTAATGGATGTTTTCTTCTAGAAAGCTCATATCGGCTTAAAAGAACATTTGTCCTTGCATCCAGATAAATCATAGTATGGGAAATTTCCTCTTTATCCAAAATTTCCAGCTGTTTTGTCAACTGTTCGATAAATTCTTTATTTCTTACATCTATCGCTATTGCCACATGATTTCTCTTTTCACTGCTAATAAATATTTCATTCAAATATTGAAACAAATTAATAGGAAAATTATCAATGCAAAAATATTCCCTGTCCTCAAAAAATTTCATAGCCTCAGATTTTCCTGCCCCACTCATTCCAGTTATTATAACCAGTTCTTTTTTTAATTTATCCATATAATTTTCCTCTTTAAAAATAAATTTTTTTACTAAAATTATTATAGCACATCTCTTAATAAATATAAATAATTTTTCATATATGATATTTGAAACATAAAAAATAAGACTACCTAAATTTTCTATTTTCAAGTAATCTTATAACTTTATTTATTTTTCAATTCATTTTCCGACTCTAATAGCAATTTATCAAAATCAAAGCTTTTTAATTTTATACTTTTTAAAATCTCTGAAGCTCTCATGACTAAAATCACGAGTGTTCTTGTGCTAGTCATAAACATAAATTTTCTTTTTACTTTTTACTTCCACACAGCCTAAAAAATGAGTAAAGAATGCCCCGCAGTCTATTCCGCTTATTCTATCAGTCTTTTGAGAAATTCTTCCATTGATATTAGGCGTATGCCCAAAATATATATTTTTATTTCTATATTCTTCAAGCACATTATTTTCATTTAGCCAAAATTCTTCCCTAGTCCAAAGCACAGTTTCTCTTTCCTGATTCTTCAAAGCCGTCTGCAAATCCAATCCTGCATGTACAAATATATTTTCATTTCCTGAAATCACCAATGGAGAACTTTTTAACCATTTTATAAGCCATTTTATTTCCTTAAAAAAATTTTGCTTGTGCCATTCCTTCATACTTTTTCTTTCAAAATATTTGGAATGTCTGTAAACCGAATATTCTGTTTCATATCTCAGCGGATAATCATTTTCCAAATCCTCCAGTAGCATATCCTCATGATTCCCTAAGATAAATTTCAAATTATATCCAAGTTTTAGCATTTTCATACATTTCATATAAATTTCATATGATTTTTCACCTCTATCACAAATATCCCCCATAATTACAAGTAAATCTTCCCTTCTCAAATTGATTTTTTCTAATAATTTTAAAAATAAATCATATTGTCCATGAAGATCAGAAACAACGAAAATTTTGTTATAATCATTCTCATTTATTTTTTCTATTTTAATCTTATCTTCCATAAAAATCACTCTTTTTCCATAAATCTAATAAATCATTTTTTAAAATATTCCAAACCCATTCATTTCAATAAATCTAAACAATAAATCATTCATCAATTTTTCATTTTTATGCTCATCATAAGGCAATGTAAATTCTCCATCCCGATTTGTCCACAGCCTGTCATAATAATCCAAAATATCTTTAGAAACCTTCTGATCGTATGCTGACATAATTTTTAATTCATTTTCCAAATTGAAGTTACGCATATTTCTTCTTGTGAAATTTGTTGAGCCTCCATAAGTTATCAAATAATCTTTTTTCAGAATAGAAAGCATTTTCACGTGATACATTTCTTCGCCTTTATTGTAAAATTTGACATTTATATCGTAATTGTGCTTTCTTGCATATTTCATAAGCTCTCCTGCAGCCGCTTTGTTGGGAAGTCCTGCAGTTGAATTATTTAAGATTATTTCAAATTTTACTCCACGTCTCGCCGCTTTTCTTATATCATTAATTATTCCCCTATCGGAAAGAAAAAATTGGGCAATAATAACTTTTTCTCCAAACTGGGCATTTTTTAGCTCTTCTGAAATATCTTTAGCAGTCGCCTCATTTGTAAAATATTGTAATTTCAGCTTGTCATTTGTAGAAAATGGAATTTTGCTAAAATCCTTGTCAGGCAGCTTTCTTTTAAGGCTTCCGTCTTTTTTAGTAATTTCTGCAACAGGTTTTTCACCTTCATAAATTTCCTTAATGATTGGCGATGAAAACTTAAACGCCACATTTGAATGCTTTGAACCTTCCGCATGCGGATTTGCCGATGTCAACATTGCAGTATTTTCGTTCATAATCAATTTTCTGTGATCCGCTTTCGCATTTAATGCTCTTAAAAGGCTACGGATTGTAATTTTGTCAGTTCCTTCATAAAATGGATTTTTAATTTTTCCACGATTTTTAGGATTTCCAAAAGGCTGAATAAACAAACGCCATGGAACCGAATAGACAAGCATCGGATCCCTTAATTTTGTCAAATCCACATATCCAATTTTAACACCTGCCTGCTCTAATTTCTTATGTGTCTTATTGTCAAATGCTCCATAAAATGTGTTACTTTCATCAAGTATCAAATAAATTTCCACATTCGGATCTTTTTCCCTCTTTTCCAATATCTTCTGGGCGAACTCCTCCGCAATCGGTAATGGCTGTAGCTTTTCCTTAACACCTTTTCCAAGATAGTCATTAAATACAAAAATGTCCATCAGGAAAAAATTCTGTGCTTTATCTAGAATATCATAAGCCTGCTCCCAAATCTGTCTCTCATATTTTGTTTCCCCATCTTTCTTATACGTCAAATCATAATAAAAATCCACATTGTCAGCATTATAAACCTCACTTTTCATTGTTAATCCTTTTGAAAGTGAAGTACAGGAAAAAGTCGCTAATAATAAAAATATAGATGTATAAATAATTTTTTTTGCCACGTTAATATTCTCTCCTTTTTTTAATTAACTAAATTATAACAGTTTTTTTCAAATTTTTCCATCTGAATATTTAAAAATTATCACAAAAAAATCAGATAAAATTTTTCTTACCTGATTTTAATATTATATTTATAAATACATATTTTTATTTAACAACTTTCCATTTATTATTATTACCTTTTTTAAATTTAATCGTTGATGTTGCCAAATCTATTTTTTTAGTTTTTTCAAGATAATCATATTGCAGCTTTATGTATTTATCAATATCAAGCTCCATTTCACCTTTCTCCTTATCCACTTTTGTCACATATTTATCAGTATTATCTAGCAAATATTTATTCAGAGCCTTCTCGTCATATCCCTTTACAAGGAAGACAATTTCACCTTTATTTTCATCCACCTTGTAAACAGACACTTCAAATTGCTCCAAAAGCATTGTATTCATATCTTCCCATTGTTTTTTCAAGGCTGGATTATTTAATTTTTCTACGTACATATCTACGTCGGGATTTATCGTTTTTAACATTTTCCTTGAACCGTAGTTCGATATTTCTTGCAATGCCTTTGCATAATCTTCAGCTGCCACTGTTAAAGAATCATACGACTTCACTTCTGTATTTTCCTTACTTTCCTTCTTTTCTGATGCCGCATTTAAAATTCCTGGCATTACTGCTAGCTGCCCTATAACCAATAAGCTCACTAACATCTTTTTTATTTTCGACATTTTTCTTTATTCCTCCTATTTTCCTATTTTTTAAATCAATAAACTATTTAAAAATGATAAATATCTTTTCAAATTTATCTATATTTTGTCAAAAATTTATTTATACTCTCCGTTTTCACAAAAAAGAATTCCTTTATTGACCTTTCCTCAAAATAACTGTAGTTCTTTTGCAATTCCGTTACAGCCAATTTTAATATCTCACTCTTTCTGACTCTTTGGGAAATTCCATAAAATGCTCTTTCCAGAAAATCAATATTCTGATAGGAGGAAAGTACTTTTTCAGTTTTGAGCCATCTAAAAGTTTCTAAAAAATCTGTTGGGAAAAATTTTTTATTAACAGCTACATTATACAGTATTTTATTTTCAATATTATTAAGATTGTCATTGAATAACCTATCAAAATTTTTGGACAAGAAATGGTCAATATACATATCTGACACGATTCCTCTAAAAAGTCCAAATTTTTGTGTTAGCAACTTATTCAAAAAATTTTCATTTCTATCAGAAATTCCATCAATTATCCTATGCAAGACAATTCCTTCTTTTAATTCAGAGGGAAGCTTAATTTTTTCTACCAGCCCTTTGTAAAAATCTCCAGCAAAATTTGCATACAATGTCTTCTTATTTTTTTTCTCATCAAGTTCAAGCGAAATTAACGAATGTGCTAAAAAATTCATAATTCTTCCTTTTATTTAATAAAAATCGCACTGCTACTCTAAAACAGCATTAACATGCTCAATTTATTTTTCATCCAATTTATCAGTAAATTTAAATCCTTGATCTTCTAAGTCTTTTTTCGACTCATTATAGAAATTTTCATAAATTCTTACAATCATTTCTTTATATGAAGGCAGTTGCGGTGTCCCATTTTCTTCACGCCATTCTTTTATGTCCTTTTCATGAAATTCTACACCTTCTTCCACCTTTTTCGCATCATACTTGTCCTCGAATGCAAATGTTTCTAATGGAACTCTTGGTTTTACCCTTGTCAATTCTCTTTCCACAGGCACTCCAATTGTACTTCCAACTATTGGAAATACATGTTTTGGCAAGCCCAGCATTTCTATGATTTCCTTTGTATTTTTTCTAATTGCTCCAATTACAGTAGTTCCATATCCAAGAGCTATAGCGGCAGTTTGTAGTGCATTTACCATAATTCCCGCATCTACTGCACCAACTAGAATACCGTCAGCAGATATTGGAGCAATGTTTCTTTTTCCCACAGATTCCGCAGCATACACTCCACGATGAAAATCCACCAATATAAATACAAAAGCACCCGCCTTTGCAATATGTGCCTGTCCTCCACATAGTTCAGCAATTTTTTCCAATTTTTCCTTATCTTTTATGACAATTAATGATGTTTGCTGACCATTAACGGAATTTGCCGCTCTTTGGGCAGTATACAATATTGTCTTTAAATCTTCCTCTTTTATATCTTCTCCTGTAAATTCTCTTACAGAACGTCTATTTTGTAATTGTCTTATCACTTCATTCATCTTAAATACTCCTCTTTTACATTTTATTTAACTAATGTTACCATATTATATTTTTATTGTCAAACTGTCGATTATATAAAAAAACAGGCTACCTTTGTCAAAAAGGGAAAGGTAACCGAAAAATTCGTTAAAATAATTTTCTCTTAATAATCATATTCATAATAATCACAATTATCATCATCGCAACCATCTTCTGGAACATAGTCATCATCATAATCGTTTTCATAATAGTCATAGCTTCCGTCATCGCAATCGCAGTCACTGCCTTCATCGTAATCAATGTCATCATCATCATAATCATCGTAATCAGCATAGTAATAATTTTGAGCATTAGTATTTTTTGTGAAATATTTTAAACCACTTACAGTATTATTTCTAGATTTTGACCATCCAGCGCTTACATTTATTGACATTAGAGCCAATATTCCCAGTATTAAAATTTTATTTTTCATTTTTATTTTTTCCTTTCTTTGAAAATTATCAATTCATATTGTCATATATTCTTGCAAATTCAATCAATCTGTCTTTTGTAAACTCCTGATAAGTCATTATTTCAACGTTTCCAGCTGCTCTTCCTCCCATTACAGAATTTCCATCTTCATCGGTATTTGAATTTTCTACTTTTCTTTTTCTAACTTTTAACCACTGTCTTTGCTGATTTCTAAACTCTATTTTCTTGCCTTCAGACAATCTTTCCATAATTAAGTTGTAAACTTTTGTAAGTTCATCATCCAGTTTTTCATTAAGCTGTTCATTTGCTTCTGTTTCTTCAACGCTCCAGCCGTATTCTTCGCTCACCCTGTCTCTTGCGGCTTCATAGCTGGCAACTCTGCTTCTTACTTTACTTTCATAGTTTGGTATTTTTGACTGCAAAGTTTTTCTTACTTTTAATTCTGTTTTTCCTCTATCTGACTGAACAACATTTGTCTGAATATTCTCCCTCTCCTGCTGTTTTTTCAATATCTCAGCATTTTCCCTTTCTAGTTTTTCCACTTTCTTCTCCAATTCTGTATTTTTATTTTGACAAGACAGAACTAAAAATAATGACAGGATAATTGTTAATTTAATAATTAAATTCCACACTTTCATATATTTCCTCCAATTCATAAAATATTAATAAAGCATTATTTTTCTCTTCGATATTCATTATACTATGATTTTTAAAAATGTCAATATATTTTCATTAAAAAACATGTACTCTAAATTTTCATCAAAGTACATGTTTTTATTTTTTTAAGTAAATTTTCTGTTCAGATTATTTAAATCAATAATTAATGTTAGTAAATAGCTCTGAATCCTATTCCACCTCTTACATTCTTACCTTTAGTATCATATCCACCATTTACCGTTACTCCAAATCTTGTGTTGTCCACTCCAATATTCAAATCAAACTTACCATTTCCTC
>CAUUWI010000015.1:0-22947 GCA_963548925.1 uncultured Leptotrichia sp. | reverse complement strand
AAATTGATGAAAGTAAGGAAAATAAGGCATTTTTTGATGAAACTACGTCCAAGCTGAAACTTGTAAAAGGAACTCCGATTATTTATGCTGACGGACATATTATTCAAGGATTTAATACGGCAGATACGACTGGGAAAGAAATTGAAAGCCTTATAAATTCTGGGAAAACGAAAGATAAAATTTTGACTTTGAAGGAATATGTGAAAAGTGGACAGGCTGGAAATGGGAATGTGAGCAATAACGGTGCGGTATGTACTGGAGATTCCATATGTGAAATTCCAGGACTTACAAAAGGTGCTGAAAATCAGGTTCTTGTAAATATTCCAATTATTAATAAAACAATTGACTTAACAAATTACTCCTTATTGACAATGTCAATAATATTAGGGACAATTGATGGATTCAATCCTTGTGCAATGTGGGTTCTAGTCTTGTTTCTGACAGCGTTAATTGCAGTTGGAAATAAAGTGAAAATGTTTAGAGTGGCCGGATTGTTTATTTTTGCAGAAGCTATAATGTATTTTTTGATTTTGAATGCATGGATTTACACGTGGGATTTTGTAGGTCTGGATAAATGGGTAACTCCAATTGTCGGAATTGTTGGAATTATCGGCGGAATTTTCTTTATAAAAAATTATTTGAAAAAAGGCGACACATTGGAATGTGAAGTGACAAACCTGGAACAAAGAGCCAAAATTTCCAGAAAAATAAAGGATATAGCCAACAAGCCGTTTACATTGCTGACTGCACTAGGAATAATTGGACTGGCATTGTCGGTAAATGTAATAGAATTTGCCTGTTCAGTGGGAATTCCGCAAACTTACACAAAAATTTTACAAATAAATGATGTATCTTTCTGGGTAAGACAATTTTACACAATTATTTATATAATTGGATATATGATTGACGATATAATTGTTTTTGGACTGGCATTAATGAGTGTAAATCGGCTGCAATTAACTACAAAATATTCAAAATGGGTAAATTTATTTGGTGGAATTTTGATGATAATTTTAGGATTGATATTGCTGTTGAAGCCAAGTTTATTAATAATGTAAAATAAGGAAAATTTAGTTTAAAAAACAAAGAAAATTTGTTATAATGTACAAAAGTATTAAAATAATAATATTTAAAAGATTTGGGAGACAAAAAAATGGAAAAAATAAGTAATAAAAAAATATTGTTTATTGCTGGAATGATAATGTTATCGGCAGTTTCTTATGGAAAAGATATATTTGCAAATTACGGAACAAGTTTTGGAAAAGTTAATTTGTCAAAAGTGAGTTCAATAAGTCCAGAAGATGCCAAAAGCATTGACTCAAATACTTATCAGCTGACAGGAAGCGGAGAATACAGAATAACAGATGAAGGCAAAAGAATACTTGTTGTCAATCTAAGCAACGGAACATTAAATGGAAAATATGATGAATATTATTCTAATGGAACTAGATTTACACTAGGAAATTACAATAATGGAAAAAAAGAAGGGGACTGGATAGTTTATACTGAAAATGGAAATTTATGGAAAAAATATCAGTATAAAAATGATCAGCTAAGTGGAAATTATACATCATATTATGCTAAAACAGGAGCTCAGGAAGTAACAGGAAGTTATATTGATGGAAAAATGACTGGAACTTGGACTGAATATTATGAAAATGGTACAAGAAAATCACAAGGAAATTATGCAAATGGACAAAAAAATGGGTTATTTAGTGAATGGAACACTAACGGAGGTAAAAAATCTGAAATTAATTATGTAAATGATGAAATAAACGGGAAAATGAATGTTTACTACGAAAATGGAAAACCTTTGTATGAAGTAAATATGAATGGAGAAACTGGAACTGTAAAAGGATATTATACAAATGGAAGCCTCGGATTTGAGGGAAGCATTAAAGGAAGAAGAAGAATAGGAACTTGGACTTATTATGATAAATCAGGAAATCCTAGAAAAGTAAATTATTAGGCTTGTTTTAGTTTTAATTATCAGTATAAACCTTTACTACAAGATAAGGTTTTGCGGTAATGAGCAATCCTACGAAAATAAAAAAGTTGAATGATTATAAATTATCTATTGAACAATCCTATTATAAAAATTTATTCTCATTTTTAAACGGGTTTAGTATTAACAAAAGTTTGAAAGTATTTATTGTAACGAAATTTTATAAATAAAAATTATCCAAGTGTAGAGACCTTATAAAAATAGAGTAACAATAAATAGCAAAAAGTCAAAAACTTTAATTTAAGAACAGAGAAAAAATATAAAGAAGGAGGGGGGGAAATGTCGTATTCAGCAAATGTAAAAAGAGAAATCTTTAATTTAGAAAATACAGATAAGGATACTATTTATGCAGAGCTTTTTGGAATTTTTATTGCAAAGAATGTAATTACAGAACATGGAATTTATTTCAGCACTGAAAATGTCTCGCTTGCTAAAAGAATTTATTCAAATTTACGGGCAGTAACAAATATTCCAATTCAGCTAAAATACGTTATTAGTAAACGCCTTGGAACACACAAAATGTATGAAGTGATACTTTTTCCCACTCAGCACAACCAGCAGGAATACAAATCATTTTTAAAAAAAATCTATTTTCACAAAAATTTTTCAGTTGTGGAGAATGAAAAACAGTTAGCTGGCATAATCAGAGGTTTTTTTCTTAGCTGTGGATATATAAAGTCTCCAGAAAAAGCTTATGCGATGGATTTTTTTGTAGATACTGAAGATTCTGCCACTTATTTGTATTACTTGTTTAAACAGATGGGGAAAAAGGTTTTTCAGACGGAGAAAAAAAATAAGAGTCTTGTTTATTTGCGAAATTCAGAAGACATTTTGGATATAATTTTTTTGATTGGTGGAATAAATTCGTTTTTTGAATTTGAGGAAGTTACGATAAATAAGGAAATTCGGAATAAAATTAATAGAAACATGAACTGGGAAATTGCAAATGAAACTAAAAAACTGTCGGCTTCTGAAAAGCAGATTCACATGATAAAAGTAATTGATGAAAAAATGGGGCTTTCAGAATTGACAGACGTATTAAGTGAAACAGCAAGAGTCCGACTGGAAAATCAGGAAATGTCCCTACAGGAACTGGCAGACTTAATGGAAATTTCCAAATCTGGAATAAAAAATCGATTTAGACGGCTGGAAACAATTTATAAAGGACTGGTAGAAAACTAATTAAGAAAGTTAAGCTGAGGAAAAATTAATGAAATTATTGTCGATTATATATGGATTTATCGTATTTTTACGAAATAAACTTTATGATTTGAATATTTTTAAAGAAAAAAAGGTTGATGGAGTGGAAATAATTTGCATTGGAAATATTGTGGCAGGTGGAACAGGGAAAACACCAGCTGTGCAGTATTTTGTGCAAAAATATTTAGAAAAAAATAAAAAAGTTGGAATTCTGAGTCGAGGCTACAAAGGAAAACGGGAAATTGATTTACTGCTTGTACGAGATGAAAAAAAGATTTATGCCACTTCAAAGGAATCAGGAGATGAAGCCTATTTGCATGCCTTAAATTTTCAAATTCCTGTCGTAGTCTGTAAAAATCGTTATGAAGGTGCAACTTTTCTAAAGGAAAAATGCGATGTGGAAATAATTATTATGGATGACGGCTTTCAGCACAGAAAATTGAAAAAAGATAAAAATATAATTCTGATTGATGCAACAAATCCTTTTGGGATGGACGATTATTTGCCAAAAGGTCGATTGCGGGAATCACTTGACGCTTTGAAACGGGCTGATGAAATTATTATTACAAAAAGTAACTATGCTTCGGAAGAAGAAATTGCGAAAATTAAGGAAAGACTGGAAAAATATGAAAAGCCGATTTCTGTCGCTATTTTTGAGGAAAGTTATTTTTACAAATTAAATTTTGAAAATGGGAAAAAGTTTGGTAAAATAAATAATGAAAACAAAATAGGAAATGAAAAATTTCCATTGGAAACTATTAAAAATAAAAATGTACTAATTTTTTCTTCAATAGCAAATCCAGCTGTATTTTATCAAACAATAAAAAAATTAAACCCGAGCAATATTGATGAAATAAAATTTACAGATCATCACGTTTACGCAAATGAAGAAATTTTGGAAATAAAGGAAAAAGCAAAAAACTATGATTATGTTTTGACAACAGAAAAGGATATTGTGAAAATTGATAAAAATATAGAAAATTTAATGATTTTGAAAATGGAATTTAAAATTGTTGAGAAAATGAAATAGAGTTATTTTTTATAAAGAGCAAATAAAACTAAAGCAGGAGGGAGGAATTAAATTTTGACTGAAAATAAAAAGCTGGAAAGTGAAAATATATTTTTAAATACAGAAAATTTTTCACAATTTATTCTAAAATATAAAAATAATTTTGAAAAACGAAAATACTTCCAGCTTGACAAAAATTTTAAAATAACAACTAAAGAACCATCATTTATATTGGAATTTGCATATATTTACTTTAATGAAAATGAAAAAAATGAAATTATAAAACAAATCATAAGTGAACAATTTTTGGAAACATTTAAGGAGAAAGAAAGAAAAATAGAACGGTTAAGCAAAGTTGAGTTGCCAAAATTGATAGATGGATTTAGAAGAAGCATTTTTAATAAGGAGTCAATTTATGCTGTAAAACTGGGAAATGAATTGGTATATCGTGATAAAAACAAATTTTTTGAAATTTTATACAACTATTCATTAATTTCAACAGATACAAATAAACTTGTAAAAACTTTTTTTGCAGAAAAAATGATAGAAAAAATTGAAGCTGAAAATAACTCGAAATTTAACGAAATTCGTGATAAAATAGACGAGATAATAAGAAATATCATAAATTATTTCACAAAATCTGATTCGACTTTCCTAAATTTTGAAAATATGGAAAACTTAAACTATTTTGTGAAAAACCAAATTGATGAACTTTATAAAAAAATCTATGTGGAAAATTATGATAAAATTGTGGAAAAGTATAATATTCAAAATGTGAAAAGAATTGAATTTAATAAAAATTATGATTTTAAAAATTTAAGTAATAGCAAAAAATTGTTATACAAATATCTTGAAAATATTTAATTTTTGTTTTGGTTAAATTAACTGTTGTAACTGGAAAAAAGAAAAAATATTTATTAATAATAATTTTTTATAAATTAAAATACTTTAATAATTTAATAAATTTAGATAATAAA
This sequence comes from uncultured Leptotrichia sp., assembly GCA_963548925.1. GTDB lineage: Bacteria > Fusobacteriota > Fusobacteriia > Fusobacteriales > Leptotrichiaceae > Leptotrichia. Next base: position 17,756 of record CAUUWI010000015.1, on the reverse strand, counting down.
TATATATAGGAAAGGAAATAAAAAAAATTATGTTAGAGATGAGATACATAAGGGAAAATGCTGATAAAGTCAGAGAATATTTAAAAAATAGAAATAGTGACTTTAATTTGGATTCATTGCTGAAATTTGATGAGGATAGAAGAAATTTACTTCAGGAAGTGGAAATGCTGAAGAAAGAAAGAAATGAGTCAAGTGCATTGATAGGAAAATATAAACAGGAAGGAAAAGATCCTGCTGAATTGCTTGCGAGAATGCAGACTGTCAGTGCCAAAATTAAGGAACTTGATCAAAAGGTAGCAGAAATTGATGAAAAGCAGCTGGAACTTGCTTATACGATTCCAAACAAATTAAGTGATACGACTCCAGTTGGAAAAGATGAAGATGATAATGTGGAAGTTAGAAAATGGGGAACTCCAAGAGAATTCGACTTTGAAATAAAATCACATGATGAACTGGGAGTGGAACTTGGGATTTTGGACTTTGAAAGAGGGGCAAAACTTAGTGGTTCGAGGTTTACAGTTTATAAAAATGCAGCGGCAAGACTGGAAAGAGCATTGATTGCGTTTATGATTGATGTTCATACTGGGGAACATGGATTTGAGGAGATTTTTACACCGCAGTTGGTAAAAAGAGAAATGATGGTGGGAACAGGACAGCTTCCAAAATTTGCTGATGATGCTTATAAAATTGAAGGCGATGAAATGTACTTGATTCCAACGGCAGAAGTTACACTTACAAATTTACACAACAGTGAAATTCTGGATGAAGAGGAATTGCCTAAATATTACTGCGGATATACAGCTTGCTTCAGAAAGGAAGCCGGTTCTGGAGGACGTGATTTAAAAGGGCTTATAAGACAGCATCAGTTTAATAAAGTGGAAATGGTAAAAATTGTAAAACCTGAAACTTCTTACGATGAACTTGAAAAAATGGTAAACTGTGCAGAAAAAATATTGCAAAAACTCGAATTGCCATATAGAGTGCTGGCACTTTGCAGCGGAGATTTAGGATTTAGTGCGGCAAAAACTTATGATTTGGAAGTCTGGGTACCAAGTCAAGAAAAATACAGGGAAATTTCTTCTTGCTCAAATACAGAGGATTTTCAGGCTAGACGTGCAATGATTAAATACAGGGAAAAAGAAACTGGAAAGAGCTATTTTGTGCATACTCTGAATGGATCGGGGTTGGCAGTGGGAAGAACATTGCTTGCCATTATGGAAAATTATCAGCAGGATGACGGGACTATAAAAGTTCCAGAAGTATTAGTACCTTATATGGGTGGAATGACAGTTATAAAATAACAAAATCGCTATAACCGTAATTATCATATTAATCCGGTTTTTTCCTAAACTGTCAAAAACTGCTCAAAAATTAAATTCAATAAAAATAAGTTATTTTAAAAATTTTGGGTATTTTGGAAATAATTTCGTTATTAAATAATTGAATGGAGAGGATATGGAAAAATTTGTAAAATTTTTTATAATTATGATGATTATTGTAGGTATAGCGGGAGTTCTTGAATTTAGTGGATATTTGTACCATAATGAGATTTTAGCACAGCTGGCAGGTTATAAGACACAGGGACTTGATATTTCACATCATCAGGAAAAAGTGAACTGGACTCTTGTGGATAAAAAATATAAATTTATTATTTTAAAGGCAACAGAAGGGCAAAATTTTCTTGATACAGATTTTTTATATAACTGGAATAACGCCAGATTAAATGGTTTTGTAGTTGGAGCATATCATTTTTTTACAATGACGAGCAGTGGAGAAGCACAGGCTGATTTTTACATAAGCAAAGTGCCTGATTCTGATAAAACATTGCCACCAATGATTGATTTGGAAATATCTACAAAAAAATATAAAAAACCAGATGTAATGAAACATTTAAAAGATATGGTTGAAAAACTGGAAAAACATTACAAGAAAAGAGTAATTTTTTATGTGAACTACAATACTTATAATGCATATATAAAAGGCGAATTTCCTGAAAACAAAATCTGGATTACAGATTATAAATATTTTCCTAGAATAGCGGAAGATAACAGATGGGTAATTTGGCAAGTGTCAAGACGTGGACGAATTGAAGGAATTCCAGGATTTACTGATAAAAATGTGCTTAGAAAAGGTCTGACAGTAGAAGATTTGATAAATAAAAATAAGCTGAAATAATGGATTATTTTACTGCATGAAAAAAATATTTTATTTTTATCTATTATTTTGGATTTTCTATTGATTTTTATACAAAAATTTGGTAACATATAATTAAAGAAGTTAATCTAATTAATAAATATTAGGAGGCGTAATAATGAAATATCATTACAAAGATTTAGGATTAGTAAACACTAAAGAAATGTTTGCTAAAGCAAACAAAGAAGGTTATGCGGTACCTGCTTTTAACTTTAACAACATGGAACAATTACAAGGAATTATTGAAGCATGTGTTGAAGAAGGGTCACCAGTAATTCTTCAAGTTTCAACAGGTGCAAGAAAATATATCGGAAAAGAAATGTTACCTTGGCTTGCAAAAGCTGCAACAGCTTATGTAGAAGCGTCTGGATCAGACATTCCAGTAGCATTGCACTTGGATCATGGTCCAAATTATGCTGAAGCAAAAGACTGTATCGAATATGGATTCTCATCAGTAATGTATGATGGATCTCATAATCCATATGATGAAAATGTTGCAGAAGCAAAACAAGTTGCTGATTTCGCACACAAACACGATGTAACAGTTGAAGCTGAATTGGGAGTTTTAGCTGGAATTGAAGACGATGTTGAAGCAGCAGAACACATTTACACTCAACCTGATGAAGTTGAAGACTTCGTATCAAAAACAGGAGTTGATTCATTGGCAATCGCAATTGGAACTTCTCACGGAGCTCACAAATTCAAACCAGGAGACGATCCTAAATTAAGATTAGATATCCTAGCAGAAATTGAAAAAAGAATCCCTGGATTCCCAATCGTATTACACGGTTCATCAGCTGTACCAAAACAATTTGTTGAAATGATTAATCAATATGGTGGAAAAATTGCAGATGCAATAGGTATCCCTGATTCAGAATTAAGAAAAGCCGCTAAATCAGCAGTAGCGAAAATCAACGTAGACACTGACGGAAGATTAGCTTTCACAGCAGGAATCAGAGAAGTATTTGCTAAAAAACCAGGAGAATTTGACCCAAGAAAATATGTAGGACCTGCAAAAGACTACATGAAAGAATATTACAAAGATAAAATCAGAAATGTATTTGGATCAAATGGAGCTTACAAAGTTGGAGCTGCAAGATAATAGTAAAAACAAAAAAATGAAAATTAAATTTGGAACTATCTCAAGTTTATTCTGAAACTTGGGATATTCCTTTTAAGTCAATACAAATTGAATTTGTTTAAAAAAGGTGAAAATTTTTTTTTTCATCTTTTTTTGTGGGAAAAACAATAAAAATGATATTAAAAAAATTGCCGAAAATATTTAGAATTAAATAAATAGAAATAATAGCAGGAGGAAAAATGAATAAACATAATAATTCGACAAAATATATATTTGTTACAGGTGGAGTTGTTTCATCACTTGGAAAAGGGATTGTAGCTTCTTCGCTAGGACGTTTATTGAAAGAGAGAGGATATAAGGTTACTATTCAGAAATTTGATCCGTATATAAATGTGGATCCAGGAACTATGAGTCCTTATCAGCATGGTGAAGTTTTTGTTACTGAGGATGGAGCGGAAACTGACTTGGATTTGGGGCATTATGAGAGATTTATCAATGAGAATTTGACGAAATATAATAATTTGACGACTGGGAAAATTATGTCGAAAATTATTGCAAAAGAACGTCGTGGAGAGTTTTTAGGAGGGACTGTGCAAACTGTGCCTCACATGACCGATGAAATTAAGTATAATGTTCTAAAAGCTGCTGAGGAAAATAACTCGGACATTGTAATTACTGAAATTGGTGGAACAATTGGAGATATTGAAAGTGATCCGTTTATTGAGGCGATTCGTCAGTTGAAAAGAGAAGTTGGAAGAAAAAATATTGCTTACATTCATGTAACGTTATTACCGTATTTGAAAGCTGCTGGGGAGCTTAAGACAAAACCTACACAGCATAGTGTAAAAATGCTTCAAGGTCTTGGAATTTCGCCAGATGTGATTGTGGTGAGAAGTGAACATCCTGTTGACCAAAGTATTAAGAAAAAAATATCGCTTTTCTGTGACATTGATGAAGAAGCAGTTATTGAATCACTTGATGCTGAAAGTCTTTATGAAATTCCATTAACTATGGAAAAATTAGGACTTGCCGATGTAATTTGCAAACATTTTGGAATTGAAAACAAAAAACCGTTACTAACTGAATGGACTAATATGGTTGAAAAATTCAAAAACCCTAAAAAACTTGTAAAAGTGGCAATTGTTGGAAAATATATTGAATTAAAGGATGCTTATATTAGTATTCATGAATCCATTGAACATGCTGGATTTAATCTTGATACAAAAGTTGAAATTGATTATTTTAAGGCTGGGGAATTTGATGTGAGAAAATTGGCGGATTATGATGGAATTTTAGTGCCAGGAGGATTTGGTGATAGGGGAGTTGATGGAAAAGTTGAAGCGATTAAATTTGCAAGGGAAAACAATATTCCATTTTTTGGAATCTGTCTTGGAATGCAGATGGCATGCGTAGAATTCGCAAGAAATGTCCTTGGTTACAAAGGTGCAACTTCGACAGAATTTGAAAAAGATACCCCTTATCCAATCATAAGCCTTATGGAAGAACAAAAAGGACTAAAAAATATGGGAGGAACAATGCGTCTTGGAGCATATCCGTGTGTATTAAAGGAAAATAGTCTTACTGCAAGAGTCTATGAAAAAATAGAAATTGCTGAAAGACACAGACATCGATACGAATTTAACAATGCTTACAGGGAAGAATTTGAAAAGGCTGGAATGGATATTGTAGGATTATCTCCAGATGGAAATTATGTGGAAGTAATTGAAATAAAAACTCACCCATATTTTATAGCTTCACAATATCACCCAGAATTTAAAAGTCGTCCAAACCGTCCACATCCATTATTTACAGGCTGGATAAAAGCGGCATTAAAGAAATGAAATGAAAAATAATAAATATTAATTGAAAAACAATTTAGGCAGAAAGATTTTTATAAATTAGAAGTTTTTTCTGCTTTTTTGTTTAAAAAAAATATTTTTATAAAATAAAAAAGACAATCTTAAAAAAATAAGAAAGTCTTTTTCTAGTTCAATAAAACATATTTTCTATAACAAATCTATAAAAAACAACGTTTTTATTTCACTTAATTACTACAATTTATTAGTCTCTAATTGTTGCTAATAATTCTCCTAAAACTTCAACTGCTTGGTCAGCATCAGGTCCATCAGCGTAAACTGTAACTTCTGAACCATTTTTGATTCCAATTGATAATAATTTTAGTAAAGATTTCCCGTTTACTTTTTTCCCTTCGTTTTCAACTTCAACTTTACTTTCAAATTCTTTTGCTTTAGCAACAAATACTCCACCTGGTCTTGTATGTAATCCTGTAGGATTTGTCATAGTAACTGTTTTACTTGCCATTTATTTATCCTCCTTAATTATATCTCTATCTTAATTTTACAACAGTTTTTGGTATTTGTCAATAAGTGTGAAAAACATTTTTTCTGTTAGCCAGTCAAACAATATTTTTTTTAGAAAAAGATTATTGAACTTCGATTAATACTGTGTGAAAGTTTGTGTAAATTACATTTCCTGGTTTACTATTTTTTATTTTTTTTACAAATTTTCTTTCACAGTAATCTACTGTAACTTTATCACCTTTTTTTGCTTTAGAGTGTTCACAGGCTAGGTTTGCAGCGTGCATTAAAACATCGTCAGGGACTTCTTGATTATTTCTTAAAATAAGCACATGGCTTCCAGGAATGTCCTTTATGTGCATCCAAATGTCGTTAGGCCGTCCTTTGGAAAAGGAAATTTCCTCATTTTCTTTGTTGTTTCTTCCAACAAAAATTTGAAAGCCTTTGTAATCGAACGACAGTAATTCACGTTTTTTCGACTTGTTCAATTTAATTTTATTTTTTATTTTATTTCCGATATTTGACAAGTTTAACTCATTTTCAATTTCTTCAATTCCAATAAAATCGTTTTCTTTTTCGATAAACATTTTTATTTCTTCAAAATATTTTATTTCATTCTTAATGTCTAGAAATCTAGAATTTAAGGCTGAAATAGTACGTTTTCCCTTGTTATACTTATTATAGTAAAAGTTTAAATTGTCGTTTGGAGATAAAAGCGGATCTAAATTTATCGTAATGTCCTGATTGTTATAAAAGTCAAAAACTGTAACTTTTTTCATTCCATATTTTATCTGGTGCATATTTGCCGCTAAAATATCCCCAATATTTTTGTATTTTTTAAAATTTTCATTTTTTTTCAAGTCAACTTTTATATTTTTTTCAATTTTTTTGAATTTTTTTATTTGAGAATCAACATATTTTAGTAGATTTTTCTTTTTTTCACTAATAACATTTGAAGTAATAGTAGTCTTAAAATACTTGTTCAGTCCTTCATTTAAAGTTTTAAAATATCTTCTTCCATTTTCTAAATTTGTATTTTCCTTTTGGCTAAATTCAGAAAATTCGTTGTAAGTTAGCACTTTATGGATTTTTCCACGATTTAAAATTTCATACATTACTGGCTTGCAGCTGGATAAATATTTTTTGAAAGTGTCATAATCCTGTGAACATTGAAGTGCAAAGGCACGGCCCACACCTTCGATTTTTTCCATAAAAGTTTCTGTTTCAAATGGAAAATTTTCAGCTTCCAGATAAATAGGCGAAATCTTTTTTTCTTCAAATGGCAAAGTATATTTAGCACCAGTCATAATAACACGGTTCCCAATATCAATCGAAGTAAAATAGAGTGCAGACAGGATTTTCTCCTTGCTTGTCAAGAAAATATTGCTCGCCTTCCCCATAATCTCAATAATTAACGTATATTTTTCCACATCTCCAAACTGATTTAACTTTTCAAAATCAAAATACACAATCCTGTCAAACCCTTCTTGCCTAATATTTATTAAAATCGAATTTTGCAAATGTTTTTTAAGTGATAACAGAAATTTTGACTGAAAATCAGTATTTGGATCTTTTTCATCCTTTAAGTAAAAAATCGTTGAATTGTCCTTTACTTGAAAAATCAAGTTATTTTTTCCAAAAAAAAGCGAAAACGAAACTCTATCATATTGAAAAATTTTTGTCAGTTTATATCGTAATATTTTTTCTTTTATTTCTTTTATTAAAAATGAAATTCCAATTCCATCTAAATAAAGCATACTCTCTCCTTTTTCCGTATTTTTATATTTCTAATTTTTAAAGAGCGTTTCTCCTAACCATAATATTTTCCGCATCTTCAATATTCAACATTTTCTCATCCCCATCTACAAGCAAAGTTATTAAATATTTGTCGATATTTAGAATCTTTATAAGAGATTTTATCATAACACCTTTTTCATTCAAGTATTTTCTGATTGCTACACTTCCTTTTATTGAAGAAACCTGAACCAAATCGTCCTTTTCAAAATTTAGTATTGATTCAGGTTGAATATCCTTTTTGACTTTATCCAGATTTTTTACAATAGTTTCAAAAACTTCGATAAAAGTGTCTATTTTTTCTTGTGGAATATCGCTTGTGATTTTTTCCAAAATATTTGAATGAAAATTTCCGTGATAATTTAAAGCAACTTTTCCTTTTGAAGTTAATTTTACAAAAACTTTACGTCTGTCAACGTCCGACCGGGAACGCTCTAAAAAATGCTTGTCGGTTAATTTGTTTACGGCGACTGAGGCTGTTCCCATTGTAATGCCCAGTTTGTCAGACAGTTCATTCATTGTGATTTCATTTTTCCCAATCGCCTCGATAATGTGCAGTTCAGATGTGGTCAAACATTTAATTACCTGATTCAAGTTAATTTCTTCAATTTTATAATAGGTTTTGTAAAATTTGTCTAATAGATATTCGATTTTTTCATACATTTTGATACTTCCTTTTTTTCTTTATTTTTTTTCAAATTTATTATTTTAAAAACTCAATTTTTTCTTTATAATTTCCACTAAAAATATACGAACCAGCAACTAGAATATTCGCCCCAGCCTCTTTTACTAATTTGGCAGTTTCAGCATTTATCCCACCATCCACTTCAATATCAATATTTTCATTAATTTTTCGCAAGTTTTTTATTTTCTGAATCATTTCAGGAATGAATTTTTGCCCACCAAAACCAGGATTTACCGTCATAATTAATACCATATCAATGTTATTCAAGTCATATTTTATAACATCCAGCGGAGTAGACGGATTTAATGCAACTCCGACTTTTTTTCCAAAAGATTTTATAAGCTGAATTGTTCTGTTCAAGTGCTTTGTAGCTTCAGCGTGGACTGTGATAATGTCTGAAAATTCGGAAAAGTCCTTTATCAAATAATCTGGTTCGTTTACCATCAGATGTACGTCAAACAAAAGATTGCTATGTTTTCGTAAAGATGAAATGACAGGAGCCCCAAAACTGATATTTGGCACAAAATTTCCATCCATAACATCCAGATGTAAATATTCTGCTCCTAACTTTTCTACTTCCACAATTTCTTCTTTTAACTTACTAAAGTCTGCGGCAAGCAGTGAAGGAGCAATTATTATTTTTTTATTATTCATAAAAATCAACTCTTTTCTTTTTATTTTTTGAACTATCTATTTTAAATTGCCAAATTTTATATTTTCCAGTGAATATAAGTAAAAATCATACCGCTCCTCTGAAATATTACCATTTTCCACATTTTTCTTAATTGCACAATTTGGCTCGTTTACGTGAATACAGTTTCTAAATTTGCAGTTAGGAATAAATTCCAGAAATTCTGGAAATAACTTTTCAAGTTCCTTTTTTTCTTCCAGCTTTGGAAAATCAAGTGTTGAAAATCCTGGAGTATCTATTATGTACGAATGCGGTTCTGACATAAAAAATCGACTTTCTATCGTTGTATGTCGTCCCTTTTTAGTTTTCTCACTAACATCATTTGTAGTCAGTACCTTTTCCCCAATCAGAGTGTTAATAAGCGTAGATTTCCCCGCTCCTGACGGCCCTGAAATTACAACGGACTTTTCGTTTATATATTGCTTTAGTTCCGTAAGTCCAGTATTTGTTTCAATTGAAATTGGGAAAATAGAAATTGTATCTTTAAAAATTTGTTTGAATTTATTCATAAATTCTTCCAGCTCTTTTTCTGAAACTAAGTCAATTTTAGACAGAATTAGCACAACTGGAATATCTTGAGAATTTGCATTTAACAACATTTTCTGAAAATTTGTAAAATCGAAATTTGGACTTTTTATTGCAAATAAAATGCCGATAAAATCAATATTTGCAATAAGTGGACGATACAAAAAGTTCTCTCTTTTTTCAATTTTTTCAATAACTTTTTCCTTTTCGTTAAATTCTACACAGTCCCCAATAATGCAATTCATCTTGTTATTTTTGACTTTCAATGTTCCGCGTAATTTACACTCATAAATATTTTCTTCATTTAAATTTTTGGAATTTTCGTCTAAAACGTAGTAAAATCCTTTTATTTTTCTAATAACTTTTCCTTTAATAAAAATATTTGGGAGAAATTTCAAAATAACATTCAAAATAACTCCCATCTCCTTTCTAAATTTTTTGTCATTAAACAATCAAAATTGAATTTTTAATTATTCATTATCATCTCCAGAATCATTATTGTTTTTATCGCCTCCTGAATTATTAGGTGGAGGAGGCGTCTGTTTGTTAGTATTATTCTGTGTTTCACCGCCTTGCTGCTGAGAATTTCCAGAATTACTATTTTGTCTGTCTATTTGATTTATTTTTTCATCAATAGCTTTTTCAATTTCTTTTTCATTTACATTTGGTTGCTGCCTGATAATTTCTTCAGTCGATCTTTCTCGTTTTCTTACAGCTGCTCCGCTATTTACTACAACAGATACTTTTTGTCCACGCTGTATTTTTGTTCCAGCCGCAGGGTTTGTGGAAATAATTGTGTTTACTGGCAATGTTGGATCACTTGTTTGAGATATAGAGCCAATTTCAAGTCCAATCTGTTTTAACAGTTCTCTGGCATCGTTTACATTAAGTCCAGTTATATTTGGCATCATTGATGGATCTACCATTTGCTGTGATGAAACCAGTATTGAAATTTTTTGGTTAATCTCAAGTTTTGTACCAGGTTTTGGATAAACTCCTAAAATTGTGTTATATTTTTGATTAGATGGAAAATAATCAATTGTTTCAATTTGAATATTCTGATTTTTTAACCGTGATCTCGCTTCCAATAGCTCAAGACCTATTATATTAGGAACTTTTACATCTTCTCCGTTATTTACCCATATTCTAATAACCCTGTTTACTTTTACTTCCTTTCCTGCACGTGGATCCTGATTGTAAACAGTGTCCAGTGGAACTTTTTCGGTTTTGGAATTAATAACTTTAACTTTTAATCCAGCTTTTTTCAAATATTTTATTGCATCTTTCTTATCAAGGTTCACAACATCTGGAATAACTGTGAGCCTGGTATTAAAAAAATGACGTTCAAAGACATCTTTTCCAAAGATTGATAATGTTACTAGACAAAGCAGTATAATAATAGTTCTAAAAAACTTGCCATAATTAAATTTATAGTTTGTGGCCATCTTTCACCTCGTTATTTTTATTGTTAGTTCTTTACTTTATATAATATCATAAATATTTAAAAAATGATATACTTTATACTGGAATTTTATTGATTTGTGGATTTAAAAAAAATAAAATTTCTCATCTGTTTTTAATTTAGGTATGTTATACTTGTATAAAAGATAGAGAAGTATGGAGGTAAAAATGAAAAAGATAATAATTGCACTTTTTTCTTTATTAAATGTACTTTTATTTGCAGCGAATGAGAATATTGTGAGAAAAATAAGTGTTACGGGGAATTCAGAAAGAGAAATTATGCCGGATTTAGCGAAAATAAATTTTAAGGTTGAAGAAAAAGGAGAAAGTTTAAGTAAAACAACGGATGAAGTAAATAAAAAAATTGAAAAATTTAAAAATAATTTAAGGGCGAAAAAAATATCATTGGAAAATTTGGAAACAAAGGCTTTTTATAATAGAAGAGGTGTAGATTATGATGAAGATGAAGATATACTGGATGTGAAGACGGTGCCTGATAAAAATGTGAAAAAAATTGATAAAAAGCCAACTTCATATGATGTACAAATATCAATGCTCATAAAGAATACAGATTTTAACAAAATTTCAACATTAATTGACCTGGAAGATGGTAATAATCTCCAAAGCATTCAAAAAAATTTTGATGAAGATTCTTTTGCATTTAATATAAATGAAAATGATACAACGGTTGAAAGAGCATTAAATAAAGTGTTTAACAAACTTAACACTTCAAGAAGGAAGCTGGTTTCAGCTGGAATTCCTGAGAAGGATATTATTTTAAATAACTATGCAATTAAAGAAAAATATTCAGAAAATAAAAAAAATAGAAAAGATGTATTTTTTGTAACAAATGAATTTGTAATAACAACAAAGAATATAAAGGAACTAAATACAATAATTTCAATTGCAAATGATAATAAAATAAACATAGATGGTTCGATTAACTTTGATTTGTCAAACAAGGATAAAATTGAATCAGAAATGTACAATGAAGCTTATAATCAGTCAAAACAGAAAGCGGAAAGCATTTTACGTTCAAGCAAGATGAAACTGGGAACACCGATTATTGTGAGCGAAGATGTGGAATTTCAGCAAAAGATGATTGACAGGATTGATCAGGATTGGGAAGTGAAGTATGAAGCAGAGGCGGCACCTGCTACAATGGATGCTTATTCTAATGGCGCAGATGTAAGAAAATTGAAAGCAGGAGGAAGAGTTGGCGTTGATTATACTCCAAAACCATTGAAATTAACACAGAATATATCGGTTATGTATGAGATGAAATAAAAAGTTTAATTTCATAATAAACTAAAATAATAGTTTAATGTGCTATGTAAAGAAAGGATTTTTAAAATGAAAAGAATAGTAGCATTACTTATGATAATTTTTTCAGTATTGTTATTTGCAGATGGCGAAATTACTGGAAAAAGAATACAAGTTAGAGGTATTGCAAAAAAAGAAATCACTCCAAATTCGGCAAAAATTGGACTTGTGATTCAAACTGAAAATGAAAGCCTGGATAAAGCCAGTGCAGAAAATTCTCAAATATTGGAACGGTACAAAAAACTTCTTGCTCAAACAGGAACAAAATATAATAAAATTTCTTCTTCAGGGTATTCAACTTATGAATCATACAGCTGGGATACAGTTACAGAAAATAAAGGGAAAAAAGAATATAAAACAAAACTTTCCGTAGAAGTCGCTAATATTTCACTTGACACATTGAAAAATTTTATGAGCGTACTTGCAAATGAAAAAATTTATTCTTTAAACAGAAATAAAAATGGAACATATGTTTTTTACATCGAATCTCAGGAAGCCACAAATAAAATTGCATATCAAAATGCAATGACAAAATTTAATGACATACAGCAAAAATTGGGAAGAGCTGGAATTTCTCAAAACCTTGTAAAGATTTCAGGATATGACAACAAGGAAGTAAGCCTTGAAAAGCAAGTGAATAAGAAAAGAAATATTCAGGTTGTGTCGCATAAACTGGAAATTGAAACACGTGATTTGAAAAACCTGGGAAATATAATAAATCTGGCAAGCTCTCTTGGAATTGGGACAACAGGGCAAATTGACTACGATATTGATAATAAGCAGCAGCTGGAAAATGAACTTTATGAAAATGCCTACAAGGAAGCCTTGAAAAAAGCTCAGGTTATTCTTGGAAAAACTGATTTGAATTTAAAAAATCCCGTTACAATAACAGATAAGTCAAATGGAGTAATTCAGCCCTACTACGATTACAACTACAGCTACTACAATGAAGCGGACTATGCCACTAATATGGCACAATTGAAAAAAAGTGACAAGGAAATCATTGATAATGCAACAAAAAGAAACATTGTAATTTCTCCCAAAAAATTAAATATTTCAAAAACAGTTTATATTGAATTTGAAATGAACTAAAAATTTAACTCAAGAAAACTGCTGTATTTATAACAATATGATAATTTTTATTTTTCTAAAATAGTATTGACTTAAAAAAAAATAATGAGATTCTCTCTTGCGGATAAGAAAAAAGCAAATCCAAGGGAAACGAAGCTCTTGGTATTGTGTTAGGATTGATGTTGATAGCAGGAACTATGTTAAATGCTTATGTTTACGGTGATATTTCTTCAAGCAAGGAATTAGCGGGTGCAGGAGTACATTTGAAAGATATTTTAATTAATGGTTCAGCTAAATATGCTAATTAATTAAAAATTGTATTTAAAAATAAAAATTGAGCTTCACAATAAAATTATTGTTGTAGAACTTGATGATAGAAAATAATAAAATTTAGTGGGAGCTTACGGCTCCTGTTTTTTTTGAAAAATATAAAATTTGGGAGAGTGGTAGTTATGAAAAAAGGTTTAGTAGTAATGTTGTTTTTTTTGTTATTGTTTGGAATAATAGGGAATAGTGCGACACGTAAAGGAAGAAATAGAAAAAGAGTAAATAGTGGGAAAGTGAGTGGAAAAACTGTGAATTTATCGAATTATGATGGAGTAAAGAAAATCAATATTTTTGTACAGGGATTTGAAAGCGGGCCTGCTGTTAGCAAGATTATTTTAGAAATGAATGATTACAGAATAACAAATTTAAAGAAAGATGGCTGGAAAGTGAAAACGAATGGATTTGAACGAAAAGTAGAAAATGTTTATGTGTCTGATAGAAAAGGGAAAAAGGCGTTTGATACGGGAATTATTACGCTTGAACTGGAAAATAAGTTTGATGCAAAAACTTTGAAGTATGAAGGAACACCATTTACGTATAACAGGGAAAAATTTTTTAATGAATGGACAAGAGAATATGTTGTGGAAATTGAAGGGAAAGTTACAGTTGATGGGAAAGATTACTTAGTTGATAAAAAAGAAAATGTAATTAATAATAGAGTTTCGACTGATACAGAATTATTTAATTATAGAAGTTCATTTAGTGGAAATTACAAAAATCCGATTACAAAAAAAATGGAAAATCTGAAACTGGAAATAGCAGCTTATGAGCCTGAAAACCTAAAATCAGGAGCAAAAAAACCTTTAATTATTTGGCTTCACGGGCAAGGAGAAGGAGGAACTGATCCTGATATTGATATTCTGGGGACAGAAACTTCAGCACTTGCAAAAGAAGAAATTCAAAAATATTTTACAACAAAAGGAACTGATGTGAAAGGGGCATTTGTGCTGGCTGTGCAGTCACCAACTTACTGGATGGATGAAGGAGATGGAACTAACGGAAATGGAAGTGGAAATTCTCGATATACTCAAATTCTGATGGATACAATCAAGGAATATATAAAACATAATCCATATGTTGATGTAAATAGAATTTACCTTGCTGGAGATTCAAACGGCGGATATATGACTGTAAATATGATAATTACCTATCCAGATTACTTTGCAGCGGTTGTACCGATATGTGAAGCCTACGCCTACTATGAATATGGAAGAAATGCAGATGGAACTTATAAGACAAATAATGTTGAAGCTTCGGCAGGTGGAAAAAACAGTGCTGTTTCAAGATTTGTAGAAACTAAGAAATTGTGGGTAACGAATGAAAAAATTCAGAAGATGAAAAAAACACCAGTATGGTTTATTGCGGCGGAAGATGATATGATCGTTACACCGAAAAAATTCTCGCTTCCGACATATCAGGATTTATTGAAGGCAGGAGCAGATAATGCCTGGTTTTCATATTATGAGAATGTAGTTGGGACAGATGTACCAAATTCTAGATTTCCAGGGCATTTCTCGTGGATATATTTCTTGAATAACCAAGTGGAAGGTGTACAGAACAGAAATAGAATAAAAAATTCCAAAGATACAGAAACTTTTGGATTTGAACCAAGTAATGCAGAAAGAGGAGGAAGTGAAAAGGCTAAAGTTAATGGGAAATCCTTTGAAAATGTGTTTGAATGGATGAATTTTCAGCAAAAAAATACTAAAAGATAAAAATTTTTTTGATATTTGTTTTATGCTGTAAAATGTATGGTTATAAAACTTTACGATACTAAAAATAACAGGTGTTCTGCAAAAAATGCTTGCAATTTTGTGTAAAATTGTAGTATGATGTAACGGTAGAGAAGATTTTTAGTGGAAAATTTAAAAATCAGAGCAGACTAGAGAAAAGAGAGGTAGAAAAGATGGCAAAAGAAACATTAAATCCGTTTGAAATTGCACAGAAACAAGTAAAATCAGCTTGTGATAAATTAAATGCAGATCCAGCTGTTTATGAAATTCTTAAAAGACCTATGAGAGTATTGGAAGTATCGTTCCCAATAAAACTAGACGATGGCACAGTTAAAATATTTACAGGATATAGATCTCAACACAATAATGCAGTAGGACCTTTTAAAGGTGGGCTTAGATTCCATCCAGATGTTACTAGAGATGAAGTAAAAGCATTATCAACTTGGATGACTTTTAAATGTTCAGTAGCAGGAATTCCTTATGGTGGTGGAAAAGGTGGAATGGCAATCGATCCTAAAAATTATTCTACAGCTGAGTTAGAAAGAATCTCTAAAGGTTTTGCAAAAGCAATTTCACCAATTATTGGAGAAAAAGTTGATATACCTGCTCCAGACGTTAATACAAATGGACAAATTATGTCTTGGATGGTTGACGCATATGAAGAAGTTGCTGGAAGATCAACAAAAGGTGTATTTACAGGAAAACCTTTAGAATTTGGTGGATCTTTGGCAAGAACAGAAGCGACTGGATACGGAGTTCACTTGATAGCTAAAAAAGCATTGGCAAAATTAGATATTGATGTTAAAGGAGCAACTTATGCTGTACAAGGGTTTGGAAATGTAGGATTTTACACAGCTTACTATGCACACAAGGATGGTGCCAAAATTGTAGCTTTCTCAAATTCACATGTTGCAATTTATAATGAAAATGGAATTGATATGGAAGCTATAATCAAAGATTTTGAAGAAAATGGACGTATTTTAACAAACAAAGGATATGGAAAAGACATTACAAACGCTGAATTATTAGGATTGGAAGTTGACGTTTTAGCACCTTGTGCTTTAGAAAATCAAATAACTTCTGAAAACGCTGATAGAGTTAAAGCAAAAGTAGTTGCGGAAGGAGCTAATGGGCCAACTACTCCTGAAGCTGATGCAGTTTTATTTAATAAAGGAATTGTAGTTATCCCTGATATTTTAGCAAACTCAGGTGGAGTTGTAGTTTCATATTTTGAATGGGTACAAAACTTGCAAAGTCATTACTGGACTTTTGAAGAAGTTCAACAAAAAGAAGACGCATTGCTTTCAACAGCATTTGAAGATGTATGGAAATTAGCTGCTGATTATAAAGTTGATTTAAGAAATGCAGCTTATATGAAGAGTATCGAAAGAATTTCAAAAGCAATGAAATTAAGAGGATGGTATTAATTCTTATAAATTTTAAAAATTCGTAACTTTAATTGTAAATAATTTATAATTTAAAAAGGACCTTTTTGTTTATTAATTAAGTAGAAAAGTCCTTTTTGCTTACAATTTGACATATTTAGAAGTTTATTTTTTTTCTAAAATATGAGTCATTCCTTGCTCCACAATATGTTTTATATGCTCATCTTCTAGAGAATAGTATACAATTTTTCCTTCTTTTCTATGTTTCACAAATCTTCCCTGTTTTAATACTCTTAATTGATGAGAAATTGCAGATTGTGTCATTTTTAAAAGATTCGCAATATCGTAAACACACATTTCCTCTTTGGACAATGCACTTAAAATTCTCATTCTGGTTGTATCTCCTAATATTTTAAAAAAATCTGCCAAATCATACACAACGTCTTCTTTTGGCATGCTTTTTTTTACTCTTTCAACAACATCTTTATGAATGGCTTTTGTTTCATAAATTGTAATTTCCTCTTCCTTAGTCATTTTAGCCATTTTCCCTCCAAATTTTTTCATAAAAATATATAAGTATTATAGCATGTAATAGAGTAACTTCAAAATTTAATTTTGTAAAAAACTTTTGTTGTCTAAGAGAAAAAAAAGATATAAAACTTTAAAAAATTGTATAATATATACAAAATTGTAAAGTTAGGAGAATAAAAATATGAAAAAAATCAAAACAAAATTAATTTTAATAGGAATTATGACAACTTTTGCATCGATAACAACATTTGGACTTTCAAATAAAAATGTAGCAGAATCACCTTCAAAACCTGTTATCACAAATCCCGATAAAAAAGCTAACCTTGCTATTTCAAAGGCTGAATTAAATATTGTGGCTGAGAAAATTTTTCAAAATGAGGCTGGTGGGAAAAAGAATGAGCTTGTTTATTGGAATACTGGGGAAAATTTTCCATCACTTGGAATTGGGCATTTTATCTGGTATAAAGAGGGGCAGCGTGGCAGATTTGCAGAGAGTTTTCCACAACTGGTAGCGTATTATAAAGCTAAGAATGTGAAATTACCTAAAATTATTGAAGATAATGAATATGCACCTTGGGAAAACAGGGAAGAGCTTTTTAAGTTAAAAGCGGCTGGAAATAAGGATATTGCTGAATTGA
>CAUUWI010000014.1:0-24255 GCA_963548925.1 uncultured Leptotrichia sp. | reverse complement strand
ATCCAATTCCATCTCCAGGTATTAATGTAACTTTCTTCATAATAAATCACTCTCTCTTTTTTTATTTTTTATATTGCAAAACCAAACTCAAAAAATATAACTAACTACATTTTTATTATTTTGACTTTTAAAAAGTAAAATATTCCCTAACTTAAAAATTCATCACTTGTAGCAAATTTCAAATATCCTCCAAATTTCAATATTTTTAATTCTCTTTCAGAACCATTAAATTTCGCAGAAAATTCAATATTTTTTGTAATATTTTTTATTGTAAATGTTCTATTTTTTAGTGAATTTTTTATGTCCGATAATTGTAATTCATCGTATTCATCAATTTTATCATAATCTTCTACATTCTCAAATTCTAATGGGATAATTCCACTATTTATTAAGTTTGCCTTATGGATTCTCGCAAAAGATTTAGCAATAACTGCTTTTATTCCAAGATAAAGTGGCAACAATGCAGCGTGTTCACGGCTAGAACCTTGTCCATAATTTTCTCCTCCAACAACGATTCCACCATTATTTTTTTCCGCTCTTTCCTTAAAATCTGGAATGATTGTTTCAAAGCAATGTTCAGACAATTTTGGAATATTTGAACGGAATGGCAATAGTGCCGCATTCGATGGACAAATGTCATCTGTTGTAATGTTATCTCCTGTTTTCAAAATAACTTTTCGCGTAATACTGTCCTGCAGTTCTTTCCCAATCGGAAACGGCTTGATATTAGGCCCCATTACAATTTTCACTGCTTCTCTTTCTTTTTTAGCTTCTTCTTCATTAATATTTGGGAAAATAAAATAATTATCCGATATTTCAAATTTTTCAGGCTCTTTTATAATAATCTCTTCCCCCAGTTCTCTAGGATCTGTCAAATATCCCGTAAGTGCCGATGCTGCCGCTGTTTCCGTACTTACAAGATAAACTCCCGCACTCATTGTTCCACATCGTCCCTTAAAATTTCTGTTAAATGTTCTAAGTGAAATTCCATTAGTTTTTGGTGCCTGTCCCATTCCAATACAAGGTCCGCACGCAGCTTCCAGTAATCTTGCTCCCGCCGCAATAAATTTTGCCAATGCATTATTTTCAGAAATCATTTTCATTATATTGCTCGAACCTGGTGATAAAACAAGACTCACATCAGGATGTACTCTTTTTCCATCTAAAATTGCTGCAAGTTTCATAAAATCAGAATAAGACGAATTTGTACATGAACCAATTGCAATCTGATCCACTTTTAATTTCTTATCCTTTGGAATTTCATGCACGTTGTCTGGACTGTGAGGAAAAGCCGCAAGTGGTACTAATTCATCCAAATTGACAATTAGCTTGTCATCATAAAAAGCATCCTCATCTGGCAATAATTCAACAAAATCTTCTCCGCGTGACTGTTTTTCCAAAAAAGTCTTTGTATATTCATCACTTGGGAAAATTGATGTTGTTGCTCCTAATTCAGCTCCCATATTTGTTATTGTAGCCCTGTCTTCAACTGATAGAGATTTTATCCCTTCCCCAGTATACTCCATTACATATCCAACTCCACCTTTTACCGTCAATTCCTTCAAAACATAAAGAATGACATCCTTAGCCGACACCCAAGGCTGCAATTTTCCTCTTAATTCAATATTATAAACTTTTGGAACTTTTAAGTAATAAAGTCCACGTGCCATACCAATCGCAACATCAAGTCCTCCAGCTCCGATTGCCAGCATTCCAAGTCCTCCACCAGTGGGAGTATGACTGTCAGAACCAATCAATATTTTTCCTGGTTTTCCAAATCTTTCCAAATGCAATCTATGACAAATTCCATTTCCTGGTTTTGAAAAAATAATATTGTGTTTAGCAGCCGATGTTTTAATAAATTCGTGATCATCTGCATTTTCAAAACTTGACTGTAGCATATTGTGATCAACATACGCCACCGAAACTTCCGTTGCAACTTTATCAACATTCATCGCATTTAACTGTAAATAAGCCATAGTTCCTGTAGAATCCTGTGTAAGCGTCTGATTTACTCTTACCGCAATTTCATTTCCAGCTTTTAGCTCACCCTTTAAAAGATTTTTAGCCAAAATCTTATACGTTAAACTCATTTTATTCGTAGCCATATTGCTATCCTCCTAACTTAACTTTTCAACCATACTATTATTATAATACTAAATCATTAAATGTGTCAACGATATATAGCATATATTTTTTATATGATTTCATATATATTGTAAATCATTGAAAGAAACCTAATAAATTTAGTTTTTTTAAACATTCAAAATTATTATTTTAATCTAATTTTTTTCATTTGATTATTAAATAAATTGATTTGGAAAATATTATTTGATAGTATTTCAAGAAAAAAACTATTTTCTTTTTTTTTCTATATTTTTTTATATTTTTAATAATAAATAAATTTCTTATATAAACAACAAAATAGAATAATTGTCCCAAAGTAAAGACAACATCTTTTCTGTAAAGTGCATAAATTAACAAAAGTAAACTTCCAAAAAGACTTAAAAACCAAAACGAAATTGGAACGACGTTTTTTTTCTTTTTTCATTCGCAATCCATTGAACTAAAAATCTTGCAAAAAATATTAGTTGTCCTCCCAATCCTAAAATAAAAAGGCTATCTCAAAAAATATCTTGAGAAAGCCCATTTTTTATTTATATAACTTTTAATTATTTATTATCTTCTTTGTTGTGAATAATTAAATGATTCCAACTTCATAGAAATATTTTTTTCAGTTCCATTTGAAGCCACTTTCAGATTAACTGTTTCACCAATTTTTTTAGCCGCAAGCTCTCCAATAAATGCTCCTGCTGATGTTATACGTTTTCCATTAATTTCTAAAATTATGTCATTTGTTTTTAACCCATATTTTGCTGCTGGTGAATTTGGATAAACCTGCTGCACTAAAATTCCTGTTGAATATGAAATTCTTTTTTCCCTTTTAATTTCTGCTGTTAAGTCAAGTACAGAAATTCCAATGTATGGACGCTCATATTTCCCATTTCTTACAATAGAATCTTTTACATTTTCAGCCAAGTTTGAAGGAATTGCAAAACTTAACCCGACACTTCCTCCGTTTGGAGAATAAATAGCAGTATTTACACCAATAACATCTCCGTTAATGTCAAGAAGCGGTCCTCCACTATTCCCTTGATTAATAGAAGCATCTGTCTGAATAAAGTTCTCAACTTGCTCAATTCCCAACGAACTTCTTCCAGAAGCCCCAATTACTCCTACTGTCATTGAACTATTAAGTCCTAATGGATTTCCAAACGCAATCGCCCAGTGTCCAATCTTTATATTATCAGAATTGGCAAATTTCAATGGTTTGAATGTTCTGTTTGCATTGACTTTTAAAATGGCAATATCCACTTCTGGTGATGTTCCGACTAATTTTGCTAAATATTCGTGTCCATCAGAAAATTTTACATAAATTTCATCTGCACCATCAATAACGTGATTATTTGTCATCATGTATCCATCATTGGAAATTACAAATCCTGACCCCAAACTTCCAGATTCACGTCTTTGTTGTCTTCTTCCAGATGTCCCAAATAAAAATGCCTCAAGTGGATTGTAAGTTTCTACTATTATTGTCTTCTTAGTTCTTATATTTACAACAGAATCTTTTGCTTTTTCATAAACTGATGAAAAAGCATTTTGTGCACTGTACATATCTCCTGTAATATTTGTATTTTGAACAATTTGTTTATTTTGTAAAATATTGTTTTCCGTTGTAGCCGCTGCACTTGTAGCAAGTGCTGTTGTAATAAATGACAAAGTTACTATTTTTCTTAATTTCATATCCTAATCTCCTTTTCTATAAAACTTTATATTTTCTAAATTTTTACATAGATAGATATTATATATTATTTATTTTACTCCTGTTATCTTAGAAAAAATAATATTCTATTTTTTTTTATTCTTAGTTTCAGTGAACTATTCCCGTTTTTAGAAGCGAGAACTTCTTGGGAAGTACCTGCTTTTATTAGCCAAGTCTTACATTCATAATTTCTACCTGACAATCTCAGGCTCTCTTTAATATTCCCACATCTGCTGCAAATTGTAGTTTTTTCAGCTTTTTTTCCAACATCCTGAAATATTTTGGATAGCCAGCTCTTTGGTTTTCAAAGCTGACAAACAGTTCAGACATTGAAAAATTAAGCCCAGCTATATTATTTTCACTCGATACTTTCTTTATTTCCCTTTCAAATTCTGTTCTCTCACTTATAGAAAGCCTACGACTTCTTGCTAATATTCATTAAAATCCTCCAATTGAAACTGCTCTAACCAGCAAGGCTTTCACTAAGTCTAAGACTATTAATCCAACAATCGCTGAAATATCCAAATTCATATTTCCAATTGGAATTACTATTTTAAACATTTTTAAATATGGATCTGTAAATTTTCGTATCCACTGAAAAATTAATATTCGATTATAAGGATCAATCCATGAGCCTAAAATATTTAATAAAATAAGAAAAGAGTATAAATCAAACATCTTTAATATTAATATTATCATAAAACCTCCTAAAAATTTAACCTTGAAATAATATTTCTTATCTCAAGGCTTTTATTTTTATTATTTATTTAAGACATTTTTACATTTTAAAACATATTCAACTCCTGAAACTATAGTCAATATTAGTGGAATTAACAATAATATGTTATTTACTGTAAAACTGAAAGGTATCAAAATTATTAACGTAAGTGCAACCATTTGAGTCGCAGTTTTCCATTTTCCAAGACTTTCAGCAGCTATTACAACACCTTCGGCTGCTACAATCGAACGAAGCCCAGTTATAAGCAATTCCCTAAAAATAATTATTATTACAAACCAAAGGCTTATTTGATTAAATTTGACAAGCGTAACTAAGGCTGAAATAACAAGTATTTTATCAGCTAACGGATCCAGCAGCTTTCCTAAATTCGTAATCAAGTTACGTTTTCTCGCAATTTTTCCGTCATAATAATCTGTAATAGCTGCTCCTACAAAAATAATTGTAGAAAATATTCTCATTATAACAGAAATAACAGTATTGTCAGCTGAAAACTCTAGAGCCAGACTCAAAAAAATTACAAATGGAATAACTAAAATTATTCGCAGTATTGCCAATCTATTAGGTAAATTAAGTTTCATTCTTTTCACGCTCCTTATTCCTTTTATATTTTATCATAAATTTACTAATTATTTAGTTAATGCCTTCATACTCAAATTAAATTTATCTTCATTTTCCATTGAAATTACTTTAACTCTTACATTTTGCCCTTCTTTTAGTACATCTTCTGTTTTTTCTACTCTTTTGTTACTTATTTCAGAAATATGTAAAAGACCTTCTTTCCCCGGCAATACTTCTACAAATGCACCAAATTTCATCAGTTTTGTAACTTTTCCTTCGTAAATCTCATTTAACTCAACAGATTGTGTCTGTCTTTTTACAAGTTCCAATGCCTTTTTCATATTTTCCGAATCTTTTCCAAAAATCGAAACAGTTCCGTCATCTTCAATATCTATTGAAACTCCAGTTTCATCAATAATTGTTCTGATAACTTTTCCACCTGGCCCAATAAGTCCAGCAATTTTGTCAGGACTAATTTTAAGAATTTCAATTTTTGGCGCATTTTCAGAAACTTCTGCCCTTGGCTTGCTAATTACAGCTTCCATTTTGTCAATGATGAACTTTCTTCCTTCCAATGCCTGTTTTAAAGCGATTTCCATTATTTCCCTTGTAATTCCTTCAATTTTTATATCCATCTGAATTGCAGTAATTCCATCCTTTGTCCCTGCAACTTTAAAGTCCATATCTCCTAAATGATCTTCAAGCCCCTGAATATCAGTAAGTACAGTAAATGTATCCCCTTCTTTTATAAGTCCCATTGCAATTCCTGCAACTGTTGATTTTATAGGCACTCCAGCCGCCATTAATGCAAGCGATCCTCCACAAATTGTAGCTTGGGATGAAGATCCGTTTGATTCTGTAATTTCAGAAACAAGTCTTACTGTGTATGGGAATTTGTCTTGTTCCGGCATAACGTATTTTAACGCTCTTTCAGCCAAGTTTCCGTGTCCCAGTTCACGACGCCCAGGTGCACGCATAAATCCAGCTTCTCCAACTGAATATGGCGGGAAATTATAATGCAGGAAGAATTTTTTACGTGTTTCATCTTCCATTCCATCAATAACTTGCTCATCTTCCTTGCTTCCAAGCGTTGCAACAACCAATGCCTGAGTTTCCCCACGTGTGAATAATGCAGAACCGTGTGGCACTGGAAGTGTGTCTATTTCCACATCAATTGGACGGATTTCAGTAGTTTGACGTCCATCAGCACGGTATTGCTTGTACAAAATAGCATCTCTGACAAGTCTTTTTTCCACATCTCTATAATATTTCTTAAATTCTTTTTCAGTGTTTTCGTCAATTTCCTTTTCTTCATTTTCAAGTTTTTCAATGTATCTTTCGAAAAGTTCTATTTCCAAATTGTCAATTGCCTCATATTTTTCCAATTTTCCTGGTGTCATAATCGCATTTTCAACTTCATTTTCAAAGCCATCAATAAATTCCTTGATTTCAGGCTCTACTTCCTTTTTCTCAAATTCATATTTTTGTACATCAAACTGTGCCAGGAATTTATCCTGCTCCGCACAAATTTCCTTAATTCTCTCATGCCCAAACATAATCGCTTCCAGCATTACTTCCTCAGAAACTTCTTTAGCTCCAGCCTCTACCATTGTTACAGCATCTTTTGTGCCTGCAACTGATAAATGAATTTCACTTTCTAATAATTGTTCACCTGTTGGATTCAAGATATATTCCCCATTAATGTACCCAACTGTAACTCCAGCCACAGTTCCCGCAAACGGAATATCTGATAATCCTAAAGCGGCAGAAACACCGATTGTAGCAAGATTTTCAGGAAAATTCACCTCATCATAGGAAAGTACTGTAATCACAATATGAACAGCATTCAAAAATCCTTCTGGAAATAATGGCCTGATTGGCCTGTCAATTAATCTTGAAATCAAGACTTCATCAGTTCCCGGTTTAGTTTCCCTTTTTATAAATCCACCTGGAAATTTTCCTGACGCATAAAATTTTTCAATATAATCAACAGTCAACGGGAAAAAATCCTGCCCTTCCTTGACGTCCTTACTTCTAGTCGCCGTAACAAGCAGCATTGTTCCTCCACATTGAACAACAACCGAACCTCCAGCCTGACGTGCAATTTTTCCTGTACTTATCTTAATTTTCTGGTTTCCTAAATTAAAACCATAAATTTTCTCTTCAAACATTTTTCCTCCTAAAATTTCTTTATTTTTTAAGAAGGGAGCAAATAATAGTAAAATCTTTCATACATTTTTGATAAAAAACTTTACAATTACTTACTCAAAATACCTTCCTAAAATTTTTATAATTATACCATTTTTTCATAATTTTTACAAATCTAAAAATTTTAAAAACAAAAAACCTATTTTAAAATTTTAAAAACTAAAAAATAGGTTAACTAATTCCCAATAAATTATTTTAAAGCTGTTTTTAACTATTCATCGGATCAATAGAATTTAATATTTGACATTTTTTCAGCGTATTTCCCTTACACCTGCCACTTCTTTATTATAAAATTATATTCTAAATTCCACCTTTAACTTTTCCAATTCCTTTATTTATATTTCACCGCTAAAAAGAAATCAAGCTGTTAAATAATTATTTCAAATTTTTACTTCCTTCTTCCAAAATTTTTATCTGGCAAATTATTTCCTCATCTTTAATTGTTTTATCTTTCCCATTTTTGATTACTTCATACAAGTCATCATAAACTCTGCCATAATCACCTTTTTCAGAAATAACTTTTTCTTCGTGATAATTTCTATTATTATCATAATAAATTAACGTCCCATAATGTTTTGGCAAATCTATTCCAAAATCTGCATTGTCTGGCATATAAAATAATTTCAGATGCTCTTCCTGTCTGTCCTCTGTTTCTTTTATAAAACATCCTTTCGTTCCATACACAATAAATGAAGCTCTTGGTTTCACCCTAAAATAACTTCCTTTTACAGTAATTTTCAAACTTTTCCCATTTTCTCTTTCGTAAAACAAATCTATATCATAATAATCATTCATCCGATTTGTTCCAAGAAGCTGTCTTACATCATAATGCACTTTATCAGGATTACCATATCGTGAAATTATCTGATCCAAAACGTGCGTTCCATGCCCATATAAAAATGTATTTGCCACTTTCCCATCATATTCCTTCACATTTTCAGGTACTTCTGCTCTGTAATAATCGTAATTAGACTCGATTTCTAAAATTTCTCCCAATTTTCCACTTTCAATGACTTTCATAGTAGTCAAAAAATCACTGTCAAACCGTCTATTATGATAAGGCTGTACAATAATCCCATTTTCTTTAGCCAATTTAAACAATTCCTTAGCTTGCTCCAATGTTTCAACAAAAGGTTTTTCCACAAGACAGTTTTTATTATGTTCCAACACTTCCTTAGCATATTGATAATGCAAGTCAGATCTTAGACAAATAACAACTAAGTCAACTTCAGGATCATTATACAATTCTTCAATTTTATCAGTATAATTAATTCCACTTATTCGATCCCAAGTTTTATTTTTCAAATTATTTGTAACAATCGTTTTAACTTTTATTCTATCTTTTCTTTGCAGTAAAAATGGGAGATGGTATCTATTTGCACTTTTCCCATTTCCTATAATTCCTATCGTTATCATAGCAACAACCTCCTATCTTTCTTATTATTTTTAATTACTTTTATATATCAGTCTAACTATTTTTGTTCCAATCTTTTATAAACTTCAATAAATTCCTTTGCCAATTCCTTAAATAAAATCGCTGTCATCAAGTGATCTTGTGAATGAACCATAATTAAACCTACATCCATTTTTTCTCCACCTGCTTCTCTTACAATCAAATCTGTCTGCAACTCATGCGCTTTCAACATTTCCTCGGTAGACTGCTTCATAAATTCTTCCGCTTCATTAAACTTCCCTTCCTTCGCTGCATTCATAGCCTGATAAGCCAAACTCTTAGTTTCTCCTGCATGTCCAATCAATGTCATCGCAATCATTTCAATATCCAATACTTCTTCAACCATGGTAATTCCTCCTAAAATTTATTTTTATTTTCTGTAATTATCTTAATTTTGTTATAGCACACGTTTTCTACTATGTCAATTTTTCATATTTTCAATCTAATTTTCGTCTATTTTTATTGACTTTTTCTATTAATTACACCATAATTAAACTAAATTTCTAAAATAAACGATTTACAAATATATATTTTTTCGTGTATAATATATATTGAAAAGTTTAAAAAAATATAAATTTATAATAAAATATTTCACAAAAATCTTTTTATAGGGGGGAAAAATTATATATGGACATTTACAAACCAATTAATAAGCATTTTTTAGAAAATAAAAAAATAAAGATTTTATTTTCAAAGGCATTAAATAAAAAGGAAAAACACTTTTTAAAATTTCTTTTTACAGAGTATAAATTACTGGAAAAGTTTGAGAAAACAGCGATTTTACAAGATGTTGAATTGGATGAAATATTGGATATTCTTAAATTTATTAGATTTGAACAGTTAAAAAAGTTTTTGGATAATTTGCAGGTAAAAAAGCTGGAGTTTACAATTCTTAGTAATGATAAAATTGTGCTTTATGGACGGTTTCCAATTTTGGTATCCTACAATGTTGTTTATTCTAAAATTGAGTTTCAGTTTGCGAGAGAAATTCAGAGTGCTAGGAAAAATAATACTTTGTTTTCGTTACTTAGATTTGATTTTCTAATTTTTATGGGGGATGAAACTACTTATAACTTTTATACTTATTTAATTTCTGATAAGAATTATAATAACGATACTGTTATTACACTGAAAAGATTGAAAGAAATGTTTGATACTGAGGATAAATACGAACGTTTCTTTGATTTTGAAAAGCAAGTTTTGAAAAAGACAATAGAAACTATAAATTTATTTTCTGATATTAAGATTGCTTATAAAAAAATTAAAGTTGGAGAACATATAAATAATAAAGTGGAAAAAATTCGGTTTAAAATAATGGATAATAACAAAACTTCTGAAGAAAAGAACAAGGAACTTGTCCAAAATATAAATAGTGTTATGGATTTAATAAAAAATGATGTAAAAGATTTTCATTCCATTTATGAACTGATAAAAACGTATATTTTGAAAAAAAATTATGATTATGTTTATAAAAATGTTCTTTTTGCAAAAAAGCAATTTAAAAATAATGTAGAAAAACAGTTAAAAAAAGTTTTGCTGCTTGACTTGGCACAATTTTCAAAAACTAATTTTAGAAATGAATCAGAAATTATTAATATTAAAAGAAAATATATCACATCTTTTTTTCTTCAGTTAGATGTAGCAAATCTTATGAGACAGAATCATTTGGAAAACGAATTAAGAGTAATAGTTGACGATGGGTATTTTAATGAAATTCTTACTTTGAAAAACAAACAAATTTTGAAAAAAGACTTTTACGATTTTAAAATTTACATTCAATATTTTCAAAATACAAAAAGTATTATAAAACTTACTAAATTTTTCTAGAAAAATATGTATATTCTTGAAAGAATTTTATTTTTTTTTCAAATATTTGTCCAAAAAATCGAACGAAAAATTAATAAAAATTTTATTGCTTATTTTATTTTTAAATTTATAAAACCTTATTTTGATTATATTTAATGTGAATTATTGACGAAAAATAATAATTTTTTTATAAAATTTGACTTATTAAAATTTAATGGTATACTATAAATATAAAAGTTAAACTCATTGATTTTATGAAACAATGAAATTACAGAATAATAAAAAATTCAAGAAAAGAAGGAAGGATGATCAGAAATGAAAAAAATCTTATTATGTTGTGCAGCAGGGATGTCTACTAGCTTATTAGTAAACAAAATGAAAGCAGAAGCTCAAAAAAGAGGAATCGAAGCTAAAATTTGGGCAGAACCACTTGATAAAGCAAAAGAAGAATTTGCTAAAGCTGATGTTGTTTTATTAGGGCCACAAGTAAAATATGCTTTACCAGAAGCTAAAAAAATCGCTGAAGAAAATAACATTAACATAGATGTAATTAATATGGTTGATTATGGAATGATGAACGGTGCCAAAGTATTGGATCAGGCATTAAATTTACTTTAATATAATTTATTTTTATAATTATATTCTAGTTTAAAGTTTAAATACTAATATTTGTAAATTATATAAATTTGAACAATTATGAATATTAGTATTTGGCTTTAAGATAAATTTATTTAAATTCTTTAGAACATACAGAAAAAAATTCAAATATAATTTAAAATTTTATAATTATTCATATCATATTTATATTTTTATTAATTTAATATTTTATCTTATAAATTGGTTTGATAAATATTTTTAACATATTAGTTACACTATCTATTCATTTTAATATATAACAAACACACTATTTATTGTCAAAAACAAAATATTAACAAAATAAAAGATAATGTATTTTTTACACTAAAATATTAAATTTTAAAATAAATATAATTTAGGAGGAATTAAAATGGCAAATATTATGGACAAATTTACACAATTTTTAGAAGAAAAATTAATGCCAGTTGCTGGAAAAGTGGCAAATCAAAGACACTTGGCAGCAATTAAAGATGGAATGGTTATTACATTGCCATTCATTATTGTAGGATCTGTATTCCTAATTCTAGGAAACCTGCCAATACCGGCACTAGCTAACTTTTATGCAAATAATGCGACTGGAAAAATTATTGCAAAATGGCTATCTTATCCTGTTGATGTAACATTTAACTTATTAGGATTTATTGCGTGTGTTGGTATTTCATATAAATTGGCTCAATACTATAAATTAGACGAAATTTCCAGTACAATATTAGGAGTTTTGGCATTTTTACTGGTAACTCCTTTTAATAATGGGATTCCGTTAATCAGTATGGGTAGTGGTGGATTATTTGTAGCTATAATAATGTCTCTTTTAGCAATAGAAATTGTAAACTTTATTGTGAAAAAGAATATCGTTATTAAAATGCCTGATTCTGTACCACCTCAGTAGCAAAATCATTTGCCGCATTAATTCCAGGATTTTTTGTTATTCTGATTTCATTAATAA
The DNA here is from genome assembly GCA_963548925.1 of uncultured Leptotrichia sp. Lineage (GTDB taxonomy): Bacteria > Fusobacteriota > Fusobacteriia > Fusobacteriales > Leptotrichiaceae > Leptotrichia. The sequence continues at coordinate 12,083 of CAUUWI010000014.1, read as the reverse complement.
TAAGAATTTCATTTGAAGTTTCCCCATTTGGAAATATACACAAAGTTGTTGAGATGGTTTTAACTAAGCCGCTTACAGCACTGGGAGGATCTTTTTTCGGAATGATGGGACTTTCCTTTATAACTAATTTACTATGGTCCGCTGGAATACATGGTTCAAATCTAGTAACCGGAGGTATTGCAAAACCTATATTAGATACATTAATGGATCAGAACAGAATTGCGCTTAGTGCAGGACAACCTCTTCCAAATATAGTTACAACTCAGTTTTTTGATATTTTCCATAATATGGGTGGGTCTGGAACAACTTTCTCTCTTGCTGTTATGCTACTTTTCTTTTCTAAGAGTAAACAGCTTAAAGAAATTGGTAAATTAGCAATCGGGCCAGCTTTTTTCAATATTAACGAACCTATTTTATTTGGACTTCCAATAGTTATGAACCCTATTTTAATAATTCCGTTTATACTGGCTCCATTAGTTACAGTAATAGTCACTTATTTGGCAATGTATTCAGGATTAGTTGCAAAAGTAACTGGAGTTGCCTTACCTTGGACAACGCCACCTTTCATATCTGGTTTCCTTGCAACGAGCCACTGGACTGGGGCAGCTATACAGGTAGTAAACTTCTTTATAACAGCAGCTATTTACTATCCATTCTTTAAATTATGGGATGATAAAAAATTGCAAGAAGAAAATGGAGCAACAAGCATAAATTAATGATTAATAAAATTTATGATTAAATTAATAAAATATATTTTACAAAATAATTTTTTTGTGATATTATATTTATAAATTAATAATAAAACAAAATTTTAAGGAGTGATTACAATGATTAGACAAACTTGGACATGGTGGAAAAAATTAAATACAATTTAATATTTTTTTGCCAGCTATGTTGAAATTTATTGTAATTACTATTATTAAATATTATGAGAAAAGCATTGGTGAAATAAAATCAATGCTTTTATTTTATACAATTCTCTTAGTCGGTAAACGATTTAAGGGAATTTTTTTATAAATTTCAACAAAAAAATAAAAACAATAAAAAGAGAGGAAAAAGTATGAAAAATAAACATTTTAACGAAAAGGCGTATTTTGGACAATTTGGTGGGCAATTCGTGCCTGAAACTGCTATGTTTGCTTTATCAGAACTGGAAGCGGAATATGAAAAACTAAAAAATGACAAAGAATTTTTTGAAGAGTTTAATAATTTATTAAAAAATTATGTTGGACGTGAAACTCCACTTTATTATGCCAAAAACTTGAGCGAATACTACAATCACGATATTTACTTAAAAAGAGAAGATTTAAACCATACTGGGGCTCACAAAATTAACAATGCACTTGGACAGGTTCTCCTTGCAAAAAAAATGGGAAAGAAAAAAGTAATTGCTGAAACTGGGGCTGGACAGCATGGTGTTGCTACTGCTACTGCTGCTGCTTTATTAGGCTTAGAATGCGATGTTTACATGGGAGCTGTTGATATTGAGCGACAAAAATTAAATGTATTTAGAATGGAACTTTTGGGTGCAAGGGTTATCTCGATTGAAAATGGGCTGAAAACCTTGAAGGAGGCGACAACTGCGGCTATTCAGTCTTGGGTTGCTGAGATAGAAACTGTGTTTTATGTAATCGGCTCTGTCGTAGGGCCTCATCCATATCCGACTATCGTACGTGATTTCCAGTCAATTATTGGTTATGAAGCAAAAGCACAGCTGGAAGAACTTGGAAAACATGCTGATCATGTGATTGCCTGTGTTGGTGGTGGAAGTAATGCAATTGGGATTTTTAGTGCATTTTTAGAAGATAATTCAATAAAACTTTATGGGGTGGAAGCTGGAGGTTATGGAATTGATACGGATATGCACGCTGCCACATTGACACTTGGAAAACCAGGAATTATTCACGGAATGAAAACCTATGTATTACAAAATAAATATGGACAAATCAGTCCTGTTCACTCAATTTCTGCTGGACTGGACTATCCGGGAGTAGGCCCTGAACATTCACACTTATTTGATACAAAAAGGGCAACTTATGCACCGATTACGGACGATGAAGCAATGAAGGCACTAATGCTTGTTACAAGAAAAGAAGGAATTATCCCAGCGATTGAAAGTTCCCACGCATTAGCCTATCTTGAAAAATTATGTCCTACCCTTTCAAAAGACAAGAGAGAAACTATCGTTGTAAACGTGTCTGGACGTGGAGATAAGGATATGCACACTGTTTTTTCCGTATTAAAGGGCAAAGAAAATGGTGGAGAAAATGGAATTTATGAGTTAAACGGAGGTTTGGAAAATGAATGAAAAAAATTTAGATAAAAAAATTATTGATATTTTTAGAGAAAAAGAAAAAGTAAACATTGGTTATATTGTCGCAGGCTACCCAAATGTAGATTTTACAAAACGATTTTTACAGAATTTAAACAATACAGCTCTCGATATACTCGAAATCGGTATCCCCTACTCCGATCCTCTAGCCGATGGAAAATTGATTTCACACGCTTCATTTTTAGCCTCAGAAGCTGGAGTTACTACCGATACAGTCTTCGACTTATTAATCGAAATAAAAAACGATATTTCAAAACCTCTGATTTTTCTAGTTTACTACAATTTAGTTTTTGCTTATGGAATCGATGAATTTATAAAAAAATGTCGCAAAGCCAATATTAAAGGGCTAATTATTCCAGATTTACCTTATGAGGAAGCCTTTGAAATGTCGGAAAAATTACGGGAAAATAATATTGCTTTTATTCCACTTGTGAGCGTTACTTCTGGAAATAGAATAAAAAAAATCGTTTCTCAGGGCGACGGCTTCATTTATGCAATCGGCTCCTTTGGAGTTACAGGTTCAAAACAAGTTGATTTGTCACGTCTTGAAACTTTTATTAATGAAATACATAAGGTTTCAGATTTGCCAATTTCTCTAGGTTTTGGAATAAAAAATAATGATAATGTCAATACGATGAGAAAATATGCAGATGGAGTGATCATAAAAACGAGTATTGTTGAGTTTACTCAGAAAAATGATATAAATTACACGATTCAAAAAATTAATGAATTATTTAAATAAGTATTATAGGTTGAGGGGCTGTCTCAATTGGAGAAAAAAAAAGAAGCTGAACTCAAAATTTTAATCATTTTGAGACAGCCCCTTTTTTAAATTATTTTTTTAATTAAAGATTTAATTAAAGTTGTTTGCCCCTAAACTTAAATTTTTTATTTTACCTTTTTTCACACACAAGAAAAAGTGATAAAAAAGAAAAAAATCAGAAAATCCCTCAATCATTAATTTCATTCCTGATTTTATGTGAACTACTCCCATTTATAGAAAATCCATGACTTCTTGCTAATATTTGTTAAATTATAATTATTTCACAATGTTTAAAATATCTTCTACAATTTGCTCCTTTGTCAATCTATTATTCTTAAACGCTACATCTGAAGCTACCCTATCGGTAAATTTCTTCTTTATACCATAATTTAATACTTTCATATTAGAAGTTCCATAGAATCTAGCAATTTTTTCTCCAAATCCACCATCAATTACACCATCTTCCAATGTGATAACTAATCTGTGTTCTGCTTTTAATTCATTTAATAACGTTTCATCAAGTCCTGAAGCATATCTTGGATTAATTAATGTTGCATCAATTCCGTTTTCTTTCAAAAGTTCTTTCACTTCTTTTCCTAATTTGTAAAAATTACCTAACCCTAAAATTGCCACATCTTTTCCTTTTTCAGTAACAAGATATTTATTTAAATCGCTAAAGTCTTTTGGTACATTCCCTGTATCTTCTGATAATTGAGACGGAACTCTTATTGCAACTGGGTGTCCTTTGTATTCGATTGACCATTCTAACATTGCGAAGTATTCTTCCTTGCTTGTTGGGGCTAGGAATACAATGTTTGGAATATTTGACACTAATGAGATGTCAAACCAGCATAAATGAGTTACATCGCTCATGCCGCCAAGTCCACCACCAAAAATTAAGATTGTAGCTGGATTGTTATTTATTGCCAAGTCTTGTGAAAGTTGATCGTAAGTTCTTTGAATAAATGTGCTGAAAACTCCATATACAGCTTTTCCTCCATTTTTAGCCATTCCTGAAATCATCGCCACAGCCTGCTCTTCTGCAATTCCAACATCAATAAACTGTTTTGCAAATTTATCTCTTCTATCCTTTGTAAATCCTAAAACAGTCGGCGTTCCAGAAGTTACCACAGCTACTGTCGGATCTTTTTCCATTTTCTTCATCAAAAATTCAGCAGTGTCATTACTTAATCCACCAGAATAATTTACACGACTTTCTCCTGTTTTTGGATCAAAAGGTATTCCATAGTGCCAAGTTTCCTTATCCTTTTCAGCGTAAGGCAGCCCTTTACCTTTTTGAGTATGCACGTGAACGACTATCGGATGGTCAATGTCTTTTACTTTTTCAAATGCTTCTATCAGAGTATCCAAATCATTTCCTTTATCTACATAAATATAGTCAAGCCCCAACGATTTAAAATAGTTATTTTGAGCCTGTCCGTTACTTTCTCTTAATTCTCTTAAATTTTTGTAAAGCCCTCCGTGATTTTCAGCAATCGACATATCATTATCATTTGCAACAATAATCATATTTGTCCCAAGCTCCACAGCATTATTAAGTCCTTCAAACGCTTCACCGCCACTAAGTGAACCGTCTCCGATAATCGCAATTATATTTTCTTTTTCCCCTCGTAAATCTCTCGCTTTAGCAAGTCCAGTCGCCAAACTCACAGATGTCGAAGTATGCCCCACTTTAAAGAAATCATGCTCACTTTCATCCTGATTAGTATACCCCGAAACTTCCGAATATCTATCTAAATCCAAGAATCCAAATTTTCTCCCAGTAACAATTTTATGCGAATAACATTGATGCGAAACATCAAACACAAATTTATCAACAGGCGAATTAAACACTTTGTGCAACGCAATTATCAACTCAACCGCCCCAAAGTCAGGCCCCACATGTCCACCTTTATTACTAACTCTATGCAACATCGCATTCCTAATATCCTGAGCCAGTATAATTAATTCTTCTCTACTTAATTTTTTCAAATCTTCTGGCGAATTTACTCTTTCTAATGTCATCTTTTCCCTCCTGCAATTCATTAAATTTCTTTTTTGAATTGTAACAAATATCCCTTATAATTTCAAATGATTTTTTCTTATTAGTAACTATGCCTTTTAGTAATATCTAATTTTTAATTTTTTTGATTGGTGTATTTATAATTAAGTGCAATACCTAAAACATATTAAAAAAACATAGTAAAAATAATGGTTGACAATTTTTAATAAATATTGTATATTATATATGAATAAATGCTCACATATTTAAATAAAAATTTTGGAGGTTAGGCTCATGAAAACTAATGAATGCACGCTGTTTATTGAAGGGTTAGACTGCCCTAATTGTGCTGCCAAGATTGAACGTAAACTAAATACATTGCAAAGGATTAAGGCGGCTACTGTTGATTTTCTTGGGAAAAAGGTTATTGTGGAATCTGAAAATTTTTCACAAGATGAACTAGTAAAATTTATTCAAACTGAAGTAAATAAAATTGAAGATGGGGTAAAGATTTCTACTAAAAAATTTTATTCGCATAGCCACAATCATCATCACAGTCATAGTCATGCACATTCGCATTCTCACGATCACAGCCATTCTCACGGGGAAGAAGATACTGATAAAATTAAGAAAAAATTATTAATTGGCGGAATTTTGTTTGTACTAGGAATTTTTATTCCAAAAACTTTGTTTATTCCAAAATTTACAGTATTTTTAGTAAGCTATTTCATTATTGGTGGAGATGTGCTGCTTTCTGCGATAAAAAATATTTTAAGAGGACAAGTTTTTGATGAAAACTTTCTGATGGCGATTGCGACGATTGGGGCATTCGCTATTGGAGAATATCCTGAAGGTGTAGCTGTTATGTTGTTTTACCAGCTTGGAGAATTGTTTCAAGGGATTGCAGTTAATAATTCGAGAAAATCAATTATTGCATTGATGGACATCCGTCCTGATTATGCGAATCTTAAGACTGATACTAAAATAAAAAAAGTAAATCCTGAAAAAATAAAAGTTGCTGATATTATTATAGTAAAACCGGGAGAAAAAGTACCTCTAGATGGAAAAATAATAACTGGAAATTCGACTTTTGACACTTCTGCTCTTACTGGAGAATCATTGCCACGTGAAGCAAAAATAGGGGATAATGTTCTAAGCGGATTTATAAACAAAACTGGACTTGTAGAAATCGAAGTTACAAAATTATTTTCTGAATCCACTGTTTCCAAAATTCTTAACTTAGTAGAAAATGCCAGCAGTAAAAAATCAAAAACAGAAAACTTTATTACAAAATTTGCAAAATATTATACTCCAGCAGTAGTTATTACAGCTCTAATTTTAGCACTATTCCCTCCAATGCTACTCCCAAACACTACATTTGCTGAATGGATTTATCGTGCTTTAATCTTTCTTGTTGTATCTTGTCCATGTGCCTTGATTATTTCTATTCCATTAGGATTTTTTGGTGGCATTGGTAGCGCTTCAAAACACGGAATTTTAGTAAAAGGTGCAAATTATCTAGAAGCATTAAACAGCGTAGAAAACGTTGTTATGGACAAAACTGGAACTTTGACAAAAGGTGTATTTAAAGTTACTGAAATCAATATTGAAAATAATGTGAAAATAAATGATTTTAAAAACAATAAAACTAATTTGACACAATCTTTATTATTAAAATATGCTGCACACATTGAAAAATTTTCTAATCATCCTATCGCACAGTCAATAGTTTCTGAATATGAAAATTCTGCTACGAAAACTGATGAAAGCATTGTAAAAGATTTTGAAGAAATTTCAGGACTTGGAATAAAGGCTAACATAAATAACCATCAAGTCTTGGCTGGAAATTCTAAATTAATGAGTTTGGAAAATATTAAATTTACTGAAAAAGAAAATTTAGGAACTTTGATTTACATTGCATTTGACGGACAATATATTGGAAATATCCTAATTTCTGATGAAATAAAAGTAGATTCTCCAAAGGCAATTAAAGGAATGAAAGCAAGCGGAATAAAGGAAATTGTAATGCTTACTGGTGATAACAATACAATTGGTAAAAATATAGCTGAAAAATTAGGAATTGATAAAGTATTTGCCGATCTTCTTCCAAATCAAAAAGTTGAAAAACTAGAAGAAATTTACAAAACCAAAAGTGAAAAAGGAAAAGTTGTATTTGTAGGAGATGGAGTAAATGATGCTCCTGTACTTGCCAGAGCCGATATTGGAATCGCAATGGGAGGCGTTGGAAGTGATGCTGCGATTGAAGCTGCTGATGTTGTAATAATGAACGACGAACCTTCAAAAATAGTAACTGCTATGAAAATAGCAAAAAAAACTAAGATAATTGTATGGCAAAATATTATTTTGGCATTTGCTGTAAAATTAATCGTTCTAATTTTAGGACTTTTCGGGGACGCAACAATGTGGGAAGCGGTATTTGCTGATGTTGGGGTTGCTTTACTTGCTGTATTGAATGCAACTAGAGTTTTGAAATATAAGGTTAATGACAATTATTAATTAAATTATCAATATTTTTGAAAATAATAAATTTAAAAATAATAAAAAAGTACATTTTGAGGATAAATAAATATCTTTCGATGTACTTTTTATTTTACTCATATTTTTTACATTGAGTACCACTAGCACTCTAAAATTTTTTTAAACTCATAAGCAAAAAAGGCATACTAGTACCTTTAAATATTATCTTCAAATATTATTCATGACCTATAACTGTTCTATAATGTTTGTCAAGCTTTTCTTTTTTTTCAGGATTGTTTTGTAAATAGACATTTACTTTTTCAATTACATCATCATAAGCATGTTTATCATTTTTTATATCTCGAATAACTTCATTTGACGTCACATCATCTTGAGCTTCATCTGCTAATTTAGCAGCTTTTTTGTTAGGTTTTGCTTTTATTTCCTTTACAGCAGTTTTTGTTTGTTCCATAAGAGCCTCTTTTCTGTACTGATCAAGAATTTTTCTTGTGTTCACATTAGCAGAAGCTGCTACTGAAACAGTTGCTAGTGCAATTAAAATAATTTTTTTCATATTCATTCTCCCTTCTAAAATATTTTAATAACTTTAATTTTATTATATCAGTATCTGCAAAAAACTTCAAGAAAAAATTAAATATTTCAATTGGCAGTTTATTTTATTTAAAAAAATTTTTTTAAATAACTACTAGAATTATTTGATATTTGAATTTTTTTATAGTACAATATGAATGATTAAAGAAAATTTAACTCAACACAAAAATAATATATTAAAGATTCTTTCAAAAAATAATTAACTGGAAAGGACGAAATTTATATGAAAATAAAAGAAAAAATTAAAATTGGAATAGATAAAATTGGATTTACAATGCCAAAATATTTTTTGGATATACGGGATTTGGCGATTGGAAGAAATGAGAACGAAAATAAATTTGTGAAAGGGCTTATGCAAAGTGAAATGAGTATAGCACCTGTTACAGAGGATATTGTATCACTTGGAGCCAGTGCCGCTGAACAAATTTTAGACGAAGAAGATAAAAAAAATATTGAAATGATAATTGTCGGGACAGAATCAAGTATTGATCAAAGTAAGGCATCTGCTGTTTTTATTCATCATTTATTGGGTATTCAGCCTTTTGCACGTTCTGTTGAAATAAAGGAAGCCTGCTATGGAGCTACTGCTGCCCTTAGTTTTGCAAAAAACTATATCCAAAAAAACGAAAATGCCTCCGTTCTCGTAATTGCTTCAGACATCGCAAAATATGGGATTAGCACTCCCGGGGAATCAACACAAGGGGCAGGAAGTATTGCAATGTTAATAAAAAAAGATCCCAAAATCACTATAATAAACGATGAAAATGTATGTCAAACACGTGATATTATGGACTTTTGGCGTCCAAACTACTCAGATTTCCCAATAGTAGATGGGCATTTTTCAACAAGACAGTACCTTGACTGCCTTACAACGACATTTGATGAATATAAAAAAAGATACAGTCAAAATTTATCTGATTTTAACGCTTTCTGTTTCCATCTTCCATTCCCAAAACTTGGATTAAAAGCAATTAATTCAATTTTTGAAAAAAAAGTGGAAAAAGAAGAAAAAAGTAAATTTTTAGAAAAATTCCATGCTTCAATAATCTATGGAAAACGTGTTGGAAATATCTATACTGGTTCTCTTTATCTGAGCTTATTATCATTGCTTGAAAACTGTGATAACTTAAAAGCTGGCGACAAGATTGGAATGTACAGCTACGGAAGCGGCGCTGTTTGTGAATTTTTTAATCTAAGTCTTGCAGATGGCTTCAAAAATCATTTAAGAAATGACAGACTAAACGATTTTGACAACAGAAAGCAATTATCAATAGAAGAATACGAAGCTATGTTTTTTGAAAAAATAATTTTAGATGAAGAGGGAAATTGTGATTTTTCAAATAGTGAATTTATTCAGGAAAGTGATAATGCGTTTGTGCTGGAAAAAGTGGAAAATCATAAAAGATTTTATAAAAAAATAAAATAAACTTATCAGGAAGGGTGAATTAATGTGAATTTAGAAGAACAAAGACAATTTATTTTATCAGGAAAAGTTTACAATGACTTAACGCCGGAACTTGTAAAAGCTAGAGAAAATATCGTTTTTTTGACAAACAAATATAACGAAAGTTTTGGAAAACCATCAGAAGAGCGTGAAGCAATTTTAAAGGAACTTTTGAAATCAATTGGGAAAAATGTGCATTTTGAGCCAACTTTTCGATGTGAATTTGGATTTAATATTTCAATAGGAAATAACTTTTATGCAAATTTTGACTGTGTGATGCTAGACGGTGGTGGAATTGAAATTGGGGATAATGTTCTTTTTGGTCCAAGAGTGGGAATTTACACTTCCAATCACAGCATTGATGCAGAAGAGCGAATAAATGGAGGCTGTTATGCCAAACCTGTAAAAATCGGCAATAATGTCTGGATTGGTGCGGGAGTCCACATTAATCAAGGGGTTACAATCGGAAATAATACTATTATCGGCTCTGGAAGCGTTGTTACAAAGGATATTCCAGATAATGTAATTGCAGCAGGTGTTCCTTGCAAAGTTATCAGAAAAATAACAAAAAAGGATAAAACTGGCTACAAACCTTAAAATTTAAAATACATTTTCACTCAAGCATTAGGATTTAACAATTTTTCAAGTGCTTGAGTTTTATTATAAACTCGAAATGGAAGGAACTAATTTTAAATATGAAAAAAGAAAATCAGAAAAAATTAAACTGGCTTGGATTTCAAAAAAAAGGACGGCTTGAAAGAATACAAATGTTAAAAGATAACGGTTTTTTAACTGATGAATTTGAACAAATTCTGAAAAAAAACGAGAACTTGCCACTGGAAACTGCAAATCAGATGGTTGAAAACGGGATTGGAACCTTTGCCTTGCCATTCAGCATTGCTCCAAACTTTGTTATTGATGGAAAAGATTATGCTGTGCCAATGGTTACGGAAGAGCCGTCTGTTGTGGCAGGGTGCAGCTATGCAGCTAAAATTATTGGAAAATCTGGAGGCTTTACGACAAAAATTTTGGACAGGAAAATGATTGGGCAAGTTGCATTGTATGATATTTTAGACTTTGATAATGCGATTTCGATGATTTTAGAAAATAAAAATGAGATTTTGAGAATTGCAAATGATGCTCATCCTTCGATTGTAGCACGTGGTGGTGGAGCCATTAATATTGAAGTTAAAAATATTGATGAATTTTTGATTGTTTACCTGATTGCCGATGTAAAGGAGGCTATGGGAGCAAATATCTTGAATACGATGCTTGAGGCGATAAAAAGTCCACTTGAAAATATTACAAATGGAAAAAGTCTTATGGCAATTTTATCAAATTATGCTACTGAATCCCTTGTAAAAGCTGAATGCGAAGTAAATATAAAACTGCTTAGCAACTCAATAGAAAAATCCATCGAAACTGCAAAAAAAATCGAACTTGCGAGCAAATTTGCAAAACTTGACATTTATCGTGCCACAACCCATAATAAAGGGATTTTTAATGGAATCGACGCTATGGTAATTGCTACTGGAAACGACTGGCGTGCAATCGAAGCTGGTGGGAATGCCTTTGCTGTGAAAAATGGAAAATATAAAGGACTTACAACTTGGACTTTTGATGAAAGCACAAATAAATTAAAAGGTGAGTTTATCCTTCCAATGCCAATCGCAAGTGTAGGTGGCTCAATAGGCTTAAATCCGAGTGTAAAAGCTGCATTTAATATTTTGAGAAATCCTGACGCAAAGACACTGGCAAGCATTATTACATCAGTAGGACTTGCTCAAAACTTTGCTGCAATAAAAGCACTTGTTACAACTGGAATACAGTACGGACACATGAAGTTGCAGGCTCGTTCGTTAGCATTATTTGCTGGTGCGAAAGGCAAGGAAATTGATATTACTGTGGAAAAACTTTTGGAAAGTGAGAAAAGTATTAATTTGGAAAATGTGAAAGAAATTTTGGAATCATTGAAAAATAATACTAAATAAAATCAAAAAAAAGTAGCAGGATTTTTCTATCTCATGCTCTTGACAATCCCCAAAAAACTTGATACAGTCTATAAAGATATAAATTTTAAAGGAGCTACTAATAATGAATTTAGACACTATCGAAAACAATTTCGATAATCAAAAAAATATAAATAACGAAATAAATATTGACACAGTCGCTTCCACTTCTCTTGGAAGTGCAATTTGTGAAACAATTTTACCATCTGTTCCACTTCAATCACTGGAAACTATTGAAAAAAGCATTCAAAAAAAATATCGCTCAGCACTTTGGACACCATTTGTCAAAGCCTTAAAGGAATTTGAAATGGTAAAAGATGGGGATAAAATCGCAGTAGCTATTTCTGGAGGGAAAGACAGCCTTTTATTGTCAAAATTATTTCAGGAATTGAAAAGAGCCAGCAGAACTAATTTTGAAGTTGTATTTATTTCAATGAATCCCG
>CAUUWI010000013.1:0-24793 GCA_963548925.1 uncultured Leptotrichia sp. | reverse complement strand
CGCACCCGCATAGCGGGTGGTTTTATGTTTCGCACGCTTTGCGTACTCAACTGACTAAAGTCAATAATAAAAAGAGAGCTGACCATTAATCAAACTCTCTTTTTTATGTCTATTTTAAATAACTTTATTTTTTAAAATATTGATTCAGCAAGCACATCCAAAAATTATTAATTTTTTTTAAAATTATATTTAACAATTAGTAAATTGCTCTAAATCCTATTCCTCCTCTAACATTTCCTCCTTTTGTATCATAACCTGCATTTACTGTTACACCAAATCTTGTATTTTCAAGACCAAGTTTTAAATCAAATTTTCCATTACCTTTTCTATCATCCTTTTCACCTCTAATGTTAAACCAGTCAGCATTCGTATATCTTACCCTAGCTTTATTATCAGCATCTCCCACTTTTCCAAGTTCATTTTCATATGCCACTCCTAAACTTGCAGTAAATGTTGTTCTCACACCTATTGGTTGTTTATACTTAAATTCTACTCCTAGCTCAGGTTTAATTGAGTAATAATCATTAGAATCTACTTCCAATCTGATTTCTCCATCGTGTTCTTTAATACCTGAAAATCTTCCGTATTCCATATCCAACGCAGCATATGGTCTGATACTTGTTCTTTCGCTTGTTCTGATGTCATAGCCTATTTCATTTTTAAGTCCTAGTCCATAAGTATAGAAATTTGATTTAGCGTGGAAAATATCGTCTACAACTAAATATCTTCTTTCCATATTATTAAGTCCTACAAAACCTTCTCCAGCGATTGTCCAAGTAAGTTTTCCATTGTGATCTTTAGATGGCGACATTTTTTTGAAAATTCCTACTTTCAGCATATTTTGCTCTTCTTTAGATTTTCCTATATCTTTTAATTTAAATCTATTATTTACAATACCCGCATACCATCCTTTAGAATTTCCAAGTTTGATGGCCTCATCTTCATGAACATATGCAATTCCATAAGCATTATTTGTATAATCAATGATTCCTGCCGTATCTGTCTTAAACTCATCTTTCATACCAAATACTTTAATTTTATTTGCCTGCTTAGAAGGATTGCTCCAATCTTTCATCAAATGATTTATTTCTTTGTCAATCGCATTTCCTGTGGAATTTATTCTCATTTGTTCATTTCCATATTGATGACCCATCATTTCGTCAAATGCTTGAACTAATAAAATATGTTCGTTATTTCCTATACTGTTAAGTTTTTTGAATAATTTTCTTTCTCTTACTTCTTCTTCTTTTTCCACTCCGTATCTTTGTTCCAAACCATCTAGGAAATTATATGTATCTGTCGCTTCTTTCGGAGTTCCAACTTTTCCTGACCAGACTGTATATGGAACTTTTACTAAATAAACATTTTCCATCAGTTGAGTATTTTTATTTTGAGCAGCTGTCGCCATCCAAGTTAATGAACCAGAATAAATTTCCCATTTTCTAAGTCCCTGTCTTTGAGCTTCAAGTATCATGTCATTGTATGGAGCTATCATTTCTTGACTAAGTTTTAAATATTTCTCAGTTGTATAATTTGTAGCTTCGGTACCAATTATCAAATCCACTGATTTTATTCCGACATTTGAAAGCATTCCTAAATTTGTTACAGGTCTTGTAACATTAACTCCAGATGTATCCATGTATATTCCGACTGATGTTGTTGGAATTTCTGTTCTTGTTCTATTTTCAACAGAAAAAACTTCAATTGGCGTTTGCTCTACTCCATTTAAGGTAATTGTAGCATCGTAAGTTCCTTCAGGGATTACTACTGAAATAAGGTCATTTCTTGTTATATTCCAGTTTTTACCGTCATTAGTGTATCCCATTTGCTTATCTCCATTTGCAATAACTCTCTTAACAGCTACTGCTCCATCACCAGGTGCCTTAATTACTGCTCCATCAATATTTTCCTCTTTTTTTACGATACCAAAGTTCCCATAATTTCTAATTATTCCTCCAGCTACCGCAATACCTATTCCATCCGTACCATTTACAGTAATTGTACTTCCAGGATGGTTTACAATTTCAGCTCCTCTAAGTACGGCAATACCCACACCTTCATTAGAGTTTACTGTAATATGCCCATAGTTGTGTCCTACCGCTCCATCTTCAAGGAACATTCCGACATTTAACTCAGGCCCGCTCAAATTGATATTTCCTCTATTTGTTGCCGTAGAACCTGCCCCTCCTGCATACATTCCTATACTGTTAGGAGTTGTAACATTAATTGTTCCTGTATTTTCGATATTTCCATATCCCAATACATCTCTTTTAATTTCTGATTTTCCAGTAACTGAATTATAGACTGTTCTTGATCTGACATATCCTGCAGCCATACCTATTCCAAATTTCTGGTCATTTGCATTTGTCAAATCTGAAGCCGATACATTAATTATTCCTGTATTTTCAAATTTTTCAGGTACGTAATTCAAGCTTGCAATGTATTCACCTTTTGAATTAACATTATTCATATAATTAGGATCTTTAAAGTAACTGTAAATTCCCACATTTCCTTTACCTGCACTAAAGTCAAAATTACCTGAATTAGTTCCTCCACCGTTTGTATAAATTCCGTAATTAATCTCTCCTGTTGCCGAAGATCTTAAGTTAGTAGCATTATGCACTTTTCCTTTGTGATCTTCAGAATAAATATAAACTGCGTCAGTTGTAAGATCCACTGTTCCATTTGAAGGATTATGACTATATAGTGTATTATTTAATCCTCCTTTTACTACAAATCCGTATGAACCGTTTCCTATTGTAATATTGCTTGTACTATTTGTAATCGTTCCATTGCTTCCTGCATAATAAACTGCAACTGATTCTTTGTCATTTCCCATTCTATTACCGACAGAAATTTTAGCTCCATTGGCAATATCAACATTTCCTCCATTCGAGAATACTGCCACAGCATTATCTCCTACTTTAGTCGTTGAACTTCCACCTAATTCAACGTTTCCACCTGATTTGCTCAAAATACCGACAGTTTGATGTCCCGCTTCAATAGTACCGTTATTTATCGCTTTATCTTTTGAATGTTCAGAATAAATACCAATATTCGCTTTTGAAGGATCAGCTGAATCAACAAGCGCTATTTTAGCTCCTGTATCATTCAGTATCGTATGCCCGCTTGCCCCTTTATCATCTGTATGCAGCCCAATTGACTGCTGTCCTGTAAAATTAATTTCTCCTCTGTTTATCAATGAATTTGAACCATTGCTTGCTGACATTCCTATCGCTCTTAATTTAGTGCTTTCTATTTTACCTTCATTTAAAGAATCTCCTGATGCCGTATCAGAACGCATTCCAATTCCATAATCTCCCAAAAGAGTTATTTTACTGTTCGCTCCTCTATTCGTGGCTGTTGTCGCACCTTTGTTATAAAAAGCGACACCGTTAGTATTAACAGTAATATCTTTTTCATTAACCAATGCTCCGCCATTTTCTCCGTACAGTGCGACTGATTTATTTCCGTTTAAGGTTATTGTTCCTTTATTTGCGGCTGCTCCATTATTTGAGTAAACAGCTATTACTTCATTTTTAGAACTTTCTATTTTATTTCCTGTTCCTAAATTTACAGTAGAATCTTTAGCATTTATAAATATTGATTTATCTGTCTGAATTTGTTTAGGAGCGGCTCCGGCAGAAGTAAGGCTGCTGTCATAATTTAACATACTGCCATTTTTTGCAAAAATATACGTATACGCATTCCCATTATCAATAACTGACAAATTATCATTGAAACCTTTAACTACTGAAGAGTTACTTGAGTTTAATTCAGAATTATCAACATAATACGCTACCGAACCTGCCCCAGTTATATTGATTTTTCCATCTTGCCCGTTAAAATATCCTGCTGGTGAAGTTCCTTTTCCAAAATTCTCTAATACAACTCCAATAGACTTTTTCCCAATATTTATAGCCGCACTAGAATTATTTATTTCAATAAGAGCATCTTTTCCTTTAATTCCTGCACTTTCATCTCCAACTGTTACAATTCCATTAGATTTTAATAATGATCTTCCTGCATAAATTCCTAAGCTGCCTTTAGATTTTGATAAATCTATTATTCCTCCATTTTTATGATCAATTACAGAATCTGTTGAAGGAGTAAGAGAAGGTTCTGTATTATCAGCATAAATTCCTATTGTTTTTTCTCCTGTTGAATCTGTCGCTTCTATTTTACCTTCATTTGTTATATTGATTTTTTTACTCTTCGCTGGCGTTGTAGTTAAATCATTAGCTCCTATTATTCCGACACCCTTAGAACCTATATTTATCGTACCGTTATTTTCATTTTTTATTACAGAATTATCGGCACCATAAATTCCTATTCCCTCTTTACCTACTGTTATTATGCCACCATTTATAGCTTTCCCAAATTCAACAACTACTGCTCTTGAGTTATCCCCTGTTAAAGAAATAGTTCCTAAATTTTCAACTGTCAAAACAGGTGATGTTCCTGAACTTAAAATATCTTTTTGTCTAATTCCATATTTTCCAGCAACAGTCCCTGTTATTTTTTTCCCAGATGCCACTTTAACATTTGAAGATTCAAATTCCACTCTATCTAAGATATTATTAGCCGTATCTAAATTTACATCTGAATCTACTTCAAGACTTCCTCCTTTTATTTTAAGAAGTTTAGCATTGTTTTGTCCAGAAATTGCAATTCTATTACCTGCACCAAAAGCAAGATTGCTTGCTCCTAACTCAGATGTTTTAATGGCATTAGCCACATTAGCTAATCCATCATTTTTTATTTCAAATAAACTTGCACCTGAAGCTAAATTCACATTTAATTTTGTTGTACCTGATGATAAATTAAACATTGTATTTAAAGCTGAAGTTATACTAGCAACTGAACTAATCGGATTTGATGCAGTTCCTCTTAAATGAAATGCCAAAGCTCCTGAATTAACTTGAGCATTTACATCTGAACCTGAAAGCTCAAAAGTCCCTGTTGGAGTGGAATTATTATCAGCATAATTATAGAACATTAATGCTCCACTGTTTGCAACTAATCTATTCCCAGTTCCACCAGCTATTTTTATTTTAGCTCCGTCCTTAACATACAGTCCTACTGCATTAAGAGGATTTGTGGTAGAGCCTCCAATAGTAACTGTTCCATTCTTAATTTCTGTCGCCGAACCTGTGCCTTCTGCATAAACAGCGATTGAACCTCCACCATTTACTGTAATTGTAGAAGTTGAATTATCCATTTCAAATTTACCTTTTGTATTATAGACTCCTGTTGTATTACTTCCTGATAATGTTATTGTCCCAGAAGCAGAAGTAGTCCCATTATATCCTTCTGCACCTTCATTTACCTGTATTCCTACAAGTTTATCACCACTTGATGATGTAATTATGGCAGTATTTTCAACTTTACCCATTGTTGTACTTTTATGTGCCATCATTCCTGCATTTTGAATTCCTGACAATGTTATAGTGGAACCGTTTTCATTTTTTGCTACTCCTCCATTGTCAGCTAACATTCCTATGTTATTCAAAGTTCCCCCAACATTAATCTTGGCACTTGAACCAGTACTGTAGGCCGTTGGATTTGAAGATCCTTCAACCCACATTCCTGTATTATTCTTACCAGTTAACTGTATCAAACCTTGATTTTTTATATCATCAGAGTTATTTGTTACAAGTATCATTCCTGTACTGCTTCCACTTTCAGGAGATACATATATTTCCCCTAAACTTGAATTTAAAACAACATTAGTATAAGCTCTCGTATTTATTACTGACATTCCATTACTTGATCCACCCCTAATGTAAATTTTCCCATTATTTTGCATTTTACTGTCATTTGTTATAAGAGAAGCTATCTTCATACCTGTACTTGAACCGCCATTCATATTTATAGTTGCTCCAGAATTATTTATAACCTGTACTTTTTTGGCAGCTGTAGTAGAAGCATTTACTAACATACCTGTTGAATTTCCACCACCAAATGTTATTGTTCCTGCATTTGTTAATTGGGCTACATCACCAGTAGAATGTGCATCTTCTTCTATTAACATTAACCCTACTTTATATCCAGTATATCCACCATTGTAATTAGATCTTATTCTTGTAATAGTTCCATCTTGATAAGTACTTCCACTATCATAATTTCTATGAATAGCAATACCAGTACTACTTGTGTTATCTACATTGATTACCGTTGCTTCCAATCTTGAATCTGAAGATACTGTATAAGTAGGACTGTTCACATCATCTCCCGGTGCATAATACTTTCCATTATACAATATAGCTGTATGTAAATTTCCAAGTCCTTCAGGTCCTCTATAATGAGTTCTTTCAACTTCATCTGTTATTGTCCCTGAGTTCTTTATTTCCCTTGTTCCACTACCTGTCTGCTGTTCCAATCCAACTACAAATGATCCTGCAAGATTTATTGTTTGTCCTGAAGAAAGATTTAATGTTCCTGCACCATCCAGAGAAGCTCCTCTTGAAACACCTGATAAAAATGTAGGCTTTGATGTATCACCAGTAATATGATTATTTCCTGCATCACCATCACTTGTACTCCCTCTTACATTATCAATAACAAAAGAAGTACCTATATTGGTAGTTCCGCCATCACTGTCAAAATATATTTTAAACCAGTTATTTGCACTTCCACTTTTTATTATAGTAGGATTTGCACTATATGTTAATTGAGTTGCTAAAGGTGCTTTACCAGGAACACTGTCTGAACTCATCCAACTTGCATTAACTGTTCCACCATTGAAAGTGCTTCCAGCTCTACTCGTACTTAAATAATTACTCTGATGAGTTCCTGAAGTATGATGATCCCTCAAATAATCTTGAAAACTACTTGCGTTCATATTATTATCGCCATGCCCATTTTTTTGTACTATATTTGTTGATACATGACCAAATTCTAATTCTACTATTGCAGGATTTGATACAGTAACTTCTGGTGGCTCTATACTAAAATTCATATCCCCAGGCCCTTCTATTGTCCCCAAAGTTACTTTTACCGGCTCTTTATTTACTTGCTTAGGTTTAACTGTAGCAAGTAAAGTCAAGGAAGATACTGGTTCTTGGTCAAACACTGAAGATTCCAACCCAAAAGATGGATTAAAGTTACCTCTTACAGATGAAGTTGCAGAATGAGACATATCTTTAATTCCCAATTTTGAAAGTCTGTCAAGTTCAGCAGCCGAATTTCTTTCGAGAAATCTTGAAAAATTTCTACTATTTGGAGAAATCGTTCTCATAAATAGATTATTACTTCTAGTATAAGTCCCTAAATAAGGATATTTTTCTACTTTATCTCCTCTTCCTTTATATGTTCCGCTCCAGTTATTATAAAAGTAGTTTGCTCCAAACTGCCAAGAGCTCCATGGCGATTTTACTACATGGTCTCCTTGCTCCATTAATTGAATTAGTTCAAGATTATAATTTTTCAATAATTTATCATTTTCAGCTTTTGTTTTTTTCAATTCCTGATGTATATCGCCAATTGAAGTATTTATTTCCTGTTTTTTTGTTTCAATGTCTTTTGTTAATGATGTTTGTTGAGTAAAAGTCAACATTTTTGTCATTAAAAACATAAATAATGACATTTCTGTATACTTAAAATCCTTACTTCTCTTAGCAAAAGCTCTTAGCTCTTTTCTTATATTATTAAGATGATTAGTCATTTTCCCTCCTAAATGATTTTATATTTATCAAAAAATATTTGAGATAATCAGTTCTTTAGTTTTCAGAACTACCTAATTTAAAAGTATACCATAAAAACTGTATTTTTAAAACAAATTTTTTATTCCAGCAAAAATCTTTTATAACTCATATCAATGCAATGTCAGACGCCCCCAATGGAGCCGTTATCAATATCGACAACACCGCAAAAATAAAAATTGATGCCAAGCTAAATAACATAAATTCACTCCTTACTTTTTTAACTCTATTTATAAATTTTCTTAATCATTTAAAACCTTGGAGTTTCTTACAAATAAAAACGAAATATCCTCAATCAATATTTCCGATTTAGAAACAAAAATTCCACTTCCCTTATCTATTTCCCGCAAAATCAATCTATCATTCTCAAATTTTTCAATTATCCCAAATTTCTCAAAATATGATTTTTCATACTCAAAATGTACTAATATTTTATTTTCAAAACACTTTTTCAAGATTTCCTTTATTTCCATATTTGAAATATCAGGCAAAATTTCTTCTAAAGATATATTCTCTGTTTCTATTCGATAAACTTTTTCTGTAATTTCCCAAATGTCTGATGTTTTTATTATTATAAACTTGCAATCTGCCCAGAACAAATCATTTTCATAAATTAACGTATAATTTTCATCTTGAAAAATAACACTTCCTTGAATATCATTTCTCGCTATTACAATTTTATTTTTCTGAATTTTATCATCTTTAACGACAATATCTCTAACAACATTTTTCCCTATCTCTATACTTTTCATTTCACTTTTTCTTATAAATTCTTCTGATTCCCTGTCGCCCTCATTACACCATTGAAAATGCAAAATATCTTTTAATGCCTTTACTAAATATCCCTCTTTCTGGTAGTCATCTTCATAAAATAATTTCAGTTTAATTTTATTCTTCTTAAAATATTTAAATAACTCCTTAAAAAATTTATTTTTTTCAAGCTCAATAATTTTTCTGCTACTAGATTTTCTTTCCTCTATTTTTTCCTTCATTGATTCCAAATATTCTGTATTTTTTCCAAATTTTTTTAAATCTTCTATCTTTATAAATCTAAATCCGTCATTTTTCCCATATGGACTAATTGATGTAAAAATAACAAATTCACCATTAATTCCTATAAAATTACCAACAGCAAATCTCCCCCTAGACGAACGCCAATATTCCAACAACTCATCTTTCCCAATTTTCTCTAAAATCTTTTTCATAAAATCCTCCTATATAGAAAAAATTATTTATAAAACTTCACTATTTCAGCTCTTTTTTATTTTCATCAGACTTATCATTAACATTTTCTTCTCCATTTATGTCATTCCCTTGCTCATCAAAATCCACATTTTTCCCCCAAAATATAAATTACTCCATTATTTATGAATTTTCCCAAAATTCCGCCAAACACTCCGGCCGCTATTGCCGAAAGCCCCGAAATCATCGCATAAGCTCCCACATAAGCATCAGCAGGCTCGCCTGAAACTTCCCGCAAACTTAGAGTTTCGCTGTAAATCCTATTTAGATTACATTTCTCAAGCTAATTTAACAACCCCTCTCCCAATAAAAACTCCCACAATCGACAGCACAACGCTCAAAATCGCATACCCAAAAGCAATCCAAACACTCCCCTTCTCAATCAAGTTATACGTTTCTATCGAAAATGTAGAAAACGTAGTAAATCCTCCACAAATTCCCACTCTCCAAAATAAATTCCAATTCTGTGAAACCTGTCTCCCAGCCACCATCTCAACAACAACTCCAATCAAAATCGCCCCTAAAACATTCGTAATAAAAGTCTGCACAGGAAAACTCATTTTCAAAGGCACAACACTAATCAGATATCGAAGAATCGCTCCAATTCCTCCACCAATTCCAATCACTAAAAATTTCATCATTTACCATCCTTTTTGTAATTAAGATTTTTTTGAACAATAATTAACTAAAACAACTCAAATTTTATTTAAAAAACAAAAAAATTAGGCATGTCTGAGATAATTTTAAAAAAAATAAAACAAGCCCTCTTGCCTAATTACATATTTATTTATAATATTTTATTTTTTACCACCAAAAAATTTTCCAACCAATCCCATTACATCATCCACAACATTTCCATCTTTATTTGCATCCAGCATATTTGTAACTGTATTTATAATTCCACTTTGACCTGTAAAATTAGCCGTAAGGTTTGAAGTCAAGTTTCCAATTCCCTGCACATCCAAATTATTTTCCCTTTTTTGCTGTCCTAATGCACCTAGCACAAGTGGAGCCATTGTTTGCAATAATTTCATGCTTCCTTGGTTATCTAGCCCGCTTGACTGCGAAACTGCATTTGCCACATTTTGTGTATTATTTCCAAATAAATGGTTCAAAATTCCAGCTCCATCCTTTAAATCTGGATTTTGTAAATAACTTCCAAGATTATTTAGAACTAAACCATCGTACTGATTTAAAGCCTTGTTCAATCCTTCTGCCTTTTCATTGTTATTCGCATTTTTATTAACTGCCGACAAAATAGCTGGTAAAGCCACTGCAACTCCATTTTTCACTTGTGCACTGCTTCCTCCAATTTTTTCAGTTAATTTAGCTAAATCCTGTCCTTGTAATATCCCTAATAAAGTATCTAAATTCATTTTTCCTCCATTTTTAAACTTTAATTTTTTATTATATTATTTTTTGCTAATATCTATTCCCATTTTTGAAGCAGAAATTTTGTCTGTGTCAACTTTAAAATCTTGAATGCTTGTTACAGTATTTTCATTTTCTGATTCCTTGGCAAAAAATATAAACTCACTTGTTCCAGAATCTATCCTTACTCCATAAGTTATATTATTTGAATACGTTAATAATCCCGACAATTCCTTTTCACCCAAATTTGATAAAATTTTTGTATAAATCATTCTGGCTTCAGGCTCTTTAATATTTTCATCAGACACCTGTATTAAATTTACAACCATATTTTCTATCATTCCTAAATTTGCCCCATCTACTTTTCCAACTTTCAAAAATATGCTTGTGGCACTTATTCCACTGTAATCGAGTGCATAAATCGCATCACTCTTTGAATTTATTTTAGCATAATAATAGTTTCTGTTTTCATATGACAGTTTTTCAAAATTTCCAATACTTACCCTATTCTGCTTAGATTTTTTTAAAAAAATTTCAATTATTTTTTCAATGGAATTATTTGAAAAAATATTATCCTGTGTAGTTTTATTTTTTAAATTTTCGTATTTCCTACTTTTGATTTTATTTTCTCTTTTATCACAACTTATAGAAAAACTTAACAAAAAAATAAAAAATATTGTCATCCTCCTATTCAACATCTCCACTACCGCCTATTTGTTTATTTGCTACATTATACAATATAATTCTTAATTTTTCCATATTTTTTCCAAAAAAAAGACTATTTGAAAATAAGATAATTCTCATTTTTTAACAAAAGATAGCAAGAAGTCGTAGGCTTTCTACAAGTAGAAGATGAATTGATTTTTTTGTAAAAAAAATTGAAAAAATGATATATTTATGATATAATTTATTCAGTAGAAAAACATAAAAGTAGGTAATAATAATGTCATGTAACAGTAATTATAATTCAGTATTTGATATAAATTATCATATGGTTTTTTGTATAAAATATCGAAGAAAAGTCATTAATGATGAAATTTCTAATAGATTGAAAGAGATTTTTGAGAAAATATGTCCAAAGTATAATATTGTTCTTAAAGAATGGAAACATGATATCGATTATATTCATATGGTGATTAATGCTATGCCGAATACAGAGCTTTCTAAGTTTGTAAATACTTACAAGAGTGCTTCTAGCAGATTGATAAAAAAAGAATTTCCTGAAATAAGGGAAAAATTGTGGAAAGAATATTTTTGGAGCAGAAGTTATTTAGTTATGAGTATTGGAGATGCACCATTAGAAATAATTAAGAAATATATTCAAAATCAAAGGGAGATGTAATTTTATGAAATACAATTTAGCATTTAAATACAGAATCTATCCAAACGAAGAGTTGAGGAAAATAAATATTTAGTTTTGCCAAAATTGAAAAGGATAAAATTAAAAAATTGGTATAAACAAAAAGCGAGAATATCGAAATTATATGAATATATTAAAAATTATCTGAAAAATATAATGCCGTGATTGTCGAAGACTTGAATATGAAAGAAATGAATAGGCATTAAATTTTGGGAAAAGTGCCTACGATATAATGAATGGAGAATGTTCTTGGAAACGCTTAAATATAAGTTGATGTTTTTGAGGAAATAATTTTTGAAAATAGACAAGTGGTTTCCGTCGTCGAAAATTTGTAGTAAATGCGGAAATATTAAAGAAGATCTAAAATTATCAGAAAGAAGTTATAGATGTGATTGTTGCGAGAGCGAGATTGATAGGGACTACAATGCGACACTGAATATAAGAGAAGCTGGAAAAACAATGTTAAAATATTAGAAAGAAAAAAACAGAGCAAAGTCTGTCCGAAGAGCTTGGTAAATATATTTGGCTAATAAAAACAAGTACTTCCCAAGAAGCTCCCGCTTTTAGAAGCGGGAGTAGTTTACTAGTCTAAAATATACTAAATCACTTTATTTTTCAATTCTTGTATAAGGCATCAAAGCGATTTGTCTAGCTCTTTTAATTGCTTTAGCAATTTTTCTTTGAACTTTTGCTTCAAGTCCTGTTACTCTTGCTGGAGATATTTTTCCTTTATCATTCATAAAGTTTTTTAATAATTCAACATTTTTATAATTAATATCTTCTACTTTAAATTTAACTTTTGGTCTTCTTTTTCTTCTTTTAAATTCTGTAACTGGTTTAGCTCTCATTAATTTTACACCTCCTAAAAGTTTATAGCAAATTTTATTTTTCTTAAACCATAAATTTGCCTAGTTATTATTAAAATGGAAACTCTTCATCGTCATCCATATCATCATTATCATTTTCAAAAGTGTCATTTTGTACTGGTTTATTGTTATTATTGTTAAAAGATTGATGTTGCTGATATCCTCCGCTATTTCCAGAATTTCCTGAACTTTCAACAAACTCAAAACTGTTTACAACAACTCTTGTCATTCTTCTTTTTTCACCATTTTGTTCATAACTATTTACGCTTAAACGTCCCTGTATAAGAATTCTATTACCTTTTCTAAAGTATTCAGCGATTGTTTCTGCAGTTTTTTCCCACGCAGTACAGTCAATAAATTCCACTCCATCTCTTAATTTTTGCACAGCTAATGAAAAATTTGCAAATGCCTTTCCTCCCGAAGTATATTTTAACTCAGGATCTCTTGTCATTCTTCCCATTAGTATTACTACATTCATAATTTTTCCCCCTAATTTTATAATTTTATAATTTAAAATAACAAAACCTCAAATTTAATTTATAAGTATTAACCCTCTTATAATTTAAGTTATTTAAAATTAGTCATTTTTAACAATCATATATTTCAAAAGTGATTCATTAATATTCAATTTTGTTTCAATTTCAGTAAATTTAGTTCCATCTGCTTGGAATGTTGTTAAAACATAGTATCCATTTTGTTTTTTCTTGATTGGGTAAGCTAATTTTCTATCTCCCCAGATTTCTGTCTTAACTTCAGTTGCTCCAGCAGTTGTCAGTATATTTTCTACAAATGCAACTCCAGCTTGTTTTTCTTCATCTGTCAATTGTGTAGATAAAATAAACATAATTTCGTAATTTCTCATTTCTTTCTCCTTTCCTATGGCTTTTTAGCCCTATTTATAAATAGAGCAGGTTTTACTATTATACCAAAAAAGTCTAATAAAATCAAGCTATTAAAAAATATTTTTTCATATTTAATTTTAAAATGCATCATTTATTAGGCTTTTATAATTTTTTATAATCTCAAAATTGGATTTCAGTTCATTATTCTTCAAAAAATGGCGGTAAAACAAAATCTGATATGCTGCTTTCATCTGATTTTTCTTCTGTATCATAATTTTCTTCTTCAACTTGTTGTATAACTTCATTGTGTTCTTCATTTTTTTTTTGTGTTTCCATTTTTTCATTTTTCGGAGGTGCAAATCTAATAGCTTTTGAATTAGTATTGCCTCCAGTCAAAAATTCCTCTTGGAAATCTGTCGCTACTAATGATACACTTATAGTCCCCTCTAATTCAGGTTCCATAATATATCCCCACAGTATATTCGCTTCATTATGCCCGGCTTTTTCACCAATTGTTCTTGCAACTTCATCCATTTCCTGTAATCCTATATCTGGTCCTGCTGTAATATTTATAAGTATTTTTCTTGCCCCTTCAATGGATTTTTCCAACAAAGGACTGTTTAAAGCCTGACTTGTGGCACTTTTAGCTTTTTCATCACCATTCGCCTCTCCAAATCCTAACATTGCAATTCCAGAATTTTGCATAATTGACTTTATATCTGCAAAGTCTAAATTTACAATTCCCTGTTTTGTAATCAGGTCTGAAATTCCTTTTATCCCGATTTTCAAAACACCATTAGCTTCCTTAAACGCATTTAATAATGAAATATTCATTCCTGGTATTTCAAATAGCCTATCATTTGGGATTGCAATTAATGTATCTACATTTTCTTTTAAATTTTCAATTCCAACTGCCGCATTATTCTTTTTCAATGGACCTTCAAATCCAAATGGCTTCGTTACTATGGCTACAGTCAAAATTCCCATCGATTTCGCTACCTCTGCAATAATCGGAGAAGCTCCTGTTCCTGTTCCACCACCCATTCCAGCAGTTATAAACAGCATATCTGTCCCTTCTAGTACGTCTCTTATTTTTTCTTCAGATTCCTTTGCCGCAATCCTACCTTTTTCTGGATCAGCTCCAGCTCCAATTCCACGTCCTAAAAGTACTTTTACTGGAGCCTTTGATCTGTCTAAATCCTGTTGATCTGTATTAATTGCTATAAAATCAACAGTTTCTATATTACTTTCAATCATATCATTTATTGCGTTTCCGCCAGCTCCACCTACGCCTACTACTTTTAGTTTCGCTGCATTACTAAAGTTATCCATTTTTCTTTTGCTACTTAAAAATATTATATAACTTAATTAAAGTAGCTTCTCCTTTCTCTTAATTTTAACACACATTATTGTTGTTTCACAACAATGTCTATAAATCTCAAATCCATGTAAACTACTGGTTTTTCCTTTTTTATTTTTTCATATAATTTATATGCGTCATCATATTTTTTTTCTGTTACTAAAGTATCTGTTATAATTTTTACGTTATTTGTAAGAAGTATCTCATAATTTTTTTCAGATTGTCTTATTTCTGAAATCATAGCATAAAAATCTTTATTTTTAATTTTAGAAAGTATCATTTTTATTCCATTCAGGCTTTCATCATCTTTATAGTCTATTACTGGAATATTTTTGGACGGATCTTCTAAAATATTACCATATATGTTTAATTCCTTATCTGCTAAAAGTGTTTCATTTCCCTTTTTTACATAAACATAAGGTTCTCTTTCTTCCAAAACAACTTCAATTTTACTAGGAAAAAGTTTTTTTATTGATACTTTTTTTACCCTTATATCACTTTTTATAATATTTTCAATTTCATTAGTATTTAAATATACAATGTTTTTTCCTTTCATTTGCTCAAGCGGCGTTACTATATCCTGCTTTAATAATTTAGGAACTCCATCTATAAAAACGTCCTGAACCTTAAAATAATCTGTATCAATGAATTTTTTACCAAAAAACATTGCTGCTGCTAATAAAAATAATGCAATTAATACTTTAACTGACCTTTTCATAATTACTCCATTTTTTTTATTATTATACACTTTTTTTACATTTTATTCAATATCTTAAGTTAAAATTTATTTGTAAACTAAAATTATTTTAAAATTATAATCTCAGTTTCCAATTTTACTCCAAAATTTTCAAAAACTACTTCTTTTACATGCTCAATAACTGAAATAACATCATTAAATGTAGCATTTCCTACATTTGTTATAAAATTCGGATGTTTTGATGAAACTACGACATCTCCCACTCTATATCCCTTTAAATCAGCATCAGCAATTAGTCTTGCTGCAAATGCACCTTCTGGATTCTTAAATGTGCTTCCAAGATTTGGTAAATCTAACGGATGTTTCATTTTTCTCTGGTCTTTTTTATCTTGAGATGCCTCCTTGTCAAAACCAAAACCAAATTTAAATAATGCAGAAATTACAATCCATTTATTTTCCTTGATCTCAGTAGTTCTATATTTAAAATTCAAGTCCGTTGTCTTAATTTTTACAATTTCTCCATCATTTTTGCAAACTTCCACTTCCTCAATGCAGTCAAAAATCTCTGTTCCATAAGCTCCACCATTCATATTTACAAGCCCACCGACAGAGCCTGGAATTCCAGTAATATTTTCTAGCCCTGAATAATCATTTTTTTCCATAAAATCTATCAAATCATCCAAATCCAATCCAGCTTCCACTCTTACCAAATCATAGCTGTTCTCTTTTTGGGCATTTTTAACTTTTTCTTCAACTGTTATTTTTTTTAATCTTTTTAACGACAAAAAACTTATATCCAAATTTCCGTCGTTAATAAGTGTATTTGTTCCATTTCCCAATAGAAAAATATTATTTCTAGTTTGCAGAATTTCCTTTAATTCATTTTTATCGTCTATGAAAATAAGCTCCTTTGCAGTTCCGCCAACTTTCATATTTGAATATTCCTTCATTTTGGCATTTTTTATTATTTCCATTTTTACTTTCCTCTCTCACTTTTTGATTTTTGTAACCCTAGACTTTTGTTTTTACATTTTCTTCAAATCATCTGCTATTTCGTGAGCTATTTTTGATACGCTTCCAGCTCCCATAAATACATAAGTATTTCCGCTATTTTTATCATTTTTTATAATATCCTCGATTTCTTCCTGAGTTTGCACCCTTACATTTCCACCAATTTTTTCTGCAAGCGATTCTGAAGTTACACCATAAGTATTATCTTCACTAGCTGCATAAATTGGAAGTAAAATTAAATCATCGGCTTCTTTTAATGATTTTACAAAATCATCAAAGAAAAATTTTGTACGGCTGTATCTGTGTGGCTGAAAAATTACTGTTACTTTTCCTTTTTCGGTATTGTGAGCCGCATTTATTGTAACTTTTACTTCTGTTGGATGATGTGCATAATCGTCAATTATTCTCAAATTGTTGTCGTAAATAACTTGGTATCTTCTGTTTGCACCTTTAAATCTTAAAATTCTTTCTTTTACCTTTTTCATATTGCAATTAAATTCGTGGGCAAAATAAATTACTGGAAGTGAATTTGAAACATTGTGATTTCCTGGTACGCTCAAGCTGAATGTTCCTAATTCTTCACCATTTTTTACAACTTCATAGCTTGTAATTCCATTTTCCACTCTAATATTTTTAGCATAAATATCGGCTGTTTCATCTTTTAGGCTATACCATGCTACATTTTTATTTTTTATATCAAGTCCTACTTTTTCGACTGTATCTTTACAAAGAACAGCTATTCTTTCTGTACTGTCAATAAACTGCTCAAACGATTTCTTTATATTTTCAAATGTTCCGTGATGATCCAAGTGATCAGCTTCCACATTTGTTACAACAGAATATTTTGGTTTTATATACAAAAATGAATTATCGCTTTCATCAGCTTCTGCGATAAAATATTCAGAATTACCAATTTGGCTGTTACTTTGAATTTCTGGAATAATTCCTCCAACTACGATAAAAGGCTCTTTTTCCAAAAGTGCCACACTCATCATTGAGCTTGTAGTAGTTTTTCCGTGAGTTCCCGCAACTGCTATTCCATCAAATCTGTTCATTATTTCCGCAAGCAGTTCTCCTCTTTTTATTTTTTTTATATTATTGTCAACAATGTATTTGTATTCAGGATTTGTTTCTTTTATTGCAGTTGAATATACAAACAAGTCTATTCCTTTATCCTTCACATTTTTTTCTACTTGCCCTATATAAACTTTTATTCCTAAATTTTCCATATCAGCCGTTACAGGCTTTCTTTCCAAATCTGAACCTGCCACATTAAATCCGTCCGCTGCCAGAATTTTTGCAAGTCCACTCATTCCAATTCCATTTATTCCACTAAAATATATATTATTTATTTTTGTTAGCATAATTTTCCTCCAAATTTTTATTTTTAAATTCCCATTTCTCTTACTATTATTTCTGCTGAATTACCTTTTTTCAATGTTTTTACATTTTTACTCATAAATTCGAGCATTGATGCCTGCCGTACTATTGACAATGCTTCATCTATTGCCTTTTCTACAGTTTCATTTGTAAAAATTTTTGCACCATTTGCATATTCCAATACTTCTGCATTTTCTTTTTGTCCAACAAAATCGTATGGAATTAACACTGAAGGTTTTTCTAGCTGGATAAGTTCAGAAATTGTTGAAGCTCCTGCACGACAAATTACTATATCTGCGGCCGCCATTAATTCTGGCACATTTTCAAAATAAGGTTTAACTACTGCTGTTCCGAAATCTCTTATTTTATAAGTCGAGGCTTCATAGTTATCTTTTCCTGTTGCCCAAAATAATCGTATTCTTTTATCTTCTGATATTGTTTTCCATTTTTTTACAATTGCATCATTTATATTTTTGGCACCAAGACTTCCACCAATTACAAGAATCACCTTCTCGTCTTCCTTTATGTCAAGTTTTTTTCTTTCTTCCTTCTTGTCTTTTTCATAAAATTCTTCTCTCAGCGGATTTCCTGTTACAACAAATTTACTTTTATATTTTTCTTTTATATTATCAAGTGTATTTCCAAAGGCTATAAATACCTTTTTTGCTCCTTTATAAAACCATTTGTTTGCTTGTCCCATTGTGTGATTCTGTTCCTGCAGATAATATGGTATTCTCAATACATTAGCCGTTATTAATACTGGTATTGTTATGTAATTTCCAAAAGCTATGATTCTTGTCGGCTTCTCTTTTTTTAATAATTTAATTGTACTTATCGTTGCTCCTATCATTTTAAATATTGACTTTAAAGATTTTAGTGGAAGTATATCTAGTCCGATAAACCTAAAATTTTCACGTGGGACAATATCTTTTTCCATTCGATGCTGTGTTCCGATAAATAATGTATCTATATTTTTCTGTCTAATTTTTTTTGCAATCGATAAGGCGGGATAAATATGACCACCTGTTCCGCCTGTAGTAAACACTACTTTCTCCATTTTTATTATTTCCCTCTCATTTTGTTTAATTTATTTTTTATCAGCAAATGTTAATCATTAAGTTTATACTTTATAATCAATTTCATTCATTTCATCCAAATTTTTTCCCATTTCCTGCTTATACAATGCCCTTATTATATTATAAACTATTCCTAATGTCATCATCATTACAATTGTAGTACTTCCTCCATAGCTCATCATAGGAAGTGGTATTCCCGTTGATGGAATAACATTGCTCACAACTGCTACATTTCCTATTACTTGAGTTGCAAACATTATAAAAATTCCTATTAAAAGATATTTTGCATATACATCTTTTATTTTTATCAAGGCAATCCCTATTATAATTAATAATGCTGCATACAATCCAAGTAAAAACACCACTCCCAAAAAACCATTCTCTTCAGCATATCCTGAAAAGATATAATCTGTATGTATTTCTGGCAAAAATCCATATTTCTGCAATCCATTTCCATAAAATCGTCCACTAAATTCTCCGCTTCCTATGGCTATTAACGAGTGATAAGTATGAAATCCAAGATTTTCTCCCATATAAGATGCCAATCTACTTGCCCTGTATCCAACCGTTGTAATTCCAAGCCACCCTGAAATTGCGATTATTACAGTAAAAATGCTAATTATTGAAAATTTTATCTCAGCAGCAAGCAAGTAAATGATTCCTATTATCACAATCTGAGCTGTATTACTAAATGACTTTTCCAATATAATAAGACACGAATATATTCCAGTTAATCCCATAATTGCTATTGATGACATCCACGGAAGCTTTTTTATCCTGTCCCTATTCTTTATCCCATATTTCAGATTATACACAAGTGTTGCCAATGTTATAATCAGTATAACTTTTACAAATTCCGAAGGCTGGAACGCAAAACTCCCCAAAGTAATCCAACGTTTGGCTCCTTTTGAAGTTTTTCCTATCAATAATACCATTACAAGTGCAAAAATACCTAGAACATAAAAATATTTTATTATATCCCTGTATTTCTTGTAATTTAAATTAGCCGTAAGCAAAAATCCTAATCCGCCTATAAGCAACCATATTGCCTGCCTTGCCAAATAATAGTAGCTCTTCCCGTATTCATTCTGTCCTTTGGGAAAACTGAGACTCGCCATCGTTATAAGGCTTAATGCAGATAATATTATAATTACAATTATGAAAGCTGTTCCTAGCCATTTTTTTCTATTCAATTTTCTCTCCCGATTACCTTTCTTTCCCTAAAAATTTCCTATAATTTTTTTTGTCAATTCCTTAAACACTTTTCCTCTATGCTCAAAGCTTTTAAATTGGCAAAAACTTGATGTTGCAGGTGAAAACAGCACTGTCTGATTTTTTGAAAAATCAATATTTTCTTTCAAATAATTCAACACATTTTCAACTGTTTCCAAATTCCTATAATTTTTATACCCAATTTTTTCCATATCATCGATCAAAATCTGAGCATTATACCCAATCAGATAAACAAAGTCAACTTTTTCCTTAACCCTCTCAATCAAAGGCATATTATCAATTTTCTTGTCATCTCCGCCCAAAATCATAATAATCGAATTATTAAACGAATCAATCGCCTTTAATGTCGATTCCACATTTGTACCTTTAGAATCATTAATGAATGTAGTATTTTCCCTTACGAAAAAGTTTTCCAGCCTATGTTCCAGAGCAGCTGTCGATTTTAAAAATTCTGAAATTTTTTCATTTGAAATATTCAAAATTTTAGCTGAACCAATTAAAAATAACATATTTTCCAGATTATGCTTTCCCTTTAACGACAGCTCATCTGTTTTCATCAAAATTTCTGACACTTTATCCACATTTTTGTCAAAATTTTCAATTTCATCAATACGTTTTTTCAAATCTTTCATTATGCAAATATTATTTTTGTAAACAAAAATTGTTCCTTTAGTTTCTGTACTCAAATGTATCTTCTTAGATTTTATTTTTTCCTTTATTTCATTTCTTTGATACAATTTTTCAAATTCTTTATCATCCAGATTAATCAGTGCAAAATCACTTTCCATCTGCTTATCAAAAATCGCAAACTTTGTAATATAATAATCTTCAACCGAATCATATCGTGTCAAATGATCTGGTGTCAAATTAATTATTCCAGCGATATTTGAATGAACTTTCGGATTATTTTCCAGTTGATAACTGCTAAGTTCCAGCACAACGTAATCCAGTTTCTCTTCATCAGCCACCAGCTTTGCAAATGAAAATCCTGCATTTCCAGCTAGTTTAGCACGAAATCCAGCAAAATTCAATAGTTCTGCCATTTTTGTAGAAGTAGTGGTTTTTCCATTTGTTCCAGTAAACGAAATAATTTTTACATTTTTATCCACATATTTATAAGCCAAATCAATTTCTGAAATAACTTTAACATTTTTTTCCTTTGCAACTTTCAGAAGTTCCGCCTTCCAAGGTATTCCCGGACTTTTTACTATAAATTCAATTTTTTCTTCATTCAAAAGTCTTATTCCCTCTGTCGAAGGCATTGCCACCTTGTCATCTATCAAATATACTTCATATCCTTTTTTTTCAAGTAATTCTTTTGCACCAAGCCCACTCAAGCCCGCTCCAAAAACTATCGCTTTATCCATGTGATTTTTCCTCTCTTTATTTATTACATTTTTATTTATCTACTTCATTTTTCAATAAAATAATAAATAAAAACATAAAACTAGTTTACAGGGGAAAACTCCCCCGCTTTACTTATCTTAATTTCAAAATTACAAATGTCAATAGACAAGTCATTATTGAAACAATCCAGAATCTTATCGTAACTTTTGTTTCAGGCAGTCCTAACAGTTCAAAATGATGATGAATCGGCGCCATCTTGAATACCCGTTTTCCAAAAGTTTTAAAATGCCAGACTTGAATCATAACTGATAATGCTTCCATAATAAATACGAATCCAGCGATTGGCAATAATAATTCCTGTTTTATAAAAATAACGATTATTCCTAAAATTCCACCAAGCGTCAAGGAACCTGTATCTCCCATAAACATTTGAGCAGGGTAGAAATTATACCACAAAAATCCAATTAACGCACCAATTACTGAGGCTAAATATATTGTTATCTCAGAAACTTCGGGTATATGATATAAATTTAGGTATCTTGCATAATTATGATGTCCTGTCAAATATGTTATTATTAGTAATGTAATGCTCACTACAATTATTGGACCGCTCACAAGTCCATCCAGTCCATCCGTCAGATTCACGGCATTTGAAGACCCAATAATTACGAATGCTATGAACACAAAGAATAAAATTGGCGTTATATATAAATAGGAATTTTTTATCAACGGATTGATTATTGAAAAATCAATTGTTTTATTGACAAGTCCAAATTTATAGACAAACCAGAATGTCAATGCTGTGATTATCATTTGTCCCAATATTTTTTTCTTTCCAGAAAGTCCATTTTTATGTTTTGTTAATTTTAAATAATCATCGTAAAATCCTATTGTTGTAAATAAAATTGTAATTACGAATAAAAATACGACAAATTTGTTTGTAAAATTTCCAGCGATGGCAGTTGCGAATAAAATTGCACCAATTATTAAAAGTCCTCCCATTGTAGGGGTTCCCGATTTGTCAAAATGCGACTTTGGACCTTCCTCTCTTGCTGTATCTCCATATTTTTTCTTTTTCAGCCAGGCAATAAACGGCTTTCCAAAAATCAGCATAAATAAAAACGCAATCATAAATGCCACAGAGGCCCTTAACATTATTGATTTAAAAATACGTAAAACTTTCCAGTTATTAATAAATAACTCCTGTAATAAATATAGCATTATTTTATATTATAGAATTCTTTTATTTATACTCAATAATTCCAATATTAAAGGAATTTGAGTATTAATAATAAAAAAATCTCTCTCCTTTCCAAATTTTAAACTTTATTTTTCTATAATTTTTTCCAGCTTTATTCCCCGTGATGCCTTTAACAGCACTACTTTTTCTTCTGAAATTTCTCTTATTCTATCTTTTATTTTATTTTTTTCATCAAAATATTCAAATTCCTTATTTTTTAAACTTTCATTTTCTAAATTCCCATTGTCCACATTTTCCTCTATTTTTTCAAACAAGCTTTTCATCCTTTCTCCAAAAAGATACAACTTGTCAAATTTTGTATTTTTTATTATATTAAAAAGGTTGCTATGAAGTTCCATCTCATTTTCTCCCAGTTCCAGCATATCCCCCAGAACAACGACTTTTTGTCTATCGTTATATATTCGAGAAAATGTTTCAAGTGATTTCTCCATAGACATTGGACTTGCATTATAGGCATCATTAATATATGTTGTATTGCCGTTTTCAATTATTTGAAACCGCATTCCAGTCAAGCCAATATTTTTCACAGCTTCACCTATTATTTTATCTTCCATTCCGAATTGTTTAGCCACAACAATTGCCATAACTAAGTTTAATACATTATGTTCTCCCAGAACATTCGTCTTATAATTTCTTTCAACCGTGCTTTGACAAATT
Organism: uncultured Leptotrichia sp.; assembly: GCA_963548925.1. Taxonomy (GTDB): domain Bacteria; phylum Fusobacteriota; class Fusobacteriia; order Fusobacteriales; family Leptotrichiaceae; genus Leptotrichia. The sequence continues at coordinate 1,387 of CAUUWI010000013.1, read as the reverse complement.
TTTCCAAAATATTTTAGAAAAAATTCAGTTCCGCTTTCGTTAAAATGAACGTCCCCATAATAAAAATCAGACGTTTTCTCCTTAAACTCATTACTTTCCAGATTCAAGGCTCTTACAACTTCAATATTTTCGGCTTTGATATTTTTTAAATACTCATCGTCGCCATTGATTACGAGCGTATTTTTAATATATGGGATAATTTCCGTTTTTGCCAAAAATACATTTTCCTTCGTTTTCAGAAATTCCAGATGTGATTCACCAATGTTGGTAATAACATTAATATCAGGCAATGCAATCTGCCCCAGCAGATCAATTTCCCCAAAGCCGCTCATCCCCATTTCCAGAATGATAAACTCATCATCTTTCTCCGCACGCAACAAAGTGAAGGGCAGTCCAATATGATTATTGTAATTCCCTTCAGTCTTTTTCCCTTTATATTTTTGTGAAAGCAGGTGGTAAATCATGTCCTTTACAGTCGTTTTCCCATTGCTCCCCGTAATTCCTATTACTTTTATATCTAAATTCTTTCGCCATTCCCTAGCAAAATTCTGCAAAAATTCAACACTGTCCTTTACAAAAAACGCACGATCAGCATATTTTTCATCAATTTTCACAGCTTCACTGTCATAAACAGCCAAAGCTCCTTTTTCCAATGCTTCATTAACAAAATTGTTCCCACCTCTGATGGCAACAAAAACATCATTTTCATCAAGTTCCTTTGAATTAATAGAAACATTATTTATCTCAAAATCTGATATTTCCCTTTTGTTAAAGAAACTTTGAAACACTTCACTTTTATTCATAAAATTTCTCCAAATTCTTATTTAATTTAATACTTTCCTCATAATTATTTGTATTATAAAATTATATCATTTGAAGAGCATTTTTTCAATATATTTTTATTTTTTTTTCAAATTTTTCTAAAAGAATTTATCTTATACTATTCCCCGTTTAAAAAGCGAAAATTATATTAAAATATTAGGCTTTTATCCATTACTAAAAAAGTTTATAATAAGTTCGTTATTTAAATGGGGTTTAGTATTATATCCAAACCTGTTTAAAAATGAACTGGTAAAAATTATATAAACCTAAAGTTTGAACAGTATATCCACAACTTTTGAGCTTAATTTTAAAACATTTTTATTAGACGTAATTTAATTTTATAATTATCTCACTTCTATCATTTTTATCTCTGTTCTATCCCCTCTATGCCGTGATTTTGAATATTCAAAAATTTGTCCGTTTGATAAAAAAGCGACTTGTTCAACTTCCAGAATAGGAATCGGCTCTTTGATTTTTAAATATTTTTTCTCCAGATCCGTTGGTAAATTCGCCTTTATTACCCTATGTGCACTTTGAATGCTTAAATTTAATGTGTTTTCTATAT
>CAUUWI010000012.1:0-25029 GCA_963548925.1 uncultured Leptotrichia sp. | reverse complement strand
ATCGCTCAAGATGGAATACGGAAGATTCAACAGCATAAGGGAAAAGAATGGACAAATAAGACTGGAAGTTCAAGGGAACGACTATTTCTCAGTTAAGTCTGAAGTAGGAGCAGAATTCAGATATGTTCAGCCGCTTGCAATAAGAACAAACTTGACAGTAGGTCTAAAAGCTGCCTATGAAAATGAGATAGGAAAAGTTGGAGATGTAAATAACAAGGGAAGAGTAAGATATACAAATGCTGACTGGTTCGGAATCAGAGGGGAAAAGGAAGATAGAAAAGGAAATGGTAAGTTTGACTTAAATATCGGAGTGGATAACACAAGATTTGGAGTTACAGTGAATGCTGGATATGATACTAAAGGTAAGAATGTCAGAGGTGGAATTGGATTTAGGATGATTTACTAGTAAAGAAGAACAAAAAATAATAAATATTGAACTTAAATTTGATATAGAAAATTATTCTGAAAATGTTTCTAATTTTTAAAATAAAATTATTATTCAAATTTTAAATGTTATTTAACTTTAATTAGAGCGTATTTGAAAATTCGAAATGCTATATATTTTTTGATTTTATAAATTAAATTAGATGAATCACAATAAAATCAATATTTTATCATTTTGATAACTTTCAGATATGCTCTAATTTCTATGTTAAGTAAAAACTAGAAATATTTTATTAAACCAAAAAATGTAATAAATTTAGAAAAAAGATGGAAACAGAAGCAAGTTACTTCGTTAAATATTTTATCAAATATAAATTAAAAATATAAGAGGAGAAATAAATGCGAACAAAAAAAAGGAAAAAAATGATATTTTAGTTTTGATATCTATGTTAATGGTAAACGAAAAAATTATAAAAAAAGTAGATGGCTTAACTAAAAAAAGCTATGGAAATTGTTGGAAAAACTACTTTTCCTTAAAATAATTTTATATAGGAATCTCATTCAACCCACTGTTTATCGTTGGTGCGAATGACGAGACTTGAACTCGTACGGCTAAAAGCCACTACCCCCTCAAGATAGCGCGTCTACCAATTCCACCACACTCGCATAAATTTGAATAAATACTTCATTTTTTATTATACAAAGAAAACTCTAGAATGTCAATCAAAAAATAAAATTATTAAAAATTAATTATAAAAAATTAATTAATACCAAATTGGGAAAAATAAAAAATTACAGGTAAAAAAATAAAAAATATGTTACAATGTTATAGTAATATTTATTTAAAATTGAAGTGAAGGATTATGATAATTTTTATATTTTAATTATTTTTATCAATTTTATCTCAATTTTGAAGTTTAATTTTAATAAAAATTTTATACAAGGAGAAAAATATGGAGCAAACTGAAACATTGATAGAAATTAACAATCTTGTTACAAGTTTTCGGATAAAGGATGAATATTTTCCCGCTGTGGATAATGTTTCACTGGAACTTAGAAGAAATGAGATATTGGCAATAGTGGGGGAGTCAGGCTGTGGGAAAAGTACGCTTGCGACATCTATTATTGGGCTGCATAATCCGAATAACACTAAATTAGAGGGAGAAATCAATTTTGAAAGGAAAAATTTGGTAGAAATTGATGAGGAAGAATATAATAAAATTAGGGGAAATAAAATTGGCATGATATTTCAGGATCCTCTATCGGCTTTAAATCCGCTTATGAGAATAGGGGAACAAATTGAAGAAGGAATGATTTATCATACAAAATTATCCAAAACTGAAAGAGAAGACAGAATGCTGGAATTACTGCAAAATGTAGGAATAAAAAATCCAAAACGTATAGCAAGGCAATTTCCACACGAATTATCTGGAGGAATGCGTCAAAGAGTAATGATTGCAATAGTACTTTCCTGCAAGCCTGAAATTATTATAGCCGATGAGCCGACAACAGCATTGGATGTTACAATACAGGCACAAATACTGGATTTATTAAAAACTTTACAAAGTGAAATAAACGCTGGAATTATACTGATTACACATGATTTGGGCGTAGTTGCCGAAATGGCAGACAGAGTGGCAGTAATGTACGCTGGAGAAATTGTAGAAATCGCAAACGTAAATGATTTATTCAATAATCCAAAACATCCCTACACAAGATCCTTACTAAACTCAATTCCGCAACTTGATACAGAAACTGAAAAATTACACGTAATTCAGGGAATTGTTCCGTCATTGACTAAATTAACTAGAACAGGATGCCGTTTTTCTCAAAGAATCCCATGGATAAAGGAAAGTGAACACGAAAAAAATCCAACATTGCATGAAGTGGAAAAAGAGCATTTTGTAAGATGTACTTGCTGGAAAAATTTTCATTTTGAAAAATAAATTTTAAAAATTTAGGAAGGAATAAGTAAAAATATGAGTTTTATTGAAGTAAAAGACTTGAAGGTTCATTATCCTATTCGTGGGGGCTTTTTCAATAAGGTAATTGATTACGTTTATGCTGTGGATGGTGTCAGTTTTACTATTGAAGAAGGGAAGACTTACGGGCTCGTGGGGGAGTCAGGGTCTGGGAAGTCTACGATTGGGAAGGCTATAATTGGGCTGGAGAAGATAAAAAGTGGAAAGATTATTTATGAAGGTAAGGAAATTGATGGTAAGTTTCGGAATAGAAGAAGTGAGTATAATAGGAATGTTCAGATGATTTTTCAAGATTCGTTGTCTAGTTTAAACCCTAAGAAAAGAGTGATTGACTTGATTTCTGAGCCTTTGAGAAATTTTGAGAATTTGACTTTAGATGAGGAAAAGAGGAAAGTATCAGAACTGCTGGAAATTGTAGGAATGAATAGAGAAGATATTTACAAATATCCACATGAATTTTCTGGCGGGCAGAGGCAGAGGCTGGGAATTGCACGGGCTGTTGCGACTAAGCCTAAGTTGATTATTGCAGATGAGCCTGTGTCGGCACTTGATTTATCAGTTCAAGCACAAGTTTTGAATTATATGAAGGACATTCAGGAGCAGTTTGGGCTTAGTTATCTCTTTATTTCCCACGATTTGGGAGTTGTAAAGCATATGTGTGATTATATGTTTATAATGTATCGTGGAAGGTTTGTGGAAACTGGGACAAAAAATGATATTTATAAAAATCCTGAACATTTTTATACAAAACGGCTAATTGCCGCAATTCCAGAAGTACATCCTGAAAAGAGGCTGGAGAATAAAAAAAGAAGGATAGAAATTGAAAAGGAATATTTAAAAAATGAAAAAAAATATTATGATGAAAATGGACGTGTCTTTGATTTGAAAAAATTGACAGATACCCATTTTGTCGCTATTAAAGATGAAATAATGCAAAATAATGGAAAAGGGGGGAAATAATCAATGTGGAAAACAGTTTTACGAAGAATTCTGGTTATGATACCGCAATTATTTATACTTAGCCTATTAATCTTTGTTCTGGCAAAACTTATGCCGGGAGATCCGTTTACTGGGCTGATTACACCGCAGACTGATCCTGCGGCACTTGAAGAATTGCGAAGAAAGGCAGGATTGCTGGATCCTTGGCATATTCAGTATATAAGATGGCTAAAAAATGCCGCTTCTGGAAATTTGGGGATGAGCTACACTTATAATGTCCCTGTAAAGACGCTTATTGGAGAACGTGCAGTAAACACGTTTATTTTGTCGCTACTTAGCCTTATTTTGACATATTGTATTGCAATACCGCTTGGAATGCTTGCTGGACGTTATCAGAACTCATTTCTTGATAAATTTGTCACATTTTATAATTATGTGAGCTATGCGATTCCGACTTTTGTGCTTTCGCTTATAATGATTTGGTTTTTTGGATATACGCTTGGATGGTTTCCAACAACTGGTTCGGTGACGGCTGGACTTCATACTGGAACTTTTGGTCAGATTCTTGACAGGATTTATCATATAATATTGCCTGCAATTACGTATGCGTTGTTGGGAACAACTTGGATTGTGCAGTATTTGAGAAATGAAGTAATTGATGCTAAGAATCTGGATTATGTGAAAACGGCGAAAAGTAAGGGAGTGCCTGAAAATAAGGTTTATTCTAGACATATTTTCAGAAATTCGATTTTACCAATTGCGGCTTTTTTTGGTTATTCAATAACAGGACTTCTGGGAGGTTCGATTTTTATTGAAAAAATATTCAGTTATCCTGGAATGGGAGGACTGTTTGTAAATTCAATTATAACACGGGATTACAGTGTTGTTACTGCATTAATATTGCTGTTTGGATTTTTAACATTGCTTGGAAGTTTGCTTTCAGATATTATTCTTAGCATTGTTGATCCTAGAATTAGAATAGAGTAGGTGGTGAAAAAATGTCTAATAACGAAATTTTAAAGGAAAATAACGAAAAAGCAGAAAATTTTGACGAAATTAAGAAAAGCGACAAACCGACTGGGATTAGTGTTATTGTGAGGGAGATTTTAAAGGACAAGCTGGCACTTGCTTCGCTTATTATTCTTATCATACTTTTTGGAATAATTTTTATCGGATCACTTTTTGCAAATCAGGAGGAAATTATGAAAATAAGTCTTCTGGATAAATATGCCATTCCTATGAAAGAGGGATTTTGGCTAGGCTCTGACTCTGGAGGGCGTTCAATATTGGGGCAGTTGATACTAGGTGCCAGAAACTCGATTATTATTGGTTTCACAATAACAATTCTGACATCAGGAATCGGGATATTTTTTGGACTTATTGCAGGATATTATGGAAAATGGGTGGACAATGTGATTATGAGGGTTATTGACTTTATTACAATTTTGCCTACACTTATGATAATTATTGTGTTTGTTACTATTGTTCCAAAGTACACGATAACGACTTTTGTGCTGATAATGAGTGCATTTTACTGGGTTGGAGCAGCAAGGCTGATTAGAAGTAAGGCACTTGCCGAAAGTCAGAAAGATTATATTTTGGCTTCAAAGACTATGGGAACAAAGGATTTTACGATAATTTTCAGGGAAATACTGCCCAACTTGAGTTCAATTATAATTGTGGAATTGACATTAGGTTTTGCTGGAAATATTGGAATTGAAACAGGGCTTAGTTTTCTTGGCTTTGGATTACCGCTTTCTACACCGAGTCTTGGGACTTTGGTCGGTTATGCAGCAGATCCGGAAGTATTGTCAACAAAATTATGGATTTGGCTTCCAGCGTCAATATTGATTTTAATTATGATGCTATGTATTAATTATATCGGACAGGCTTTAAACAGGGCAGCTGACGCAAAACAGAGAAGAGGATAAAATAAAAAAGGAGAACAGTATGAAAAAATGGAAATTAATAATCACGTTTCTTGTATTAATATTCGCAGTTTCGTGTAATCCTGGTAAAAAGAGAAGTGAAATGCCAGGTGCAAAACTAAATTTATCATTATTTCCAGAAAAAACGTCAAACAATGAGCCTGCGGTAGAAGGCGGAACTTTGCAAGTGGCGATAGTAAAGGATGATCCATTGGTTGGGGTTTTTAATGAAACATTTTATTCAGATGGCTATGATGGCGAGATTATCTCAATGTTTTTAAGTTCGAGTATATTTGAAGTGGATGAAAATTTTGAGATAACAGATACAGGACCTGCAACTCTTACAGTTGACGCAAAAAATAAAAAAGCTACAATAAAAATAAAAAATGGCATAAAATGGTCTGACGGACAGCCTCTAACAGCTGATGACATTATTTTCCCTTATGAAATTATAGGAAATAAAGATTATACAGGTGTGAGATATACTGAAGAAACTCAAAAAATTGTTGGGATGAAGGAATATCACGATGGGAAAGCCCAAAATATTTCAGGAATAAAAAAAATAGATGATAAAACGGTGGAAATTTCCTTTTTACAACTAGGACAAAGTATTTACACAGTTGCAAACGGTTTATCCGGAAATGCAATACCAAAACACTATTTAAAAGGTATTCCGATAAAGGACTTGATTTCATCGGATAAAATTAGGATAAAACCAGTAACATTGGGTCCATATAATTTGACAAAAGTTTCACGTGGAGAAAGTCTGGAGTTTACGGCAAATCCTTATTATTACAAAGGAAAACCGAAAATTGAAAAGGCAATAGTGCAAGTAGTAAATTCACAATCTATAGTGGCGGCATTAAAAGCTGGGAAATATGATTTTGTAATGAGTATGCCTGATTCTCTTTACAATAATTACAAAGGTTTAAAAAACATAGAAACTTTGGGACAGCAGGATTTGTATTATTCATATTTAGCCTTTAAATTGGGGCATTATGACAAAGCTAAAGGGGAAAATGTGACAGATCCGAATGCCAAGATGTCAGATGTGAGATTACGTCAGGCTCTTGTATATGGGATAAATGTTGAGGAAATAGCACAGGCATTTTATTTTGGACTAAGGCAGCAAGCAACTTCGGCAATTCCTCCTGTTTTCAAAAAATATTTTCCAAAGGACTTGCAAGGTTATCCGTATAATCCTGAAAAAGCAAAACAGTTGCTGGATGAGGCAGGCTACAAGGATGTAAATGGCGATGGAATACGTGAAGATAAAAATGGAAAACCTTTTGAAATAAAGATGGCATTTATGGCAGGAGGAGATGTGGCAGAGCCACTTGCTCAAAATTATATTCAAAGCTGGAAAAAAATAGGAATAAAAGCTGTTCTTACATCAGGAAGATTACTAGCTTTTCAGAATTTTTATAAAAAAGTGCAAGGAGATTCTAAGGATATAGATGTATTCTTTGGAGCATGGGGAGTTGGAACAAGTCTAGATCCGACTGGTTCGGCAGGAAGAAAATCCCAGCTTAATCTTTCACGTTTTGTTTCAAATGAAAATGATAGATTAATAGGTGAAATATTAGGAGAAAAATCACTGACAGTTCCAAATTATAAAGTGGAAGCCTACAAAAACTGGCAAAAATACTACATTGGGCAAGCAGCGGAAGTCCCGTTAATGTACAGATACAAGCTTTATCCAGTAAATAAACGGCTAAAAAATGTGTACATTGGATATGATTCGTCATTAAAGGATGAAGGGATTCATAAGTGGGAATTGACAGCGATTACGCCAATGAAATAGCCATTAATTGCTTAAATTTATGGAATTTCAATTTTAAAATAGTTTGCTACACAAAATTAAAAAAAATGTTAAATGATATTAATTTTAATAAAAAGTATTGAAATAATGATAAAAAAGTGATACAGTTGAGGTGAATAAAAATATTTAGGAGGAAATATGAAAATTGATAAAGCTGAATTAAAGGACAGTATTCTTAGGAAATTAAGAAGGCAATACGGAAAAACTCTTGAGGATGCACATGAATTTGAGCTATATTATGCAATTTCAAGAGCAGCTTTAGATTATGCAGTAGAAAAATGGTATAATACTAAAAAAACTTACGCTAAAAAGCAAGTAAAACAAATGTATTATTTCTCAGCAGAGTTTTTAATGGGAAGATTTATGGGAAATAATTTAATTAACTTGCAAATTAATGACGTTATTAAAGAAACATTGAATGAATTAGGTGTAGATATTAACAAAATTGAAGATCGTGAAATGGATGCAGGACTTGGAAATGGAGGACTTGGAAGACTTGCGGCATGTTTTCTTGATTCACTTGCAACACTTGCATTGCCAGGACATGGATATGGGCTTAGATACAAATATGGAATGTTTGAGCAAAAAATCGAAAATGGATTCCAAATGGAATATCCAGATGACTGGACAAAATATGGTGATCCTTGGTCAATTAAAAGAATGGATAGAGTATTTGAAGTAAAATTTGGAGGTCAGATTGAAATCCATCGTGATGAGTTTGGAAAAGAATACTTTAAACGTGTAAATACCGAAACTGTTCATGCTGTGGCTTATGACGTGCCAGTTATCGGTTATGGAAATGATACTGTAAACACTCTAAGACTGTGGGAAGCAAGATCGCCTGAAGGATTTGACTTAAAATTATTTAATGATCAGACTTATTTACAGGCTTCTGCAAAAGCAGTCCAAGCTGAAGATATTTCAAGAGTATTGTATCCAAATGATACTGAAAAAGATGGAAAACAATTGAGATTAAAACAGCAATTCTTTTTTACATCAGCTTCATTGCAGGATATTATCAGAAGATATAAATCCATTTTTGGAAATGATTTCTCTAAATTTGCAGATAAAATCGCAATCCAATTGAATGATACTCACCCAGTGGTTGCAATTCCTGAATTGATGAGAATTTTACTGGATAAAGAAAAATTAGGATGGGACGAAGCATGGAACATAAGTAAAAATGTATTTGCTTACACAAACCATACAATTTTATCAGAAGCATTGGAAAAATGGGATATTTCATTATTTCAACCACTATTACCAAGAATTTACCAAATTATTGAAGAAATTAACAGAAGATTTATCGCAGAATTGCAGCAAAAATATCCAGGAGATTGGGAAAGAATCAACAAAATGTCAATCATTGGAAATGGACAAGTTAGAATGGCATGGCTTGCAATCGTAGGTTCACACAAAGTAAACGGAGTTGCTAAATTACATACAGAAATTCTTAAAAATACTGAATTAAAAGAATGGAATGAATTATATCCTGAAAAATTCCTAAATAAAACAAATGGAATCACTCAAAGAAGATGGCTATTAAAATCAAATCCAGAATTAGCTGCATTAATTACAGAATTAATTGGAGACAAATGGATTACAGACTTATATGAGCTAAAAAAACTGGAACAATACTTGGATGATGACAATATTTTAAACAGAGTTGCCGAAATAAAGCTCCATAATAAAGAAAAATTAGCTAAATATATTAAAGACACAACAGGAATTGAAGTAAATTCTAATTCTATCTTCGATATTCAAGTTAAGAGACTTCACGAATACAAAAGACAATTATTAAATGTACTTCACATTATGGACTTGTACAACAGATTAAAAGAAAATCCATATTTGGATGTTGAACCAAGAACATTTATATTTGGAGCAAAATCAGCAGCTGGATATAGACGTGCAAAAGGAATTATCAAATTAATCAATGCTGTTGCAGAAAAAGTAAATAACGACAGCGACATTAACGGAAAAATCAAAGTTGTATTCCTTGAAAACTACAGAGTATCACTTGCAGAAAAAATATTCCCATCAGCGGATGTGTCAGAACAAATTTCTACAGCAAGTAAAGAGGCATCTGGAACCGGTAATATGAAATTTATGCTAAACGGCGCATTAACTCTTGGAACAATGGACGGAGCAAATGTGGAAATTGTCGAAGAAGTCGGGTTAGAAAATGCGTTTATTTTTGGACTTTCTGCACAGGAAGTTGAAAATTATCAGGCAAATGGCGGATATAATCCATTTGATGAGTATAACAATGTGGAAGGACTTAAAAAAGTTGTGGATCAGTTGGGTGACGGAACTTATGACGATAACCACACAGGAATCTTTAGAGAATTACAAAATTCATTATTATACGGAGTGGATGGTTCAAGACCAGATGTCTACTTCTTATTAAAAGATTTTGCATCATATAGAGAAGCTCAAGATAAACTTCAAAATGAATTTAAAAATAGAAAAGAATGGACTAAAAAAGCTTTAATAAACATCGCAAATGCAGGTAAATTCAGTTCAGACAGAACAATTGACGAATATGCAAAAGAAATTTGGAATATTGAGCCAGTTCAAGTACAGGACTACATCGAAGGTTAATTAAAAATGCTTTAAATAACTTTGATAAAATTATTCAAAAAATAGAATAAAAAAAATGGTGGAAGAAATAAAATATAAATTCTTATTCTTCTACCGTTTTTATTTTAAAATAAATTTTTAAAACTAATCATAGCCGTAGCCCTCCCAGCGTTTTTCCCTTCCCTTCTATAAGAATAAAATTTCTCATCAAACGTACTTTCATTTGCCACAATCAGATTTTCCTGTTTTATCCCAAGTTTTAATGCCATAAGTTCATTAAATTTTGTATTGTCAAAATGATACTTTCCTGTTTTTTCATTAAACCAGAATGACTTTTTCATAATTTCCTTATCACTTTTCCCAAATTTTTCAACAAACTTCTCGTAAAATTCGTTTCCAACTTCATAGTCCTTCTGCCCAATTCCAATTCCTAACGCCATTATTACATTCTCAATTTGCGTCCCATAATTTTTTTGCATTTCCAAAAGTCCTGACTTCATCATTTCCTTAAATGTTCCCGGCCATCCCGAATGCCACACTCCAATAACCTGATTTTTCTTATCATAAACAAAAATTGGCAAACAATCCGCATAAAATGTAAAAATTGCAATATCTTTTCTTTTTGTCAAAAATCCATCAATGTCTTCCTGTTTTTCATAATAATATTTCGTTGTATCCTCATCAATAATTTTCACATTGTTAGAATGCGTCTGAAAAGCCATCACTTCCTGTTTATCTGATAAATTCAGTTCCTTTAACAACTTTTCACGATTATTTTTCTGTATTCCCTTTACCTGATTTTCAATTGGGCAATAGTCAGACATATTTCCAGCGATTTTTTTTGTATAAACCGCTGTGATACCGTATTTTTCAAACTCTTCAATATAATAATAATTTTCCTTTTCTATAAACATTTTTGCTCCTTTTTTCCAATTTTTGATCTTTTTATAAAAACATCATTATCATATACCCTGAAATTATCGAAAAAATCCAAAGAGTAACGCCATACAAAAGATTTTTCCCAGTCATTTTTTTTATAGTCTGAATATTTAATGAAGTTCCAATCATATAAAGTGCAAGGGACAGCATCATTTTTCCTATTTGAGTAAGCAAACTGTAAATTGCTGGCAAATTTATTATTGTTGCAACAATTGAAGCTAAAATGAAAAATAATATAAAAATTGGAAATTTAATCTTTTTATTTTCAGATTTATTTAAAATACTAAGAACAATAACTATTGGAATAATCCAGAGAGTTCTGGTAAGTTTCATAATTGTGGCTATTTTCAAGGCTTCTGTGCTGTGAAAAGCTGCAGCTGATACTACCGAACTGGTATCGTGTATGCTTAGTGCAGTCCATATTCCAGTTTGTTCAGCATTTAGCTTAAAATAATTTATAAAAAATGCAAAAAGAAATAATGCGACTGTATTTAAAATAAATACTATCCCCGTAGACAAGGCAATATCCTCATCAGAAGCCTCAATTACTGGAGAAGTTGCCGCAATAGCACTTCCACCGCAAATTGCAGTCCCAAATACAATTAGTTGTGATAACTTCTTTTCCATTTTAAAAATTTTTGCCAAAATCAACCCGATACTTATAACTACAATCAAGCTAATTGCCGTCTGAAAAATCCCTTTACTTCCAACAGCAACAACCTTACTTATGCTAAGTCCAAATCCAAAAAATACGACAGCTGAATTTAGCGTAAGTTTTCGTATTTTCCCTAAATTTTTTGGAACTAGAATTAAACTGAAACTTGCCAGAATAATTCCCATAAGAAGAGATATTCCCGAAGCAAAAGCGTGAACACTTTTAATTAATGGAAGTATTAATGAAATTACACATCCCGCATAAAATATTATTTTTTTATTCATTTTATAACTCCTAACTTTCAAAATATTTACAAAAGGTTTTTATTATTTTTTCCTATTACCAAAATAATCCGTCAATTCTAAAAATAACTGATTCCCCTCAAATTCGTCAAAAATAATCTTTTTCGCTTTTTCCAAATATTCCTGTAGCAACCTTTTACTTTCCTCAAGCCCAAAAATACTCGGATAAGTAGTCTTGTCATTTTCAATATCATTTGATTTTTTCCCAATTTCCTCAAAATTCCCTTCAATATCTAGAATATCATCCTTAATCTGAAAGGCGATTCCCAACAACTTTGAATATTCCACCATTTTTTCACGCTTTTCACTTTCAACATCCAAAACAATCATCGGCAATTCAATCGCAGCAGTCAGTAATTTTCCAGTCTTATGAGCGTGAATATATTTTAATGTGTTAATTTCCACTTTCTTATTTTCAGACTCCATATCCACAAACTGCCCTCCGACCATTCCAAAAAATCCTGCATATTCAGATAATCTTGAAATAATCTCAATTTTATTTTTATCCCCTAAACTTTTAGAATTAGCAATTATCCCAAAGGCTTCCGTCAAAAGAACATCTCCCACAAGAACCCCAATTGCTTCATTATATTTTTTGTGAACTGTAAATTTACCACGTCTGTAATCATCATTGTCCATCGCTGGCAAATCATCGTGAACAAGTGAATAACAATGTATAAATTCAAGTGCAACGGCAATTTCCTTGATTTTATCATAAATTTTAGAATCATTTTTTTCAAACAGATCGCAAGTCATATACATCAAAATGGGACGTATTCGCTTTCCCCCATTCATAACCGCATATTCCATCGCCTCTGCCAGCTTTTCTGAATATTTACTTTGATAATTCCCTAATTTTTCCTTCAAATTATCTTCCACAACTTTCTTTTTTTCTTCCAAATATTCTCTTAACATTTTCTTCCCCGATCACTCAAATTCTTTTTTTTAATTTATTTGTCTTTACTCAAACTTTTCCATTTCCACTTTCCCATTCTTTTCCAGCACTTTCATAACCTTTCCTTCTCCAGCTTCAAGCAATTTTTCAGAATCTTTAATAAGCTTAATCGCCTTTTCATATTCAGAAATTGAATCATCTAGCGACAATTCCTCACTTTCCAATTTTTCCAAAATTTCATCAATTTGTGTAATATTTTCTTCATAACTTTGTTTTTTTGCTGCCATTTTTATTTTTCTCCTTTCATTCTTAATTTTTATGTTTTTTAGTAGATAAATGTTTTCCAAAATAACATATAATAATTTTATCTTTTTTTTCTTCAAAATACATTCTATAACCATTAGAAAAATTTTTCATATGTCTAAAAATATATCTATAACTACCATCATCAAATTTAAAACATCTTTTTTCCTTCAACTTAAATTTACCTTTAACACTATCAGATTCATCAGAAACTTCATAATCTTTTATTTCTTTTGCTCCCATTTCCAAATTACAAACTATTGTCACAAATTCTTCAAACATTCTAGTATTTTTTATTTTTGTAAAAGTCTCTTCAACAACCTTATTAATATGTACTTTTTTTAAGAAATCTTTTTTGTTTTCATAATTTTTTATTAGTTCATTTATAATTTCTATTTTTCTATCTTCTAAAAATTCTTTTATTCTTATTTCTTCAAAATGTTTTTCCAGACTAATATTAAGAATTTTTATTTTTTCTTCTTTTATTTCTTCATTTTCTAAAAAAGATATTTTTAATAACTCTATCTCTATTTTATTCCATTTTTCATTAGATAAAAAACTTACAAGCACTGTTCCAAAAATATCTACATATCCGAACTCTTTATTTTCTTTATCTTCATATTTGTATTCTTTTAAACCATAAGTTTTATTTTCATTTGTTTTATTTAATATTGGATTTTCAATTTTTATAACCTTATTTGATATTAATGAAAATAATTTTCTTCTTAAAACCTCATCTTTAATACTATATATAGTTTCTTTTAAAGTTTTATTTGAATAAATTATCATGTCTTTAATTTCAATAAAAGTTTTTATTTTTATATAATTCTTTAATTTTTGGGAAAGATAATTTGTTACTTTTAAAAATTCTATTATATTTTTTTCAAACTCATATTTATCTTTAAATGGTAAAGAAGAACTATTTAATATCACAAACTCTACCATAAAAGTTTCTCCAACTGAATATCCCATTCATCAAAAAAACCTTTAGGCCAATTTTCTATTCTTCCATTAGAATCTATTTTTATTTCTTCCATTTCTATTTCATTTTCTTCATAATTTTTATTGAAATAATATACTTGAACTTCATTTGAAGAAATTATATTCTCTTTTACAGATACTCTAATAGCATTTAAAAAATGATCTGAATGAGTTTCTATTATTAACTGAACTCCTTCTGCCGCAACTTTACAACATAGTTTTGCAAGCTCAGATTGAGCTGCTGGATGTAAATGTGTTTCAGGATTTTCTATGATAATAACATCTCCTTTTTGTGCTTTTAATAATAAAATTATTATTGGCAGAGTATAAGTAATACCAAATCCAACATTTTGTGGCAAAAAATTTCTACTACCATAGTTATAATTTAACCTAACTTCTTCTTTCGCATCATTAACTACTGCTGTAATATCTATCCCTTTACTTATTTTTCCAAGCCATCTTGATACATTCTCTCTAAATTGATAATTATTTGTATCATTTGATTTTAAATTTTTTATTTTTATTTCATCATTATAATATTCAGCAAGATAATGTATTGAGTATTCTCCATTATTTCCAATTTGACCTTTTAAAATTTTTTCTCTAGAATACTCATAATTTTCTTTTGGGGAAATTCTATTAGCTGATAAATAAAAAAAATTATCTTCACTTATTAGAAATTCCCAATTTTCTATTTTTTTATATTGTGCTACAATTTTCTTTTCATCATCTAATTTTATTTTTGTATCTAATTTTTTATTATCTATTTCCAATTCTATGAAAATTTCATCATCTATTGCTTTTTCGTTCAAAATATCATTAATTAAACCTAATTTTACATATTTATCATTCAGAAATATATCTTTAAAAACAGTATTTTTATCATTAAAACTCAATAATTTTATTAACTCTTTTATCTCTTGTCTTTTTTCAAAATTTTGTTTTATTAATAACAAACTTTGAATCACAGAAGATTTACCCCCACTATTTATTCCTGTCAATAAGTTTAATTCTTTAAAAAAAAATTCATTTTCTTTAAAACATTTGAAATTAATTAATTTTAATTTATTAATCATCTATAACACTCCTTATCAATTTTTCTAAAAGAGAAAATCTTTTTACTACAGATTTTCTATCATTTGTACCCCTTGTAACTGCATCATTAAAATCTTGATCTTTTAATAATTCTATATATTTTTTTTTCAAAATTTCTTTCTTATTTTTTAATCTTAATATTTCTTTATTATCTAAATCACTTACTAAAACTGTCCATATTTCAAATAATGATTTATTTAAAACTTTTATTTTACTGTTATCTATTAGTTTTTTATTAAATAAGTATTTTTTTTCAAAAATTTCTATTAAATTACTTAATGTTTTTAATAATGATGTTTTCATAACAGCATATTCATTATTTTCAAATTCTATAGTATCAACAATTTCCATTGTTTCATCCAATAGCTTTGGTAAAGATTTTTTTTCTTGATTAAGTTTTCTATAATTATATTTTTTAAAAGCAATATATCTTAAAACTAATTCTCTATCAACCATTCTTTTAGAAGTTACATTTACAATATTTTTAAAATCTTTTTCTTTTGTTATTTCTTCAAGTAATTTCACACCATTATTTTTTTGATTTAATGCCTGCCTTATTTCTTGAGGATTTAAAGTTATTCCTCCTGTATTTATTCTATTAAAAACTGAATATCGCACTTCTTTAGGTGTTTGTGGTTCCATTTGGTATGTCACTATTTCTGTTTCTTCTATTGTTCTTCTTATATTTCGCTCTAAATCATCAAATTTTTTACCTTGAAATTCTTTTAAAAATTCTAAATTAGTTAATTTCAAATTTTTATCAACAATAAATCTTTTTATTGTTGTTAACCTTTGTAACCCATCTATTACTATCCATTTATCATTATTTGAAATATCAAAATAAAAAATAGGAAGAGGTAATCGTAAAATAATTGATTCTATTAATCTGCTCATTTTAGAATTATCCCACAATCCTCCATTTCTTTGAAAATCAGGATTTAAATCTATTTCTTCATTTTCTAATCTTTTAATTATATTATCTAAACTTGTTGTTTTAGGAGTTATTTTTATATCTTTTGTATTAAAAGGATTTGTTATTAATTTATTTTTTTCTGTTTCTTCATTCTCTGTTTCTTCATTCTCTATTTCTTCTTCTATTTCATTTGTTTCTTCAATTTTCATATTTTCTCCTATTTTTATTTTTTAATAAAAAATTTTAGTTCTTGAAAACAATAAACATTAAATTTACTTGACAATTTAATCATCAAACCTATAAAAACTAACCACCTTCTTATTGTAATCCCTCTCATCGTACTTCACAAAATTACCAATGTTATCAGCCATTTTCTCATACGTGCTATGTTCTGAAATTATAATTCCATCCTTTTCCAAAAGATTTTCTTCCGAAATTTTTTCAATCGTTTTTGTTGAAATATTTTCCTTGTAAGGCGGATCCAAAAAGATTATATCAAATGCTTCACTTTTTCTTGCCAAAATTTCTATCGCTCGAAAAACACCATTTTTATAAGCACGGCATTTTTCTTCCACGCCAAGATGATTCACATTTTCAATAATTACTCTAAGTGCCTCCTTATCCTCCTCGATCATAATTGCCCTTTTTGCCCCACGGCTAAGTGCTTCAAATGAAACATTCCCAGTTCCTGAATACAAGTCCAGAAACTTTGCATCCACAACTTTTTCTCCAATTATACTGAAAATTGCCTCCTTTATTCTTTCCAGTGTTGGCCTGGTTTCTCTCCCCTCCCTCGACTTTATTCTTCTATTTTTCAACGTTCCTGCTATAATTCTCATTTTTCCCTCATTTCAATTTTTATTATTTCCACTACATTTTGAATCAATCTGTATATATTTTACTACATTTCAGTCAAAATTACCAATATTTGCACTACTTAAATTTTATTGCAATTTTCCCATCCAGATTTACTCCACCCTCAAGCAGTTCATAATGCTCTTTTGTATTATTTTTACTAATATTCTTAAATTCATAATCTTTAAAATTTATACTGGCAATTTTTAAATCTGATTTATTATAAACATTTACATACAATATTTCCGCCTTATTTTTATTAAAAAAATTGTCAACTAGCTCAAAACTGTACACGAAATCCTTATTTCTTGAAAATTTTGTATTTACCAAATCATAATAAACAGCGATTTTCCTTTCTTCCATCGACGGAATAACCTTTGAAATGGCAAACCATTCACGCTGAATATTATCTGTCACCTGACTTTCATAAATATTTTCATCAAATTTTATAACTGCCCTCAAATTTTGTGCCTTTTTATAATCTGTCAAAAACTTTATATTTTTTACAAATTTCCCCCGATTATTCGTATTTTTATTGCTAAAATCCTCTTTTACACTTTTCTCAATATTCGTATCCAGCCAAAACATAAACGTCGATTTCACGTTATAATTCCCGACATTTTCAAATGTATAAACACTTTCAACCTTTATTGTCTTATTTTTCTCAATCGTAATATTCAAATCTTCCCTCTTTATAACCAATGGCTCCTGTCTTACAATTTTCAAATTCCCAATTGCTAAAAATTCTGATTTCGCAGAAAATGTTACAATATTTATTGTAAAAAATGCCATCATTATGAATATTACTTTAAAAGATTTTTTTGATTTTTTATTATTTAAAAAAAACATATTTCAACTCCTTCAAACTTTTTTAAAAAATCATCTCAATTTAATCCTCTCAGCCCCCATCAACTTCCCTACTTTCCTAATAAATTTCAGCGACAAATTCACATTATACTTCTTAGATAATTTCACAACTTCCTTTTTCTCATTCGTTTTAAACGCCAAAAATACTTGATTATCGCCTTTATTTTTTAAAATAATCTCTTTTAGTTTTTGATTTTTTTCTTTCACTTCTTCGTCAATTAAGATGTATAATTTTAGATTTTTATTTTCTTCTAGATTTTCAATGTTGCAAATGTTGTTTAAAATTACTGTATTTTTATTTTGCTCTGAATTTACAGTCCCTTCCAGCACCATAATCTGCCCTTCCGTGATTTTATAGCCAAAAGTTACATATTCTCTTGGAAAACAGACAACTTCAATGCTTTTTTGAAAATCTTCCATTTCAAATTTTACCATGGGCTCTTTTCCGGCCCGTGTTGCAAATTTTTTCACATTTTTTACTATTCCAATAATTCGTACTTTTTTTAACTCCTTTTGTGAAATTTCTGATATTTTATTATGGAAAATTATATTTATCAGATTTTTCTTCTCATTTAACGGATGGCTTGAAACGTAGATTCCCAAATACTCCTTTTCATTTTGTAGCAAGACTTTTTGAGGAAATTCATCATTTTTTTCCATCTGGAAGTCAACTGACATTTCTTTTTTACCGCCGAATAAAATCATTTGCAAATCTTCTTCGGACTCGTATTTTTTCTGGCTGTATTCCAGAAGTTTATCAATGGATCTGTATTTTTCAAACCTGTTTCCATCAAGTTCATCCAATGCTCCCGATAAAATTAGCGATTCCAGCTGTTTTTTTGTAATTCCGTTTTGCTTCATCCGATACCCAAAATCTTTATAGGAAACAAACTTTCCATTTTTTCGTTCTTTTTTTATTTCATTAATTAAAGCTGCCCCAACACCTTTTATCGCAAAAAGTCCAAATCTTATTCC
Organism: uncultured Leptotrichia sp.; assembly: GCA_963548925.1. GTDB lineage: Bacteria > Fusobacteriota > Fusobacteriia > Fusobacteriales > Leptotrichiaceae > Leptotrichia. The sequence goes on along the minus strand of CAUUWI010000012.1, from coordinate 6,611 downwards.
AGCCTTTCCAAAATTTTCGTTATCCGCCTGATTTTCTTCAATTTTAAAATCATAATCAGACAAATTCACATCTGGCAAAAATATATTAATCCTCTTTTCCTTCGCTTCATTCACAAAAATAACAAATCTATCCAGATTATGCACTTCGGTTGTCATTATCGCAGCAAAAAATTCCAATGGATAATTTGCCTTAAAATACGCTGTCCAGTAAACAATCAAGGCATAAGCCGCCGAATGTGACTTGTTAAATCCATATCCACCAAATTTTTCCACTAAATCATAAATTTCATTTGCCTTTTTCAATAAAACTCCCTTATTTTGAGCATTTGTTACAAATTTTTCACGATTTTTCTTCATTAGTTCAGGATTTTTCTTTCCAATCGCACGTCGCAGTTCATCAGCTTCCCCAAGCGAATAATTTGCCATTTCACTCACGATTTTCATAACCTGCTCCTGATACAGAATTATTCCGTAAGTTTCCTCAAGTATGTATTTTAGCGAATCATCAATATATTTTATCTCAGTCCTGTTATTTTTCACATTAATAAAATCATCCACCATTCCACTTCGCAAAGGTCCTGGACGATATAGTGCAAGCAATGCAATTATGTCCTCAAATTTTTCAATTTTCATTTTTCTCATAAGGCTTCTGATTCCTGCCGACTCACATTGAAAAACTCCCATTGTATCAGCTTTTGTAAGTAGTTCATAAGTTTTTTCATCATTTAGCGGAATATCATTTAAATCTATTTTTATTTTTTTTCTTTTCTCAATATTTTCCACAGTTTTCCGCAAAATCGTGAGATTTTTCAAGCCAAGAAAATCCATTTTTAAAATTCCCAGCTCTTCCAGTTCCTTCATCTGATACTGCGTCGAAACAATCTTAGTTTTTCCATCAGAATAAGTCGGGATCTCATCACTTAGCACATCTTTGGAGATAACGACTCCAGCTGCATGAACAGAGGCGTGCCGTACTTTCCCCTCCAATTTAAGCGAATAATCAATCACCCTTTTTATTTCCCCATCAGTTTCATACATTTTCCTAAGTTCAGGAATATTGTTCAAGGCATCTTTCAGCTCCGTATTAAACGGTATCATCTTGGCGATTTTATCAACTTTTGCAAGCGAAACATTTAACACACGTCCCACATCACGAATTGCAAGCCTCGCCTTCAGCGTTCCAAACGTAATTATATGTGCCACATACTCCGCCCCATATTTATTCACCACATAATTTATAACAATTTCCCGCTGTTCCTGATCAAAATCTATGTCAATATCAGGCATTGAAATACGCTCAGGGTTCAAAAAACGTTCAAAAATCAGATTATACTCAAGCGGATCAATTTCAGTAATATTTAAGGCATACGAAACAATGCTCCCAGCCGCAGAACCCCGTCCAGGCCCAACATAAACCCCATTTTCACGTGAGAATTTTATAAAATCCCAGACAATGATAAAGTATCCGTTATACCCCATTTTATCAATAATTTCCAGCTCATACTCTACACGCTCCAAAACATTTTCCAAATTATTTCTTAATAATTCTTCGCGAATTTTAACTTCTTTCAATTTCTGCCCAGCGATTTCATCTTTTGCAATCTTTTTTTCAATTATCTCAAAATTTTTATCCAGCTGCAATTTTTCAGAATCTGAAACAGATTTTTTCAAATATTTGTGAAAAAGCCCCTCAAATACTAGATTTCGTAAAAACTCCTTTTCACTTACATTTTGTGGCAACGAATATTTTGGAAATTTAAAATGATGAAACTCAAAATCAACATTGCAGTTTTCCATAATTTTTTCCACATTATTAATTCCAGTTTCATAAAACTCACTATATTCCTTATTTTCAAAACTTTTTTCTATTTCATTTTCAGATTTTAAATACAGATCATCATACAAAATTTCACTATTTTCCGATTTTTCTGTATCAATTTTGCTTCCCTCTTTTATCGACTCTACGATTTTCTGCAAAACTGCATCTTTCCGATTTGGATAATAAACATCGTTTGTAATAACAAAATTGTTAAATTTATTTTTACGCACAATGTCAAAAAGCATTTTTCTAGCCTTTTCCAGCCTTTCCACAGCAGGAACTTCAATAAAAAAATTATCCCCAAAATCCTTACCAAGCTTCTCAATAACCCTTCTAACCTGAGTATTTTCCAAGTCCAAAATACCCTTTACAACCTCACTATTTATCCCGCCCGACAAAATATACAAGTCATCCGAATATTTTTTCAATTCATCATATTTAATTTTATTTCGATTCCGTGTGAACCTGCTATACGAAATTGACGACAATTTTGATAAATTTTTATACCCATTCTGATTTTTAGCAAGTAAAGTAAGCGAATACTCCCCCACTTTCTCCAGCCCATCCAGAAACACCTCAAGTCCAATAATCGGCTTTATTCCAGCATTTTTACACTTCTTAAAAAACTCAATCACCCCAAACATCGAAGTATCCGTAATTGCAAGTGCTTTTGCCCCAATTTCCTTAGCTCTTCCAACATATTCATCAATCTTCCCAATACCTTCAAGCAGCGAATACTCCGTATGCAATTTCAAATGTACAAATTTATTTCCCATAATTTCTACCTAATTTCTATTTTTATAAAAATACCTAAAGTTCTTTTATCACTTCATAAATACCATCTTCATCATTTGACAGAGTAATTTTATCTTTTGAAAATTCCTGTTTCAATTCTTCCGTAGCATTCCCCATAAGATACCCATATTTCACAAACTTCAACATTTCCAAATCATTCCACTGATCTCCAAACGCCATTGTTTCTTCTGGGGAAATATCATATTTTTTCAACAGTTCCTTTATTGCCAGCCCTTTATTTACTTCCTTATTCAAACATTCCAAATAATATGGTTTTGAAAATACAAAATTAATATGCGGCAACTTTTCTTCCAGTTCCTTTTTCAATTCTAATAAAATCGCATTTTCCGCAATAAATAACGCCTTTGTGGAAGTTTTTCCAAAAAATTCATCAAAATTTTTCACATAATATGGAATTTTCACACTTTCTGAATACTTTACACCTTCATCTGTTTCATTTTCAATATATAACTTGTCATCCATATATAAATTCAGATGAATTCTCTTTTCTCTCGAGATTCTAATAAGCTCCTTAACATCCTGTGCCTCAACAGGCTTTTCAAAAATAACTTCACTGTTCAAAGGATTTACAACTCTTCCACCATTATAATTAATTACTGGATTTTTTATCCCCAGCATTTCCACAAAAAACTTTGATGAAGCAAAGGTTCTCCCAGTTGCAATAAATGTTTTCACTCCCTTTTCTTCCAGTTCTCTCAATTTTTTTATCAAATTTTCTGAAACCTTATTCTCACTTGTCAGAATTGTCCCATCCAAATCCATAAATATTGCTTTTATACTATCCATTTTAATTTCCTTCCCTTAAATTATTTCCACCAAATTTTTCACAAAATAATTTATTTCCTCTACCGTCGTATCCTTCCCAATGCTAATTCTAAATGATCCCTTCAATTCTTCATCAGTAAGTCCCATAGCTTTCAAAACGTGTGAACTTTCTAACGATCCTGACATACAGGCAGAACCTCCACTTATACAAATTCCTCTTAAATCAAGTGCTACTAACAGCATTTGAATATCAATTCCTTCTATATAAACATTTGTTGTAGTTTTTATTCTGTTTGCCTTTTCTCCATTTATTTGCACTTTTTTACCTGATTTTTCAATTTCAGTTTTTAATTTATTTTCCAAATAATTGTGGATTTTTCCTTCTCCTTCCGACATTTTTTCCAAATTCTCATAAACTTCCTCAAGTGCCACACCAAGTCCCAAAATCCCGTGAACATTCTCTGTTCCAGCGCGTCTATTCCTTTCCTGCGAGCCGCCCCAGATTTGCTTTTCAACCGAATATTTTTTATCAATAAATACAAATCCTGCTCCTTTAGGTCCATAAAATTTATGAGCTGTTGCTGTCAAAGCATTTATTTTCAAATCTTTTGGAAAAATTTTAAATTTTCCTATCGCCTGTACCGCATCCGTATGAAAAAATATCTTTTTTTCTGCCAAAATTTCCCCGATTTCCTTAATTGGCTGAATAATCCCAGTTTCATTATTCACAAACATTATCGAAACAAATGCAGTATCTTCTCTTAGTTCTCGCTTCAATTCTTCAATATCCACAACCCCAGTTTCATCAACTCCAATATACGAAACTTCATACCCCTCTTTTTCCAACTGTTCAAAAGTTTTCAAAACCGTAGAATGCTCAATCTTAGATGTTATAATATGTTTTCCCTTATCTTTATTTGCCTTCAAAAATCCCCTTATCACAAGATTATTTCCTTCAGCACCACCAGATGTAAACACAATTTCAGTTGTTTCTACTTTCAAATTTTTTGCAACAATATGTCTTACATTCTCCACAGCCGATTTTGCACGTTGCCCCAATGTATGCACAGATGATGGATTTCCATAATTTTCATTAAATGATTTTATCATTTCATTTATTACTTTATCCGACATTTTTGTAGTTGCAGCATTATCCAGATACACTATTTTCATTTTAAAAATTTTCCTTTCCTGATATTTATATTTATTTTTCAGAATCAACTATTACTAAAATTACTTAAATATTTACCGTAATTATACCATTTTAAAAATTTTCTTTCAATAAAAAGAGAAATTGTAAAAATTATTCATATGCGAATTTTGATATAGAAAATGAAAAATTAGAGAAGAAGAAAAAGAGATGAAAAAAAACTTTCATCCATCACTGAAAGAAAGTTTTTTGTTATTTTATTTAAATTATTAGGATTATTAGAATTTATTAGAATCCAAACGAATATCCTGCTCCTAAAGTAAGTGTTCCGTGACTAAGAGTAAATTTGTCTTTATCCGTACTACCTACAGATTTATATGTACGGTCAACTCTTGTGTTATTCCAATTATAGCTTAGATCTACTACAAAGTTTTTATATTGTATTCCTGTACCAAGACCTGAATAAAATCCGTTTTTAAATTTTGCTTCAAAATCATAAGATGGATTTGAATTTTTAAGTTTTCCTGAATTAAAAGCATATCCTAAATTTGCTTTAACATATGGTGTTACTTCACTATCATTTTTGAAATTATATCTTGCAGTTAGGTATAAAGGTACTTGATATAATCCTTTTTTTTCAGTACCTTCTTCAGAAATTCTATTGAATTTGTAAGCAATTCCTCCACCAAGTTCCCAAGCGTCTGTAATAGATTTTCTATATTCACCAGCAATTTCAAAACCATTTCTTGTAGACTTTTTCTTAAGTTTAACATTGTAACCTTTATATTCTCCACCTTTAAATTTACCATTATGAGTTAAGTCACCACCTGCTCTAACTTCGATTACATCTGCCATAGCAGTTGCACTGACCATTACTCCTAATAACAACAATAATTTTTTCATAAAAAATTACCTCCATTTTTTAATTTTTTTATTACTTCAAATGTTTTACTTCTTAAAGTTTAGCAAAATTTTATTATTTTGTCAAGATTTAAAAAAAAATTTCTAATTTCTATAAGCAGGAGTAATTCACTCATATATCAGGATATTTCCTAACAACTCCACTAATATTACAAGCCCCTTCAATCACAGGAAACATCATAACTGCTCCGGTCCCTTCCCCCAATTTCATATTCATAAAAAGCATTGGCTCCAAATCCAGCTCTCGAATAATATATTTCATTCCAGGCTCTTCGCTCAAATGTGAAGCAATCATAAACTCCTTGCAAGCTGGACAGATTTTATATGCAACAAAAGCGGCAACTGCCGAAATAAAGCCGTCTATTACGACTGGAATCCGATTTTCTGCACATCCTAAGAACGTTCCTGTCATTCCCGCGATGTCCAGTCCTCCAACTTTTGCCAGTACATCTATTATTTTTTGTCTATAGATTTCTTCGTTCATTTTATTTTTTTTATTTTCATCCAAAAAATTTGTCAGTCCATTAATATTAATCGCTTTTTTTACAACATTTTTTTTATGCTCCAAAGTTTTATCATCAATGCCGCTTCCATAACCGACAATATCATCTAGCGGTAAATTTGTCAGAACCTTTAAAACGGCACTGCTTGTCGTGGTATTTCCAATCCCCATTTCTCCAGTTGCAAACAAATTATATCCCTCTTTCACAAACTTATTAACTAGCTCAATTCCTGTGTTTATAGCTTTTACAGCTGTTTCATAACTCATTGCGGCTTCTTTAGCAATATTTTCAGTTCCAAATTCCATAATTTTTTTTTCAATAGTTCCTGTAAGATTGATTTCTTTTTTTGTATCTGAACGTTTGTCAATTCCCAAGTCAACTACTTTTACATCTGCATTGTAAAATGCTGCCAAAGCATTGATTGAAGATTTTCCGTTTAACATCGCTTCCACTACATACTGTGTGATAATACGTTTTGATTTGCTTATTTTTTCATGTTCTACTCCATTGTCAGCTGCCATTACAAGTACCATCTTTTTTTTTGGCTTATAATTTTCACTCATTCCTTCAAGTTTGATTACCAGCTCTTCCAGTTTTCCGAGTCCTTTTGGAGTTTTGAGCAGTGAATTAAGTTCGT
>CAUUWI010000011.1:0-25961 GCA_963548925.1 uncultured Leptotrichia sp. | reverse complement strand
AGATGGAATACGGAAGATTCAACAGCATAAGGGAAAAGAGTGGACAAGTAAGGCTGGAAGTTCAAGGGAACGATTATTTCTCAGTTAAGCCAGAAGTTGGAGCAGAATTCAGATATGTTCAGCCACTTGCAGTAAGAACAAACTTGACAGTAGGACTGAAAGCCGCATATGAGAACGAGTTAGGAAAAGTTGGAAATGTAAACAACAAGGGAAGAGTAAGATACACAAGTGCTGACTGGTTTGGAATCAGAGGGGAAAAGGATGATAGAAGAGGAAATGGTAAGTTTGATTTGAACATTGGAGTGGATAACACAAGATTTGGAGTTACAGTGAATGCTGGATATGATACTAAAGGTAAGAATGTTAGAGGAGGAATAGGATTTAGAGCTATTTACTAATTTTTATTGTTTTTAATTAAAAGGTTATAAAAAATTGTTTATTTGAAGAGTTTGGATATAATTTGAAAAAATTTTGAAAAAAATAAGAAAAGGAGAGCAAGTTAATGACAAATAATTTATTAGAATTGAAAAAAGATCTAAAATCTTTTGCGAAAAGATGTAAGGATTTCAAGTATACGGATTCTGCATTGATTTCATTTTTATTATGTGGAAATTGGTTATCTGTTAATTTATTTTCAGCAGGCATAGATAAAAGCATAGAAAGTCAGAAGTAGGAGATTTTCACATCAATCAAGACTATAAATCAAAAAGTTAAGGAAACGAGACAGCAAAACAATAAGTTATTAAGAAATACAAATCTTGAACTGATTCAGTTAATGGAGCAAGGGGATTATGTTATAAAATCACCTTGGAGCAGCTGGCAGTATGGAATGAATTACTTTTATAACAATTGGCGTGGAACTTATAAAGGTAGAGGGGATAAGGAGGAGAAGTATCCATATGAAGGAATGTTTGAAAGAAGCTTGAATTCATTTGAAAGATACACTTCGCCTTTGAGTAAACATTATGGAAAATTAGCTTTGGGATCAAACGGACGTTCAGCTTCATCAAATGCAAGAAGCGGAATTCCTTCATCATACGGAATAGCAAGTAACGATCCAGCTCAAGAACCAATTATAGAAATGAACGTGGAAGCATCAATCAGACCAAAAACAGTAAACATAGATATTCCAGATCTGGGAATCAGAGCACCACAATTACAAGCATTGACAGTAAATGGAACTGAGCCACTAGCAGTAACGGTGCCAGGGCCAGATACACCTAAAAAGGAAGTAACGATTGTTCAACCGAATGCTAGTCCATTTACTGGTTTCTTTTTTAATGGAGCAGCAAGTGATATTAATCTAAAAACTACTTCTAATCATACAGCTCTTAATGCTGAAAACTCTACAGATGTAAATAATAAAACTTTATATGCAGGTATAAATCCAGATTCTGTAAAATCGGATCCTAAAAATGCAGCTCCTGCATTAAAAACAGGAGCTTATGAAGGAAATAATTTCTCAGGAACTCTAATTACTGAACATGCTGAGCGTCCTACTAATATTTTATATAGAGTAGGGAAAGATATAAAAAACTCTACATTTTATGTTAGAGGTTATTTTGGAGATGCTTCTGATGGATATACTACAGATACAGGTAGTGGAGCTAGTGGAGGATCTGATCCAGGAATACCAACTTTAGGAACAATAGGTGTTCATACTTTGCTAGATACCAAAGTTGAAAATGTAAAAGCATATTTATATGGAAGAGCAGGATTTTTAACTTCTGAAACATGGAGAAATGGAAAAGTCAAAATGACAAATACAGAAGTTAATGTATATGGAAAAGAAAATTCAGTTTTCTATATTATGCCATCAGCTTGGGGAACAATTTCAGAAGGGTATACTGATTCGACAAGAAGACCTTATTATATAGGCTCATTAGAAGGAACAACAAATGTTAATTTACATGGTTCAGGGAATAATGTATATTTATCTGCTGGAATTTCAGGAGCAAGATGGATAGAAAATGATGGAGATATAAATTCTTATGGAGCTTCAAATATTGTGTATTCAGGAATGAGTTATGTACCAAACTGGGAAAAAACTCATTATCAAAAAACATACTATAATACAGCCGCTCATAAAAAAATGCAATCTAGGATAAAATTGTCTAAAGTTAATCTTTTGGGAGATGAAAATGTAGGACTATTTTTTGGAAGTAAAATGGGTGGTCCTAATCCAAAATCTTGGGAACCAAACCACAGAAATCTTGAAGATGGAAAAAAATATATCAGAAAATCTTCATATATAGGAATTTATCAAGGAGAAATAGATATAGCTGCTAAAGTTGGAACAGGTGCTCCAACTTCAGAAGGGAAACTTAATAAAGCAGGTTATACAGATACAACAGTAGATGGTGCTGTTGGAGTCTTTGTGCAATCTGGACAAAGAGAAGGGATTAGCCCTACAAGAGATTTAGGAGTTCCTCATGCTAAAGCAGGTTATGCAGAGCTACCAACAAATGCAAATAATAGTGCTTATGAAAACCTTGCTTCTTTAGATGATGATAAAATACATAATTTAGAAATAAGTAAGATAGATATTCGTTTTGGAAAATATTCTAAAAATGGATTTATGGTAATTTCTAAATTAGGAAGTGTTGTTGATATAGGAAAAGCAACTACACATCATTATATAACAAACTCTTCAACTTCATTTACAGATGGAATTAATGGAGAAAATACCACAGAAGATGACGCAGCTACTGGAACAGTAGTTACTTATGCAGAAGGAGTTTGGAAACAATCAGAACATAAATTAGGAACAACACAAAAATATGTAACTGATAATGATAATAAAGCAGCAGGTTCAACAGCAGCTGCATTAGAAGGAAAATCTTCTGAAATTAATGTACATATTCCTTTGGTTATGACTGCAAAAGAAGGAATTGCTTATATGGGTGATAACAAAGGTATTGTAAATGCTGGAACATCAACAAAGCCAATAAATACAACAGCAGTAAACTATAGATCAATAGTGGGATTCGCACGAGATGAAGGAAGAGTTGATATTTATGGAAATATTACAGCGGTAGATGCAAATGTTACAGCTGCAAGCAGTAAAAATAAATTTGAAAATATCGCAGGATTAGCTACAAGTACAAAGGCAGGAATAGATGGAGGAACTGTAAATATAAAAAATGGAAAAATTAAAATAAGCGGTATGGCTGGATTTGCTTCGGGAACTGGTTCTGTTGTAAATATTGATAATGGAACAGGTAATAGAATTCAGACTGGTGAAAATGGAGCATTAGCTGCAGTAGGTGGAGGAACTGTAAACTTTAGCGGTGGAACTATTTATCATGAAAATGAAGCTACATCAGGTGAAGTTGTAACACAGGGAACTATTACTGTGGATCATTCAAAATCTACACCATTTTATGCCGATTCGAATACGTCTGCAATAAACTTCAAGGGAGCTACAACAATAAATATGTCAGACGGTATATTAATGCCGGGGACTACAGCTGCTGATTATGAAGGAAGTGCGAAAGTTACAACGGCTAAATATCATGGAATGCAGAATGTAACCGTAAACCTTACTGGAAATAATGTAGTATTACGTACTTACAAAGGAGCTACTACTAACTGGACAGGTGGAACTACAGGTTCAGATGCTATAAAAAATGATATGAAACTTGCTGCATTGAATACAAATAATAAACATTATAAAATATATTACATGGATGGTACATTTAATCTTAATAACAACCAAAACTTAGATGACCCGGCTGATGAATTTAACACAAAATTAGGACTTTCAAATGAGCGATTTACTATAGCGAATGGTGTAACTGTAAGTTCTGCGACTGGAAAAGGCTTATCAATGGCTTCTCGTGATAAAGTCTCAAATAACACAACTACAGGATATACAAACAATGGGATAGTTAATATAACAGGGGGTACACCTTCAAAGACAACGGCATTGTCTACAAGTTTTGGGTATGTTGATAATAAGGGGACTATCAGTGTAGATAAGGGAATTGGAGCATATGGAATAAATGGAAGCAGCCTTACAAACAACAGTACAATAAATGTCACTTCAAGCGGAGTGGGAATGGCGGCATTTGCTTCAGCTTCTAAATTAAAAACTTATGGAACGGATGACAAAATTTCAAAAGGGACATTGGCAGCGGCTGATAAAGTTTTGGAAGTAACTAATAATGGTAAGATAACAGTTGCAGGAAATGGTTCGATTGGACTGTATGGAAAGACAAATCAGGCGGGAGGAAAATCGAGCGTATCCACTTCAAATGGAGTCATTACAAATAACGGTAAGATAACGATGACAGGAGATAGTGGTGTTGGAATAGTGTCCGAAGGGGTAGGAAACACAATTAATCTAGGAGGAACTGGAAGTTCTGACATTGCAGTGGGAATTAATGGAATTGGAGTTTATGCAGGTGGAACGAAAAGTGTTGTAAACTTTACTTCAAATACAGGAGTGGAAATAAAGGACAAAGGTGTAGGGATTTCTGTTTCAAACGGTTCCAGTGTAAATCCTAATGGAAAGACTTTTGAAATAAAATACACAGGTGCATCAAATGCTTCTGGAGCTGGTATTTTCTATGCTAATACAGCAACAAATAAGACTAATATAGATATAGTAAATACTAGCAGTGATAAAGGAATCGTCGGAGTCTATACAAAAGGCGGAGCTTTAACAAACACAGCCACAATAACAGACAAAAGCGGAAAAGCCTATGGAATCTATTCCGAAGGTGCAAACGTAATAAACAGTGGAACATTGACCATTGGAAATAAAGGTAAGGGAATACTTAGCACAGGCGGAGATATTACATTAACAAGCAGCTCTGCAATTACATTAGGAAAAGATGAAGCGATTGGTGTATATACGAGAGGAACTGGAAATAAAATAATAGCAGATGCAGGCTCTAAACTTACAATGGGTAACGGCTCATATGGATTTATCAATGAAGGAAGCGGGAATACAATAACAAGCAATATGACTTCACAGCAGTCTGTCGGAGATAATACAGTTTTCGTGTTCTCAAGAGATACGTCAGGAACAGTGATAAATAACACACCATTAACTTCAAGCGGTTCACTAAACTATGGACTTTATTCAGCAGGAACAGTAATAAATAATGCAGATATTAATTACGGTTCAGGAATAGGGAATGTAGGAGTTTACAGCACAAATGGAGGAACTGCTGTAAATAGTAAAGGTGTATCAATAACGGTGGGAGCTTCAAATTCTGATCCAACAGCCAATCAATATGCAATAGGAATGGCGGCAGGATATTTTGGAGATAAATCAACACCAGCCTATACAGGGAACATAGTAAATAAGGGAATAATTAATGTAAATGGCGAATACAGCATAGGAATGTACGGAACAGAAAGAGGGACAACAGTAACAAATGATGGAACAATTAACCTTAACGCAAGCAACACGACAGGAATGTATCTTGATAATGGAGCATATGGAATAAACAACGGAATAATCAAGTCAAATGGAACAGGATTGAAAAAAGTTGTGGGAATGGTAGTTAAGAATGGCTCAACAATAGAAAATAATGGAAGAATTGAAATTGATGCATCAGAGGCGGTGGGACTACTTGCCAAGGGAGATGCGGCAGGACACAATATAGGAAAAATAAAAAACTATGGAATTTTAAAAATAACAGGAAGTGGAGCTAGAGATTCACAAATTCCGGAAGAAGGTCAGGAGCTAGAAAAAGATATGGCAGGAGTCAGAATACATACACCGGCGGGTTCATCAACTGCAACTATAACAGTAAATGGAGTTCCAGTAATTCCTGAGCTGGCAACGACGACAGCCCAAGAGTACAAGCCGATGGAAGTTTCAACAATAGGAATGTATATAGATACATCAAGCAAGCGGTTTACAACACCAGTAGTTGGATTAAATAATTTAACTACATTGACAAACGCAGACCTGATAATAGGAACTGAAGCTGCCCAAAATACAACAGGAAAGTATATAAAAATAAGCCGGGAAATACTTTCGCCATATAACAAGATGATTTTGAACAATCCACAAATTGAAAAATGGAATATCTATTCAGGATCATTGACATGGATGGCAAGCGTGGCACAAAATCAGATAAACGGAACAATAGAAAACGCTTACTTGGCAAAAATTCCATACACTAGATGGGCAGGAAGAAAGAACACTCCTGTAAACAGTACAGATACATATAATTTCTTAAATGGACTGGATCAGAGATATGGAGTGGAAAGTCTAGGATCAAGAGAAAAGCTGTTATTTGACAAGATAAGTGGAATAGGAAATAACGAAGAAATCCTATTCTATCAAGCAACAGACGAAATGATGGGACACCAATATGGAAATCTGCAACAAAGAATAAACACAACAGCAAACTTGCTTGATAAGGAATTTAACCATCTCCGAAGAGAATGGAGAAATCCATCCAAACAAGACAACAAGATTAAGGTATTCGGAATGAGAGATAAGTATAAGACAGATACAGCGGGAATTATCGACTACACAAGCAATGCCTACGGAGTGGCTTACGTTCACGAAGATCAAAAAATTAAGATGGGTAACTCAAGCGGATGGTATGCAGGAGCTGTAACAAACAGATTTAAATTTAAAGACATTGGAAAATCTAGAGAAAACCAGACTATACTTAAAGCCGGAATTTTCAAGACAATGTCGCCTAAAAAAGATCATAATGGAGCATTACAATGGACAATTGGCGCAGATGCCTTCGTAGGAATTAATGATATGAGACGTAGATATTTGGTTGTAGATGAAGTATTTGAAGGAAAATCTAACTACAATTCATACGGAGCAGCATTAAAAACAGACTTAGGATATGACATAAGAATGAGCGAGAGAACACACTTGCGTCCATACGGATCGCTCAAGATGGAATACGGAAGATTCAACAGCATAAGGGAAAAGAATGGACAAGTGAGGCTGGAAGTTCAAGGGAACGACTATTTCTCAGTTAAGCCAGAAGTTGGAGCAGAATTCAGATATGTTCAGCCACTTGCAGTAAGAACAAACTTGACAGTAGGACTGAAAGCCGCATATGAGAACGAGTTAGGAAAAGTTGGAAATGTAAACAACAAGGGAAGAGTAAGATACACAAGTGCTGACTGGTTTGGAATCAGAGGGGAAAAGGATGATAGAAGAGGAAATGGTAAGTTTGATTTGAACATTGGAGTGGATAACACAAGATTTGGAGTTACAGTGAATGCTGGATATGATACTAAAGGTAAGAATGTCAGAGGTGGAATTGGATTTAGGGCTATTTACTAATTCTTAGCATTTTGAGTTATCATTTTTAATTAATAAGGTTATAAAAAATTGGAAGTTATCTATTTATTGTATTTAGATTTTCTTCCAATTTTTTTTTGTTAATTATCAATTTTAAAAAACTACATATTAAAATACTTACAGAACGGCTGTGAGAATACAATCGCACTTACCGTGGCTTCTGGGTACATCATAAATTCTTCTGTTAGAGAGATTCCATATCTTTCAGGCTTTAATAAATTAAATAATTTTCTTTGATTGCTCAAGTCTGGGCAGGCTGGGTAGCCGAAAGAGTAACGATTCCCTTGATACTGGGCATTTAGAATTTCGTTCAGGGTAATATCCTTGTCGATAATTCCTACATCCTGACGCATCATTTTGTGAATATATTCAGATGTTGCTTCGGCAAGTTCAAGTCCTACGGAGTTTACGATATGTCCTCTGTAAAATTCGCCTTTTTCTTTAAGTTCATTTGAAACAAGTCTTGATTTTTCTCCTGCGGTTGCGATAAAGAATCCGATGTAATCGATTACATCTGGACTTACATAATCATTTAATGATAAATACTGTCCATATCTTTGTCTTGGGAAATCAAATGTTTCCAGAACAGTTGACAAGTCATCTGATAAAACTTCAATTTTGAAGTCATCTTTTCTTTTACCAACTTTTCGACATACGGGGAAAAATTTGTAAATAGCCTTTATATCAAAGTATTCATCGCCATTTTCGATAATATCTAAAATTTCATTATACAATTTTATTGTTCGAGGATCCTGTTTTTCAATCAAATTATTTACAATCCATTTCATTCCTAGATGTTTTCCAATCAGCATTTGTAAATTGATGAATGGGAATACATCTTTTGCCTTTATATTCGTTATAATTTGTTTATTTAATGTTTGTGGTTTATAAATTTTTTCAAAGTCGTATTTTGGTAGTTCAACTTTTGAAAAGTCGAATATTCCATCGGCATCTTTAATATCACTTACCGTTGGCTTAACTTTTAGCTGTTCAAGTTTTTTTGTATCCTTAATCGTTACAAGATCTCTTCGTTTTTGTAAATGTTCCTTAAATTCTTCAAATTTTTTCTTATCAGTCATTTTGTTTAAGTCGGCAAGGGCAGTCATAGCATCCCTTGAGTAAATTACGATGTTATTCTTATAGGCAGGCTCGATTTTATTTACAGTGAATTTCTCTGTAAGTGCTGCACCTCCCACAAATATTGGAATATCAATACCGGCTTCACGCAGAACTTCCATAGTATTCACCATTTCCGTAGCAGATTTTACAAGAAGTCCAGAAAGTCCCAAGAAATCAGCCTTATGCTCAATGATTGCTTCACGAATTTTTTCGGCAGGTGTATTTATTCCTAAGTCGATTACTTTGTAACCGTTATTTCCAATAATTATTCCAACAAGATTTTTTCCGATGTCGTGAACGTCCCCTTTTACAGTTGCCATAATTACTTTCCCTTTTACAGAAGATTCGTCTTTTTCCATAAACTGTTCCAGATGGGAAACTGATGCTTTCATGACTTCTGCACTTTGCAGCACTTCGGCAACGATTAAATCGTTATTGTTAAACAGTCTTCCAACTTCGTCCATCCCGTCCATAAGAGGTCCGTTAATAATTTCAATTGGAGAATATTTTTCCAACAATTCATCTAGACAGATTTTCAAATCTTTTTTACTTCCTTCGACAACTAGATTTGAAACCTTTTCTTCGGTGGTTAAATTGCTTGTATCAGCAACTTTTTTGACAGCCTTTTTTTCACGATAGAAATTTGCAAATTTTGATACATTTTCATCATTTGTGTGAAATAAAATATTTTCTGATAATTCCTTTTCCTCGTCTGAAATTTCATTCATTGGAATAACTTTTTCAGTATTTATAATTGCATAGTCAAGTCCTGCCTCATAAGCCTTTTGCATGTAATAAGTATTCAAAACTTCCCTTCCAGCAATCGGCAGCCCAAATGAAATGTTACTTACTCCTAAAATTGTCTTTACATTCGGCATTTCAGCTTTAATTTGCCTAATTGCCTCAATTGTTGCTGTGGCAGAGCCGATGTACTTCTGATCTCCTGTAGCAACTGGAAAAACTAATGTGTCAAAAATTATGTCTCTTTCATCAATTCCGTATTTTTTCGTAAGAAGTTCGTAACTTCTTCTGGCAATTTCCAGTTTTCGTTCCACAGAAACAGCCATTCCTTTCTCATCAATCAGCCCCACAACAACAGAAGCTCCGAAATCCTTGATAACCTTTGTCATATCAGCAAATTTCTTTTCCCCATCTTCAAGGTTAATCGAATTTATAATCCCTTTTCCCTGCAAGTAAGTAAGTCCTTCCTTAACTACATTTATATCAGTCGAATCAATCATAAGCGGAACTTTCGCAAATTTTGCCACTTTGTCCAAAAACGCCTTCATATCGGCAATTTCATCTCTATCAGGATTCGCAAGACAAATATCAATTACATCCGCACGCCCCTTAATCTGCAATCTTGCAACTTCTGTCGCCTCATCAAATTTCTCGCTTGCAATCAAGTTCTTAAAAATACGTGAGCCAATCACATTTGTACGTTCCCCCACGTAAATTGGACGATCTTTTGGAGTTTCCAAAGCAATCAGTCCTGATACATCATTGAAATTTCTGTTTTTATCAATAACTCTTGGAGAATAGTTTACACTTTTTTCCTTAATTTTCTGAATATGCTCAGGCGTAGTTCCGCAGCACCCTCCGACGATATTTAAATAATTATTCTGGAAAAACGGCTCAATCTTTGCCGACAATGTGTCTGGAGTTTCCTCGTATTCTCCATCTTCATTAGGTAATCCCGCATTTGGATAAACTGAAATATACGTATTTGAAATATTATTCAATGTTTTTAAAAACTGTGTCATAAATTCAGGTCCCGTTGCACAGTTTAATCCCACAGAAAATGGATTCATGTGGTTTACAGCGTAGTAAAAAGCATCCGCAGTCTGTCCTGCAAGTGTAGTTCCTGTACTTTCAATCGTAAATGACAGCATTAACGGCACAGTATAATTTTCTTCCATAGCCTTTTTAAGCCCTAAATAAGCCGCTTTTAAATTTCTTGTATCCTGAATAGTTTCAAACAGAATTAAGTCAACTCCACCAGCCATAAGCCCTGAAACAGCTGTATAATACGTGTGAATAAGTTCATCAAAAGTTACTCCCCCAGTAACACTGATAGATTTGTTGGAAGGTCCTAATGCTCCTGCAACATAAAGGTTTCGTGTAACTTCTGGATGTTCACTTTTGTATTCTGCAATCGCCTCATTTGCAAGTTCCGCCGCCACCTTATTCATCTCAAAAACCTTATCTTCTAAATCGTAGTCTTTCAGCACAATATCTAAAGCCCCAAAACTGTTAGTTTCAATAATATCACTCCCAGCCTCTAAATATTTTTTATGAATATTTTTAATAATCTCAGGTTTCTGCAACACAAGATAGTCATTGCACCCCTCATATTTTTCCCCGCCAAAGTCATTAGTAGTCAGATTTTCCTGCTGAATCATCGTTCCCATCGCTCCATCCAGCAGTAATATTTTATTTTTCAAATCATTTTGTAATAAATCGTAAGAATTTTTGTATTGATTTGTTGGCATTTAATCACTCCTTAATTTATTTGGGATTATTTTGTGATATACTTTTTTCAAAAATCTCTTGACTTTTTATAGTTGGTCTAATTATAGATTTTTATTTTATTATTCTATCATAAAAAGTGATATGTGTACATAGTAATATTTTTTATAAAACATTTATAACAACTTTTCCATTGGCACTGTTTGACTCTAAATATTTATGTGCCAAAGAAATTTCATTTAATGTAAAAACTTTTGAAATTCTTGGTTTTATGTCATATTTTTCTATAAAATCAAACATTTCTTTTATTGTATTTTTATTTACGTTTGTACTATCAAATGAAGTTAAGTAAGATTCTGAAAGAATGTCTTCAAGAGGTTCAAAATTTTCAATTACCCATCCGCCAAGACAGCCTGTCATGCAGACTATGCCACCTTGTTTTACAGATTTTAAAGAATTTTTCAAAGTAGGAGTGCCGATTAAATCGAGAACTTTGTCAATTCCATCTGGAAAATATTTTCGTAATTGGGCGTCGAAAGTTTCATCTTGAATTAAGACAAAGTCTGCTCCAATTTCTTTTAAAAACTCAGCTTTAGTTTTACTTCTTGAAGTTGCAATTACGGTATTTCCAAAATTTTTAGCAAGCTGAATTGAAGCAAGGGCGACTGAGCTTGTTCCGCCACGAATTAGTAAAGTGTCGGTATTTTTCAATTTTAGGCTTTTGAATAAAGAGCCGTAAGCGGTATAATACAGTTCAGGGTATGCTGCAAGTTTTGTCCAGTCTGTTTCTGAAAGAGTTATTGGATAAACTTGTGAAGACGGTACAAGCGTGTATTCGGCATAACTTCCATTAAATTCACGTCCCAAACCATTCATCATTGTGAAAACTCTATCTCCTTTTTGAAAATCGCTGTCAGAAGCATCTTCAATAACGCCAACACATTCAATTCCAATCACACGTGGCAATTTCACGGAAGGAGAAAATCCATTCCTAGTAAATATTTCAGCCCTATTTATTCCAAATGCCTTAATTTTTATAAGAACCCATCCATTTTTAACTTTTGGAATCTCAATATTTTGTATTTGTAATTCATCAGCAGTAGAAGGTTTTTTGAGAACAACTGCTTTCATAGTATTTGCTTTATTTAGCATCATAAATTTCCTTTCTCATTTTTCAGTATTTAAATTTTGATTGACAATTATAATTCTTTATAGTATTATACTATATAGAAGTAAAAAGTCAAGAGTTTTGAAACAAATTATTAATAAACTTGAAATAAAAGTGAAATCCAAAGTGCTTATTGGAGAAGGAGAAAAGGTATGAATAAGAAAGTAAATTTGGGAATATATGTAAGTAAAATTAAACAGATACACGATAGGATCTTAAATTACATTCTTTTAAAGAGAGAAATTACTGTTTTTAATGGTGAACGTGGAAAAATTTTGCATATACTTTGGGAAAAGGATAATTTGACATGTAAAGAATTGTCGAAAAAGACAGGGCTTGCGATAAATACACTTACGCCAATGCTGGATAGGATAGAAAAGGCTGGGCTGATAGAAAGAGCTCCACATCCTGATGATAGACGGAAAGTGCTGATAAGACTTACAGAGTATGCACAGGGCTTTAAAAAAGAATATGAGGAAATATCTGAAACTATGGTTAATTATGTTTATAAAGGGTTTTCTCAAAAGGAAATTGAGATGTGTGAAGAGTTTTTGGAAAGAATTTCGCAGAATTTAGAGAAAGTTGAAAAGAAAAAAAGTAAGAAATAATGGGAAGGAGAGAATATGAACAAAATTATAGAATTTCAGAATGTGAATAAAGTATATCCAAATGGAAATGAAGCTGTAAAAGATATAAATTTTTCGATAAGTGAAGGAGAATTTATTGTGTTTATCGGGACTTCGGGGAGTGGGAAAACTACGGTTTTGAAAATGATAAATAGACTGGAGGATGCGACTTCTGGGAAAATAGAAATAAAAGAGAAAAATATTTTTGAATATAATATTCATAAAATGCGTTGGAATATGGGGTATGTCTTGCAACAAGTGGCTTTATTTCCGCATTTGACTGTAGAAGAAAATATAAGTATCGTGCCTGAATTAAAAGGTTGGAAGAAAGAGGAGATTAAGGCAAGGACAGAGGAACTTCTGGAAATGATTGGGCTGGAAAGTGAGAAATATTTAAAGAGAATGCCGTCTGAACTGTCTGGTGGAGAAGCACAGAGAATCGGAATTGCAAGAGCATTAGCAGGGGATCCTGAAATTATACTTATGGATGAGCCTTTTAGTGCGTTGGATCCGATTACAAGGAAAAGTTTGCAAAAGGATATAAAGGAATTGCAGCAGAAAATTAATAAAACGATTGTTTTTGTGACGCACGATATTGAAGAAGCCTTTTATTTGGGAGATAGGATTTTTATAATTAAGGATGGAAAAATTATCCAGTCTGGGACAAAATCTGAATTAATTAATAATCCGAAAGATGAATTTGTAAGGGAATTTATTAGTTTGGAAACAAATGAAAATTCAGAAAGTAAAATTGATGAAAAAATTATTGAAAAACTGAAGGAAAATGGGGAATATGAGAAACTGATTTTAGAAATTAAAGGAGGAAATAATGAATAATCACTTTTTTCAAGTATTTTACGAACGAAAAGATGAATTTTTTAAAGCTGTTCTTGAGCATATCCAGATTTCGTTTTATGCACTTGTAATTGCCTTGATTATTGCAATCCCGCTTGGAATTTATTTGACATATAAAAAACAAATATCAGAAATAATTATCGGACTTACAGCAGTAATGCAAACTATACCTTCACTTGCATTACTCGGGTTATTGATTCCAGTTATGGGAATTGGTAGAAAACCTGCAATTACAGCACTTGTAATTTATGCATTGCTTCCAATTTTACGAAACACTTATACGGGAATAAATGGGGTAGATCCAGTATACATGATAGCTTCAAGAGCTATGGGAATGAATAAGATGCAACAACTCTTTAAAATTCAGCTGCCACTTGCTATGCCTGTAATTATGGCGGGAATCCGTATAGCGACAGTGCTTATCATTGGAACGGCGACACTTGCTTCGCTAATCGGTGCAGGCGGGCTTGGGAAATTGATTTTGCTTGGACTTGACAGGAATAATATGGATTTGATTTTGCTTGGGGCGATTCCATCGGCGTTACTAGCGGTTCTGTTTGATTTTGTATTAAAGAAACTGGAAAATAACAACTGGAAAGTGATTTTAATTTCATTCATTGCTCTATTTATGGTATTTTTTGCTGGAAATTTAGTTATGAATAAGCAAAGCAAAAGAGATAAAATTGTAATTTCGGGGAAATTGGGAACAGAGCCGGAAATATTGATAAATATGTATAAACTTTTGATTGAGGATGAAATGAATGTGGATGTGGAATTAAAATCAGGATTTGGGACTACATCGTTTAACTTTAATGCTTTAAAATCAGGAGAAGTTGATATTTATCCTGAATTTACAGGAACTGTAGTATTTACATTCCTTAACGAAAAACCAGTTAGCAATATTAAGGAGCAAGTTTATGAGCAGGCTAGAAATGGAATTTTGAAAAAATATAACATGGTTCTGTTAAAGCCAATGGCATACAATAATACTTATGCAGTTGGAGTTTCGCAAAAATTTGCAAGTGAAAATAATCTTACAAAAATATCGGATTTGGCACGAGTGAAGGATAAGGCAAAAGTTGGATTTACACGGGAATTTGTTGACAGGGAAGATGGCTATAAAGGAATGAAGAAACTTTATAATTTTGAATTTCCTGATGTGAAGGAATTTGAACCAAAATTAAGGTATGTGGCGGTGCAAAGCGGAGATATAAATGTAATTGATGCTTATTCGACAGATAGCGAGCTGGAGCAGTATAAAATGACAGTTCTGGAAGATGATAGAAATTTATTTCCGCCTTATCAGGGAGTTCCTTTAATGCGAAGAGAGACTTTGAAAAAATATCCGAAATTAGAGCAAATTTTAAATAAACTGCATAACAAAGTTACAGATTATGAAATGCGTAAGATGAACTTTGAAGTGGGAGTTAATGGGAAAAAGGCTAAAGATGTGGCGAGAGATTACTTGATTAAAAATGGAATGATAAAAAAATAAAAATAAAAAATGACAATCCTAAAAATTAATTACAATTCTTATGACTGTCATTTTTTCTTAAACAGTGAATATGAAAAGAGAATTAGGATATTTCACTATTTAAAATACGAACATTAAAATATATTTATTAGCATTATTATTAAATACAATTTTATTAGTCAAATTAATTTGCAGGTGCATCATCAGGTCTTGGTTCTTTGTGTCGTCTATTTAGTATTTCTATTAATTTAGCAGCTTCATCTTTTGAAACTTTTCCGCTATTTAATGAATTTGTCAATGATTGAACTTCTGCATCAGTCAATCTTTTTGGAGCATCTTTTGGCTTGCAGTTGCCATTAGGTCTTGGTCCTTTTCCGCCTCTTCTTTCAAGTAACTGTGCAATTTCAGCACCTTCTGCTTTCGTGATTTTTCCATTGTTCAGTTTTTTTCTTAATTGCTCAATTCTGGCAGGATCAGGTTTCTTTACAATATTTCCATTTTCATCCACAAGATTTCCGTTTGCATCTTTTTTAAGTCTATGTGGTGGTCTGCACTCATCATTAGCTGTACTGTTTGCAGTTGTTGATGTTTTGCTGGTGTTGTTTGCTGCTGTGAGTGTAGTTCCTGCAAATATTGATAGTGATGTTAATAAAGCGATTCCTAAAATTTTCTTCTTACCTATTTTTTTCATAGTAATTCCTCCGATTGTTTATTTATAATCTTATTTTTTGTGTCTTTTCTTATCGACAAGAATATAATATCAATAAATTTTGACAAAAAAATGAAGAAATTGTGTCTTTTTTGTGAAATTTCCAGATTTTTTTAAGAGAACTATTGATTTTTGTATGAAATTTAAATTCTATAAAATTAAATAGACTTTTTTGATAACTAAGCAATTTGAAATTATAATCAGAAAATATAGAAATATGTTTTTTTTCTTCAGTAGTAATTTTTCAGAATATTATGAGGTTGTAAAAAGATATTATGAATAACAATCGTATGAAAAAATAAGTCAACATAATTGAATTGTAAAGATTTTTTTAGTATAATTAAGTGTATTAATTTTAATTTGTGGAAGGGGAAGGACTATGTTAAAAAATGCGAAAAAATTGTATGAAAAATATAAAAAAACAAGAATTACAGGTGAAGACTTACAAAAAGCTGATAAAATCACAAGTAATTTAGGAGCAATTTCATCAAAATTTGGACTTCTTGTGAGAATGCTCCAGGCGGATAAAAAGGGGGAGTTTAAAATTCCGACGATGGATAAAGTAAAAATTATCGGAGCGATTGTCTATGTGATTACAACGATTGATGCAGTGCCTGATATTTTGCCAGTTATTGGATTTGGAGATGATATTGGGGTAGTGGCTTATGTAATCTCAAAACTGGGGTCTTTGCTTTCTGAATATGAAAAATTTGAAATGCAGAAAAGACAGGATGAAAAAGATAAAAATGTGGATTGGGATAATTTAAAAGTTGTAAGTGAAGATTAGAAACGGAGAAAGATGAAAAAAGAAAATTTTTTAAGGCAATTTCCAAAAGAAATTGAATATTTGGCTAGTAAATTGTATAATTCTTATGAGGTTGCGAAAGAGTATGAGATTATGAGTTTTACTGAGGAGTTTTATACACCGAATTTTTGGAAGAAGCTAGGAAAAAGGATGGATGGGCTTAATGTTATTTGTGATGGAGTTTTTGCGGATAGTGATAGACGGCAAATTGCATTTGTACCAGACAGTTTTATAGCTGGAAATAGAGATGTTTATGATAATTTTGGAAAAAGTGGAAAAAGTTTGGTACAAGATGATGAAAAATTTGAAGATAATGAGAGCCTTAACAATGGGTTTAATCAAAATAGTTTTCAGTTTCCAAATAAATTGTTAAAAATATCAATAGATTCAAGATTTCGTGAATATTCACATAAAGATTTTTTAGGAAGTCTTATGGGACTTAATACAAAACGTGAACTTATGGGAGATTTGATTCTTGAAAGTGGAAATAAACAGATTTTTGGTTATATTCCAGTATCAGAGAAAATTGCGGATTATATTAGTTCGGAATTAAAGCAAATTGGAAAAGCGTCTTGTGAAATTGAAATTATTGACACAAAAAATAAAAATATTCTTCCGCAATATAAATATGATGACAAGTTAATCACAGTTCCCTCCAAGCGTCTGGACAGCATCGTTTCAACGATTACAAATTTGTCTCGGACAAAAGTAATTGAGCCGATTGAAAAAGGAAAGGTTTTAGTTGATTATGTGGAAGAAAAGGATAAATCTAGAATGCTTGAAATTGGGAGCTTGATTACGATTAGAGGATTTGGAAAATATAAGCTATTTTTGGATAAAGGGGAGACGAAAAAAGGGAAAGAGCGAATACTTGTGAAAAAATATATTTAGAATTTAAAAAAAGAAAGAAGGTAAAGAAATGAAAGATGTTACACCAAAAAGTAATTTGGAAATATTAATAAAATGTTTGGGGATAGCAGTTGGGGTTGTGGCAGTAATTGCTTTGTTAAAATTGGCACTTTCGGTATTTTTATCAGTTGCAGGGTGGATAATTCCTATCACATTGATATTGTTTTTGTATGAAAAATTTAAAGATTAAATAGTTTTTTAAAAAAGCTAAAATTTTTTTGAAATTAAACTGATAAATTAGATAATGCTAGAGTTTGAGTAGAGTATATAACTTTTGAATTTAAATTTGAAATGATAAAAATAGAAAAGGAATGAAAAGATGGAAAGAAATGAAATAAAACAGGAATATAAATGGAATTTATCGGATATTTATAAAAATTATTCAGCTTGGGAAAAGGATTTTGAGAAAGTTAGTGAGCTGAAAAAAGAATTGGCTGGATTTAAAGGGCAATTTGGGAATGAAGGGAAGTTATTGGAGTTTTTTCAGAAGCAGGAGGAGATGGATAAGATTTCTTATAAATTGTATCGGTATCCTCAGCTTGCGAGGGATTTGAATTCGTCGGATAAGGAGGCTGTGGAGCATTTGCAGAAGGTGCAGTTTTTGTTTGCAGAGATTTCTACTGAATTGTCCTGGGTAAATTCGGAACTGGTTGATAATCGCGAGAATATTGAAAAATGGATTGAGAAAAAGGAATTTGATGACTATAGATTTGGACTGAAAAATTTGTTTAGATTGCAAAAGCATATTTTGGAGGAAAAGGAAAGTAAATTGCTGTCGTATTACAGTTCGTTCTTTTCAGCACCGAGAAGCATTTATTCAGAAGTTACGGTTACGGATGTGGAATGGCCGCAAGTTACGCTTAGTTCTGGAGAAAAAGTGGATGTAATGCCTGCTAATTATTCTAAAATTTTGTCTACAAATAGAAATCAGGAAGACAGAAAACTGATGTTTCAAACATTTTATACAATTTATGAAAAGAAAAAAAATACGATTGCGGCAATTTATAATTCAATTTTGCAAAAAGACATTGCTTCAAAGAAAGCCTATAATTACGATTCATTTTTGTTAAGCCATCTGGAAAGCGACAATATTCCTGAAGAAATTTACTTAAATCTTGTCAATACAGCAAAAAATAATACAAAACCATTACAAAGATATTTAAAATTGAGAAAGAAAATTCTAGGACTTGAAAAATACTATAATTTTGACGGCTCAATTAATCTAATAGAATTTGACAAGGAATACGAGTATGATGATGCGAAGGAAATAGTGTTAAATTCAGTTGCTCCGCTTGGAAAAGATTATGTAGAAAAAATGAAAAAAGCGATTTCAGAAGGCTGGCTGGATGTATTTGAGGCAAAAGGGAAAAGAACAGGAGCGTATTCTGCAGGAGTTTACGGAGTTCACCCATATATGCTTCTGAATTACAACAAGACTTTAGACAGCGTATTTACATTGGCACACGAACTGGGACATACCTTGCACACTCTTTATTCAGACGAAAATCAGCCTTTCTCGATGGCAGATTACACAATTTTCGTAGCAGAAGTGGCTTCCACATTTAACGAAAGGTTACTGCTTGACTATATGCTAGAAAATACCAATGACCCAAAAGAAAGAATCGCACTATTGGAGCAGGAAATTGGGAATATTGTTGGAACTTTCTATTTTCAGGCATTGTTAGCAGACTATGAATATCAGGCACACAAGCTGGCAGAAGCTGGAGAGCCAATTACAGCAGAAGTTTTAAGTAAAATTATGGAAGACTTGTTTGATAAATATTACGGAGATATAATTGAAAAAGATGACTTAATCTATATTTTCTGGGCAAGAGTTCCACACTTTTTCAACTCGCCATTTTACGTGTATCAATACGCCACTTGCTTTGCCTCATCAGCGATTTTATATGAAAAAATGATAAATTCAAGTGATGAAAGCGAGAAAAAACAAACATTAGACAAATACATTCAATTATTAAGTTCAGGAGGAAATGACTTTCCAATGGAACAGCTTAAAAAGGCAGGAGTGGATTTTTCGAAGGTTGAAACGATTGAGGCTGTGGCGAAGCAGTTTGATTTGCTGTTAGATAAATTGGAAGTGGAGATTGGGAAATTGTAGAAAAATATTGAAATATAATTAAAAAAGAAAGGAAAAAATCATGTTAAAAACAAGTATTAGTTTTCAATTAAATAGAACTAAAGAAGAAAAAGAAAAATTACCAATAGATGTAGAGGCTATTTCAGAGTTTCTGGGAAAAGGTTTTGAGGAAAATACATACCAAGGTAATGTTAAATTTGAATTTAATTCAAGATTCGATTCTCCAAATATAGTAGAAGTATTAATATTGATAGGAGAGATTACTAATAATATAGAACAAATTTCAAATGGATTAAAATTTCTTTTGATTCAATTAAAATATTTATTAGATAAGGAAAAATTCAAAAATTATAAAACATATTTAAATATAAAGATAGAAAGTCGAAACATAGATAGAACTATTGCAAAAAATGGGGAAATTAATGAAAAAATAGAGGAAAAAACTGCTAAAATAACAACCTCTAAAGATTTAACAGAAAAAGCAATAGAAGATATTGTAGAGACTGTAACAGATAAAATTTTTTAATATATTAATGTAATAGTGAGTTTAGGCTAGCAAAGCTAGGGTTAGCAAGTATAATTTTAATATCTTTCATTTTTATTCTAACATTATTATTAAAAAAATATTTACAACAAGGAGATGATGATAGTATGAAGTTATTATTTGCGGAGTTAATTATGAGTTTAAATACGGAAATATTAGTACAAAATATATCAGCCTTGCTGACCTAAGCTCACTATTAAATTTTATCAAAAAGTTGAAAATAAAAGATTTATAATAAGTGGACTTTTTATATTAGTTTAACAATTAATTTGTTTTTAAACACATTGTATTGAAAATTTTTTGAAAAAAGTATAAATTAAGAAAATTGATGTTGTAGACTAGCCATAGGTTGTAGGATTTGCAGCAATGAGGAATCTTACGAAAATAAAAAAGAAAAAACATAATAAAAATAGTAAAAACCGTTATTAAACAAAATAATCTAATAATCCTATTGAAAGCTAGAGGTTCTAATTTCTTGCCAAATAATATGTAATTCAAAATTTATTAAATATTCGTTATTTAAATGAGAAATAGTATTAATTAATTTTCTAATTAAAATCAATTGTGTTTTCAATATTAATAACATTGGCTTATTGTATTGACAATGTAATTAGAAATTGATACAATAAAGAAAAAAGGAGGTATTTGTTATGGCAAATGCAAATTTAAGTATTAGAGTTGATAAAGAAACAAAAGAAAAAGCGAACGAATTATTTAACAAATTTGGGCTGACAATGACAACCGCAGTAAATATGTTCTTAAAAACTGCAATTAGGGAAAATAGAATCCCTTTTGAATTGAAATTGGAAGAAGAGCCAAATGAAGTAACTTTAGAAGCAATGAGAGAAGCTGATAGAATTGCAAGAGATGATAGTGTAAAGGGATATGACAGCATAGAGGAGTTGAGGGAAGCACTTGGTGTATAAAATTAAATTTACAGGACAATTCAAGAAAGAATTGAAATTAGCCAAAAAGCAAGGAAAAGATATTAATAAACTATTTAAAATCGTTGATATTTTAGCTCAAAAGAAAGTATTAGACATTAAATATAAAGATCATGCATTAATCAGTAATTATAAAGGATTCAGAGAATGCCATATTGAACCTGATTGGCTATTAATATATAAATATTATGATGAGATTTTAGTATTATCCTTATCTCGTTTAGGTTCACACTCAGAACTGTTTTAGTATGGTTCTGAGTTTTTGATATTATGAAGGAGTAGATTTTTTATGAAAAAAATAATTTTTGTTTTAATTATTATAATAATTTTAATTATAATATTTGTTAAATTATACAAAATAAAGACAAAATTAGATTCAAGACATACAGCTGAAGAGTTTGTTAATAAACTTGATGAACTAGGATATTTTAAGTATGCCAAAAGAGAAGATGTTCCTTCTTTGAAGAAAGAAATGTTAGAGATGATAAGAAAACATGGAAGTGAAGGAACATTAACTACGTTATGGGATGAAAATACAAATGTAGCAAAAGATTATAGATTTTATTTTTGTGATGGGGAGACAGTTTTTGAAGCGGATGGAATACCAGATTTGATAAATGATCTACAACCTTCATTTGAAAAGTTTGGAGTTAAAATAAAAATTGACAGTTTTTCAGAAGAATGGGATGACGAAAAAGGATTAAGCACCAAAATTAAAATTAATGGCACAGAGTATGAAATTTTTAAAAATTTTAAAAAAAGTGGATGGGGAGAAGCTCCTATGAGAATAGCACATGCTGTAAATAAAGAACTTGAAAAAAAGGAATAAATGAAAAAATTTATTTAATATCAGGTGGAAATGACGGAAAATTAGTATTTTTAACAGAAGAGCAACATAAATACATCTATGCCTTTTTAAAGATTCCAAAGAAAAGCCTCTCGAATTGAATGAATGGGGAAAGGTAATGAAAACAGAGCTGTTGAATTTTTAATCTATTAAGAAAGGATAAATTTAAATGAAAAAAATAATTTTACTTTTCACAATAATTTTAGAATTTAATTTATTTTCAAATACACCGTATGACGAGTTTTTTCAAAAGGTAGAGCAATTGGAAGAAAAAATAAAAAATGGAGATAAAAAGGCGATTAATAATTTGGGTAATTTGTATGTAAAAGATAAAAATTCTCGTAATATTCCTAAGGCGAAAGAATATTATAGATTGGCAATAAAAAATGGTTCTGAAATTACTAAGAAAAATTTGGAAATAGTAAATAAACTTCCAAAATTGTATTCTGAAAGAGCATTATGTGAAAATTGGACTGCGATTAGGCTTGCCAAGAAAGATGAATTTTAAAAAAGTTTCGATTTTTTTAAAAAATGTGGTATAATCAATAGAGAAAAAGGTTGAAGGAGAAGGTGATTTTGATGAAAAAATTTTTTAATAAAAAGATTGGTGTTTTGATTTTTTCTTTGGTATGTGCTGGATTGGCAAATGCTGCACCTGTGAGAAGCGAGAACGAAGCTTTGAGACTTGTGCAAAATTCAATAATTAAGCATAGATTTGGTGGTAATCAAGGAACGAAATGTATGAGGTTTTATATTGATGAAACAGATGAAGAATTTGAAATTGATGTGCGAAGCAATAATGCGAAATGTGGTGGAGATCCGAGTGTTGAGCCACGTTTGTTTAGCTATACTGTGAATAAAAGAACTGGTAAACTTGCAACAGATAATATGTCATATGCAGATGATCAGGGAATAGACTGGGAAGGAGATTTTCTTCCGATAGATTAACTTTTAATATTTTAAAACTATTAAGAAATGGAGTCTGAATTATGAAAAAATTTATTTTAATATTAATATTTGCTTTAGGAAGTTTTGTTTTTGCAGAAATAACGGATAAAGATGTAGAGAGTTTTTTTTCACCTAAAACACAGGTTTATATTTCAAATCAGAAGGACTGGTTTTATGGAATATATCCAGCTGATGGGAATGAAGGAAATGCTATCTGGAAAAAAATTAATTTTTTTATTAATGTCTTACCAGTTGGGAATAAATACAAAATTTCATATACGCCTTTTGAAGATGTGGAATCTTATGATAAAGCAGGTTATCCTGTGTTAAGTTATAAAACTGAAAAGAGATATGTAGATGGAGAAGAACAAAATGTATCTGTAACAGATTCGTATGAAATTACTATTTTAGGGTTAATACATTCAGGTACAGAGATTAAAAATGGCAAAAAATACACAAGAAGTAATTATCAGATGTTTTCAAAAAACGAACTGGATACTTTGTTAAAGTCTAAAAATGCCAAAAGACTTGATCCTAATACAGAAAAAAATACGAAAGAATTTCTGAACTGGCTATTTCATAATGCTAACTAAATTATTTCAAAAGTAGTAAAAAATTTTATAAAATCAAGAAAAAAGAGTTATCTAAATTCAATTTCGAATATTAGATAGCTCTATTTTTTGTTTATTCTTTTTTTCAATTCTCTTAATGGAATAGGCTTGGAAGTTTTCACTAAATCCTTGTAGATATTGTTTAAATGTTTAATTACAGATTTGTCAGCAGTTTTTATGCAAGTTTCGTGATTTAGGAGAAATCCTGTGTCAGTACAGTTTAGAGAGCCTAAAAAAGCTGTTTGGTTGTCAATTATGTAAATTTTACTGTGGAGATGGTAATCTTTGTCTAAAATGTGCAGTTTTAGATTTTCTCTTTTGGAATAAGTAAATTTATAAGATTTTTTATTTTTGCTGTTTAATACGAAATCTCTGAAAAAGAGAATAAAAGCTCCAAAAAATATTGTGAGAATTAAGAAATTGTTTTTGGACAATGATTTTTGCATAAAGGAAACGTTAAAGCCAAAAGATGTAAAAATTTCCAGTATTGCAAACGATAAAATTATATAAAATACAATTAATAGAAATTTTCCAAGTTGAAAAAGCCATTCATTTTGATTTTGTGAAGAGCGTTTTTTTATAAATAAAATTTTTTTTAAAAGTGGATAAATTCGTTCATTGTCTTTTGAAATAATTTTTACTTGGACATTTTTATTTAAGGAATTAAAAAGTTCTTCGCTTATCATTCTTCCGCTTAGAAAAGGAGCGATTACTGTAATTGATTTTTTTGCATTTCTCATTGTATTTCTTACGGCAATTCCCGCTTTTTTGCCAACGTAAATATCACAGGAAATGCTTTTTAAAAATGTATTTTCCATATTTTCCATATCTTAAATATTTTTTTACTCCCTCTTTTCACTAAAATTCTCAGTTTCTTTCTGTTCTTTCTTATTTTTTTCTATTTTATTTTCTTGAATTGCGGAATTTTTCAGAAAATTAGAAATTTCCTTCATTGTACGCATATCTTTTAAAATACTTGTATGAGTGGTATTATCAATAATCTTGAAATTTTCAGATTCCATTTTTGCAGAGTCTACAGGCACCATTCCATCATCTTTTCCTGGAATTATCATTGAATAAAAGGGATTGTTCGTTTTATTTCCGATTAAAATAAGATAATCATAATCAGGTTCGCCGAGCTGATTTACAAAGCTGTCTTTTTTTGTACTGAATTGCGGAACAACTTTTCCAAGAATAAATGGAAGTTTGTCTACAAGTGGAATATCAGCTAGATGGCTTCCGTGCGATGGTGGCGAAATAAATACGACTTTTCCCAAGTTTTTTAGTGAATGTTCTTTTAAATAATATCTTAAAATCCCCGTTCCCATCGAATGTGCCACGAAATTAATTTTTATATTTTGATTTAAATTTTCACTACCTGCCTGAAGATCTTTCCGATTTCCATTTTCATCAGTTTCAAAATATTGATTTTCTATTTTGTTGTGAAAATTTTGCGAATAAATTTCTCCAATAATATTTTCAACGTTTGGCTTTATATAAAGCTCTGTAATTTCCTGAGCAGTTTCCTTAGTTGTAGGATACTGAATATTTACAATTCTGTAGTCATTTTTGAAATTTTGTGCAATGCTTTCCATATCCGAACTTTTCCCGTAAATTCCGTGAAGAAGTACTAAAAAATCCTGATTTTCACGTTTTTTATCATTTTTTTCATAATAAGTTTTTACTTTATAGTCGTGATAAAGTAGTCCAGCTAAGCTGTTTTTAGCTGTGATTGTTCCAGCAGCAGCAATTGATGCTCCAATTAATATATTTTTTATTATTTTATTCATATTTTTTCCTTTTTTAACTATTAATTGTCAATTTATAAAATTCAAAAATACCAGTTTCTCCAAGTTTTGCAACATATTCATCAATTCCTTCAATATATTCGGAAATCTTTTTCCCTTGTCCGCCAGTTGCAATGACATAAGTATTTGGAAATGATTTTTTATATTGTAAAATTAATTCCTTTATTGCTCCCACATTTCCGTAAAAAATGCCTGTGTTAATTTGAGAAACTGTATTTATTCCCAAAACTGTTTCAGGCTTTGTAAACTCAATTTTTGGCAAAATGGCAGTATTGTTGAATAAGGCATTTATTGAAAGTGTAATTCCAGGGAGAATGCAGCCTCCCATGTAAGTAGAATCTTTTATCATATCAAAAGTTGTAGCTGTTCCAAAGTCGATAATTAGAAGCTCCTTTTCTGGATGTAAATTTTTTGCTGCCAAAATATCGACAATTCTGTCTGCTCCAAGTCCCCGTTCCATTTCTGGAAGTATTTTAATTTCATCATTTATGTTGTCAAGAGTGATGAAAACAGGATTAATTTTAAAATATTTTTGTCCCAATCTGACAAAATTTTCATTAATGTTTGGAACAACGGACGAAATAATAATTTTTTTTACATCTGAAATTTTTAGATTACTGTTTTCAGCTAAACTGTTTAACGTGATAAAAAATGTATCTTCAGTAAATTCAAGATGTGTAGGTATCCTAAATGTTGCCAGTATATTTCCTTTCATATCATAAAAAATTGG
>CAUUWI010000010.1:0-26511 GCA_963548925.1 uncultured Leptotrichia sp. | reverse complement strand
GTTAATTTGTGCAATTTATAATTTTGAACTATAAGTTATCGAACAGGTCTAATATTCTTCCGTAGAAAACTGAATTTCTTCTTTCCACAAAATATTCGGTATTTCCACTTGTTCAAGAATATTTTCAATTGATAATCCAATACTCTTTAAAAAATCCTGAAACTGCTTTGGCATAGTTATTTTCATATTTTCTCCATTTTTCCAAAGTTTTTTTATCTCAAATTTTCCATTTTCTCAAAATTAATTTTTTCTTCTATAAGTTTCTCAGAAAAATTCAATTTTCAATTATTTTTTTACCTATTTCGAAGCACTTTTCATAATTTTGTCAAAAACTCTTGCTGGAAGAATAGTGTGTAAAAATACTAGAGGTTTTGCCATAAAGCCTATTAAATATCTTGCTTTAGGACGACGACTATTTACTGCTTTTGAAATTGCTTTTGTAATAACAATTGGATTTGAAAGCATATTTCCTGAATATTGCTTTTTCATTCCTTCTGCTGTCTTCAATGCTTCTTTTTCATATTGCTCCACCTTTTGCAGAATTTGCCAATTTATCTGCAGCAATAATTCCCCATTCAGTTTTTATTCCACCTGGCTCAATAAGTGAAACATCTATTCCAAAGTCAGCCACTTCCATACGTAACGCATCACTGAATGCCTCAAGTGCATATTTAGTCGCATGGTACCACCCACCAAAATAACTTGTCAATCTTCCTCCCATCGAAGAAATATTTATAATTCTACCTGATTTTTGCTTTCTCATATGCGGAAGCACTAATTGAACCAATCTCGCCAATCCAAATAAATTTACCTCAAATTGCATTTTTGCTTCATTTATTTCAACATCTTCTATCGCACCATAAGAACCATATCCCGCATTATTTATCAGAACATCTATACACCCTTCATTTACAATTATTGTATCAATCGCACTTTTAATACTTTCCTCGTCAGTTACATCTAAATATATAGGTTTAACTCCAAACTGTTTTAAAGTTTCCATTTTTTCTGTTCTTCTAGCTGCACCATAAACCACATGCCCTTCTTTTGCCAAAATTTCCGCTATTTGATAACCTATTCCACTACTTGCCCCTGTTAACAAAATTACTTTTTTCATATTTTTAATTTTTCCTCTCTTTTCTTTCTTAATTTTTATTTTTGTTTTAACAAGGTTATTTTATCAAAAATAGATATTATGTTGAATAACAAAAAACGACATTTTATTAGCAATTTATGACAATTTTTATTTCTTTTTTCATTTTTGTATTCTTCCTTTTAAGTAATTTTTTCTTTGTAATTATTAAAAACTAACTCAAAAGTTATATTTCTTCCATTGTTAAATCCACAATAGTCCCCTTCACAACTTCTACCAGCTTGTCTGTTTCCACTTCCATCTGTAATCCTCGTCTACCAGCTGAAACCATTATTTTATCAAATTTTTCAACTTCCTTGTCAAAAAAAGTCCTGAACAGTTTCTTCATTCCCACGGGAGAACATCCTCCACGAATATACCCTGTTTCCTTCTCCAGCTCCGAAAGCGACAATAAATCAATATTTTTCTCTCCACAAGCTTTCGCCACCTTTTTCAAGTCCAAATGCGCTTCTCCATGAATTACACAAACATACAAACTTTTGCTTTTCCCCTTCAGTACAATTGTCTTAAAAACTCTTTCTGCCAGTTCAGGTAATTTCTCTGCAACACCAAGCCCACCACTTTTATCTTCACTCCACTCATAAGTATGAATATTATACGGAATTTTTTGTTTATCCAGCTGTCTTAATGCATTTGTCTTTACAATTTTTTCTTTTTTATGTTTCATTATTATCGCCCACATTCTATATTTTATTTATTTTGAGTATAACAAAATAATATTTTTCAGTCAAGTTAATTGGAAAAAGTAATAAAATATGGTAAAATGTAATGAAAAATAAAAATACAGAAATATAAATAAAATCTTATGAAACTAAAAAGAAATTTAATAATATGAAAGGTGGCTCAAAATATGGATTTTACAAAAGTTAAAGAAAATGAGGAAAAGTCAGTTTTAGAAAAAAAAGAGATTGTGGAAAAAGATTTTTGGCGACAAAAATATCATATCCAAGGAATCGTAGGACTTATTAACGATCCAAACGGATTTTCACAGTTTAAAGGGAAATATCATATGTTTTATCAATGGAATCCACTAGGAACCATACACAAAAATAAAACTTGGGCTCATAGCATAAGCGATGACTTATTGCATTGGAAAAGACTGAAAACAGCTTTACGTCCTGATACTTGGTATTCTAAAGATGGAGTTTATTCTGGAAGTGCGATTGTAGATGATGAAAAACTTTATTTATTTTATACAGGAAATGTGAAAGATGCTGATGGAAACAGAGAATCTTATCAATGTCTGGCAGTTTCCAACGATGGAGAAAATTTTGAGAGATGGGAGCCAAGCATTGTAAATCAGCCAGACGGATACACTCGGCACATAAGAGATCCAAAAATTTGGAAAAAAGACGGTAAATTTTATGCTGTAATTGGTATTCAAAGTAAAGACTTGGAAGGAAAAGCAGTTTTATACAGTTCAGAAAATATAAAAGACTGGAAGTTTGAAGGGGAAATTGCAGGAGCAAATCATGGAAAAATTAAAGACTTTGGATTTATGTGGGAATGTCCTGACTATTTTCAGCTAAAAGATGAAAAAACTGGAGAAATAAAGGATTTATTGGTATTTTCGCCACAAGGGCTGGAACCAGAAGGAGATTTGTACAATAATAAATATCAGACAGGGTATTTATTTGGAAAATTAGATTATGAAAAACCTGAATTTGAAATTTCATCAGACTTTGTGGAAATCGACAGAGGACACGACTTTTATGCACCACAGTCAATGGAAGATGACAAAGGAAGACGAATTATTGTAGGTTGGATGGGAGTTCCAGAAGAGGAAGATTTTCCAACTGTGAAAAATGAATGGATTCACTGCCTAACTTTACCAAGAGAATTAAAAGTAATTGACGGAAAACTTTATCAATTGCCAATAAAGGAAATGGAAAGTATTCGGGGAGAAAAAATTGGTTTTAATGAAAAAGTGACTGGAGAAGTGAAAGTTGGAACAGGAACAACTTACGAGCTAAAAGCAAGATTCAATGACATTAATTCTGATTTTGGATTAAAATTAAGAACTGGTAAAAATAGTGAAATAGTTTTAAAATTTGACTACAACGATAAAAAATTCGTGTTAGACAGAACAAAAGGTGAACAGCCTGATAAAAGATTACGAAAAGTTTATCTTGGAAATATTTCAAAGCTGGAACTTACTGTGTTTGTGGATAATTCTTCTGTGGAAGTGTTTATCAATGGCGGACAGGAAGTATTTTCTTCACGAATATTCCCTGAAAAAGATGCGGATGGGATAAGTGTATTTGCTGATAAAAATGTTAATGTAGAAATAGAAAAATGGGAATGGAGAGATTAAAAAGTAGAAAAAATGATAAACTTGAAGAAATTAAAAAAGAAATAGGAACAGCGATTTTAGATTATCTTTCTATATTATTTAGCTAATGTTGGTTAAAGGAATTAAAAAAATTATTCTAAAAGACAGTAAAATAATTTTCAAGGAGGACAGCCTATGGAAAAATTAGATGGAGTAGCTAATACATTATATGTACCATTATATGGAAGAATTTATGTGTCAAAAAAATTTCCAGAATATTTTTATGATGAAATGGCATTAAAAATAGAAGAGAAATTTACATCAGGTATTTCCAAAGGTAGTTTTGAATATACAAATATGGCTTATGCTGCTAGATACTATAATATGGATAAGATGATAATTAAATTTATTGAAGAACATAAAATATGTAATATTGTTTTACTAGGAATAGGTTTAGAAACAGCTTATGATCGTATAACTCAAAAATGTGGACTAGGAGAAGTAAATTATTATGGTATAGATCTTCCAGAGGTAATTGAAATTCGTAAAAAATATTTTGGTGAAAGAAAACAAGAAACATTAATAGCTGGGGATATGTTTGAAATGGAATGGAAAGAGCAAATTGATACATCTATACCGACACTTTTAATTGTTTCAGGAGTATTTCAATATTTTTTTGAAGATAAGATTATTGAATTTATTAAAAATTTAAAAAAAGAATTTCCTTATGGTGAGTTAATTTTTGATACTGCAAGGAAAAAAACTGGTTTAAGATTTGCTAACTGGTATATTAGGAGAACTGGAAATCTAGAAGCATTAATGCATTTCTATATTGAGGATAGTGTTGACTTTTCTAAAAAAACAGATACTATATTAGTAGAAGAGCTTGCCTTTTTTAAAGATGCTAGAGAACTTCTTAGGAAAAAACTTAATTTTATAACTAAACTATTTATGAAAATTGCTGATTATAAAAGACAAGCGTTAATTATACATCTAAAATGGTAGCAAATTTTATATAAAATTGATTTTATGGAGGAAATAGGATGGGGGTTAATGTATTTATTTTTGAAAGAAGAGAAAATATAAATACATCAATAGATGTAAATAATTATATGAAAGAATTCACTAAATATGAAGAAGAAAAAGATTATAACTCACTTGAAGGGTGCTCTGAAATAATAGTAAAGTTTGCTAAAAAAATGTTTAAAAAATTTCCACCAGTAAATGGAAAACACCTACATTTAGATGAAATAGCTTTTACTTCAAAGAACTCTGAAACACATTTGACTGATTACTCATTAGGAAAATATGGAGTATTTTGTGCACTTGACTATTCAATTGCTGATGAGGCTATCAGTTATATAATTTCTCTTGCTGACGAATATAAAATAGGTATATATAATCCACAAAGTAGTGAACCAATATATCCAAAAGATATTGAAATTTTAAAATATAGGACAGAAGATAGAGATGATACATTCACAGATTGGGATACTATTGAGAATTTAATTAATACTCTTGATAGCTCGGAAAGAGGAACTTCAAATAGAGAGAATGCATTTGTAACAGTATGGTTTGAAAAAAATAGAAAAGATGAAGATGAGTATATTCAATGTACACCAAATTATGTCAAAAAAGGATTTTTAAATAATCTTTTTAAATCTAAAAGTGAAGTATTGATAGATGGATATGATTTTGAAATAATGATAGATAAAAAATTATATCAAACCAATGTTTCAGATAAAAAAGATTTAATTAGATTAATGAAAGAATGGTGTTGGGAAAGAAAAAATCCTGATATAAAGGATTATGAAATAATTATGGAATTGTAAAATAAAAAATTATAGATTAGGAATTATAAAATGCAAAAAAAAAATAATATAAAATTAGATATAGTAAATTTACTAGATGAGATTCAGAATGGGAAATACAGCAATATCCAACTAAATTACTATTTTTCTAAAAATAGTTATACAAAAAAAGAAAAAATGTTTATTACAAATGTAATAAATGTTGTGATAAAAAATTTGATTTATATTGATTATTTGATTGGGAAAAGTGTTAGGAATGTGAAAAAGAGGAAGATAAAGCAGCTTTTGAGAATTTCGGTTGCACAGCTGTTTTTTATGGAATCGGATAATGCAGGAGTGATTTTTGAGGCTGGGGAGATTGCAAAGATTTTGAATGCACATCAGGTTGGATTTGTAAATGCGGCTTTGCAGACGGTTTTGAAAAATAAGGAAAAATTTGATGATGAGATTCCGCAGGATAAGAGAGAAAGTATTGTTTTGTCATATCCGCAATGGTTTGTGAATAAGATGAAAATTGATTATTCTGATGATTATTTAAAAATGCTTAAGTCTTATAAAAAAAGGAGCTATTTGTCAGTTAGATTTGATAAAAATAAAATTATGAAAGAAAAATTTGAGGAAACTCTGAAAAATATTAATACAGAGATTTTATTTTCTGTCGGAGAAGTTTATTATTTGTCAAATGCAAATATTTTTGATACGAAGATTTATAAGAATGGGAATGTTGTAATTCAGGACGCTTCGTCTTATTTGGCTGTGAAAAATTTGGCTGTAAAGGATGGAGATGTTGTGCTTGATGCCTGTGCTGCTCCTGGTGGAAAATCCCTTGCGATTTTACAGTTATTTAATCCGAAAAAATTAATTTCTACAGATATTCACGAACATAAAATAAAATTATTGAATGAACTTAAAAGTAAATATGGATACAGTAATTTTGAAGTGAAATTAAATGATGCTACACAAATTGAGAATTTAGATACAACGTTTGACAAAATACTCTTGGATATGCCGTGCAGCGGGCTTGGAGTGCTTAGGAAAAAACCTGAAAAAATATATGAACTGACTGCAAATGATATAAAAAATTTGAAGAAACTTCAGAAAAAAATATTTGAAAGTGCGTATAAATGTTTGAAAAGTGACGGAGAAATACTCTATAGCACTTGTACATTTTCTAAAAATGAGAATACAAATAATATTCAGTATTTCTTGGAAAAATATGAGGATTTAGAAATTCTGGAAGTGGAAATTCCCCAAAATATTAAAACTATGAGAGATGAATTTGGGGGAGTGTATATTTCGTATAAAAATGAATATCT
The DNA here is from genome assembly GCA_963548925.1 of uncultured Leptotrichia sp. GTDB lineage: Bacteria > Fusobacteriota > Fusobacteriia > Fusobacteriales > Leptotrichiaceae > Leptotrichia. The sequence goes on along the minus strand of CAUUWI010000010.1, from coordinate 19,959 downwards.
AGATGGCTTTTATATAGCAAAATTGAGAAAAAAATTATAATCAAAAAACTTATTTCTGATTTAACAAAATAACTGGTTAGACAAAAAATAATTGAAAGGACATATTTGGAATGCAATTTAATTTGGATGATGATGTAAAATTCATATTGGAACAACTGAATAGAAATGGAACAGGATTTCTTGTTGGTGGAGCAGTTAGAGATAGATTTCTAAATAAAGATCCCGGTGATTATGATTTTGCAACTGATATAGAATATTCAGAATTAAAAAGAATTTTTGCTGATTATAGCCCAAAGGAAACGGGAGCCCATTTTGGGATTCTTATGATAAAAGTCAATGGAAAAAGTTATGAAATAGCAAAATTCCGTAAGGAAACAGGAGTTTTCAACAGCAGATACCCAAAGGAAATTAAATTTATAAAGACAATCGAAGAGGATTTGGCAAGACGGGACTTTACGATAAATTCACTGGCATATAGCAAAAAAACTGGAATAATTGATTTGTATGGCGGAAGGCAGGATATTAGAAGAAAAGTGATAAGGTTCGTTGGAAAGCCTAAATTAAGAATAGAAGAGGATGCTCTTAGAATTTTAAGGGCTTTTCGATTTATTTCAAAACTTGGATTCAATCTGGATAAAAAAACTGCGGAAGCTATTTACAAAAAAAGAAAATTTTTGACAAAAATATCTAAAGAGAGAATTTTTGATGAATTAAGTAAAATTTTAATGGGAAATTATGCGAAAAAGGCTTTTATTGAAATGAAAAAATTGCGAGTGCTGGAAATGATAATTCCAGAATTTCGTTATGCCTATAATTTTAATCAAAACAATCCCAATCATCCCGACGATTTGTTTAACCATATTATAAAAGTTATCCATCTTTGTGATTACGATTTGATAACCAGATTTGCCGCACTTTTTCACGACTTGGGGAAAATAAATGTAAAAATTATTGATGCGAAGGGTATTTTTCATTTTTATGGACACGAAAAGGAAAGTGCATTAATTGCAGAAGAAGAATTAAGACAGCTTAAAGCGTCCAATGATTTTACAAATTCAGTAAAAAAGATTGTAAAAAACCATATGTTAATTTATGAGAATGTTTCGGACAAGACATTGAAAAAATTGATTATTGAAATGGAAGAAAAAAATCTAAAAAGACTCTTCAATTTATTTTCTGCAGATTTAAATTCTAAAGGAATTAGGACAAAAAAAGAAAATGAACAGATTTTACAAAATTTTCGGGACAAAATTGAAAATATAAAAAAACAAGGAAAAATACCGCAGTTTAATGATTTGGACATAACCGGGATTGATTTGATAAATCTTAAATTTAACAACCGTGAGATTGGAGAAGTAAAAAACAAGCTATATGAACTTGTGTTAGGCGATGAAATTGAGAATGAGAAAGAAGCGTTGTTAAAATATATTGTGAAACATTACAATCTGAATGACAATTTTGAGTATGAAAATTCATGTGGGGCGATTGTCTTTAATGAAAATACTGAAAAAATTCTGCTTGTAAAAATGCACAACGGTAACTGGGGATTTCCAAAAGGACATATTGAAAGTAACGAAACAAAAGAAGAAACTGCAATCCGTGAAGTTTTTGAAGAAACCAATATAAAAATAAAAATTATTCCAAATTTTGAACGTGAAATAAAATACATTCCAAATGAAAATACAATCAAAAAAGTTACATTTTTTACAGGAATAACGCAAGAAGAAAATGTTATTGTGGACACTCACGAAATCGAAGATTTTAAATGGTGTACCTATGAAGAAGCATTAAAGCTGGTTACTTATAAATTACAGAAAGATGTTCTGGAAAAAGCGAAAAAAGCGATTTTTAGACATATTAAGACAATAAAAAACGAAAACTAAATAATTATTAAATTATTATAAAAAAAGGATAAATTAAAGTAAAAAATGAAAACAGAAAAAATTTTAGGATATGAAATTTATCGAAAAAAAGTGAAAAATATAAATTTACGGATAAAGCCAAATATGGAAGTTTACATTTCTGTACCAATGAACTTGCATCGTGATTACATCGAAAATTTTATTCGCTCTAAGGAAGACTGGATAAAAAGTGTTTTGAAAAAAATTGAGGATGTGAAGGAAAAACAGAAAGGCTTTGAATACAAAACTGGTGAAATTCACAAATTTTTAGGAAAAGAATATACTTTAACTGTGAAAATAGGGAATTTTAATAATGTAAATTTAAAGAATAATGGAAATAATCCAGCTAAATCAAATGAAATAATTTTAACTGTGAATGAAAATATTTTTGAAAATATTGATGAAAAGAAAAAAATTATGGAAAAATGGTATTTTGAAAATGCAAAAAAGTTATTTCCGCAATTTATGGAAAAGTGGCTGAAAATATTAGATGAACATGTGGAAAAGGTGGCAATAAAGCCGATGAAAACTAGGTGGGGTTCATGTAATTATGTAAAAAAATATATAAATCTTAATGTGGAACTTATAAAAAGGACGCCTTTTGAAATAGAATATGTAGTTTTGCATGAATTGACACATCTGAAATATCCAAATCATGGAAAAGGCTTTTACAATTATGTCGAACGATATATGCCAAATTACAAGGTTGCTGAAAAAATGCTGAATGCAAAACATTATTATTAATAAAAAAACATGTGAAATATTTAAGAATAAATTTACTTTTATGATAAACAAAAGAGGAACCATCAATAAAAAACAGTTCCCTTATTTTTTCTATTAATTCAATCAGTTATATCATAATCAGCTAAAACTTCGATTTCTCCATTTTCAAAAACAAAAAGTCCTGTTACTGCCTCGTGAGGCAAATCGTTATGCATTTTCTCGGCAGCTTGACGAATATACCCTTTCTGTGTTTCATCATCAGTCGGACATCCAGCACAGTCACTATGCCCCGCCACAAAAATATGATCAGATTTATGCTTATTAACTGAAATTAAAACAACTTTATCTTCTATGCTTTTTAAATAATTCTCATCACTAACAATCTTGTTCACAGCTCCTGCATCAGTAACGGTATCCACAAAAGTATATCTATAATTACTTCTAATATATCTATTCACAATATGAATAAATCTCCCATCCATACAGCAAACTAAAGTACAAAACATAATTTCCTCCCTCGTTCAAACAACTATAGATTTTTAATTGTTACAAGTTTGAAGTTGTTTGAAAATATCTTAAAGATGTTGAGATTATAGCATATTTACTGGCAAAAATCAAAATTTTTAGCTTAGTAAATTCTCCATAAAATACTCAATCACATACTCTGCACATCTTATCCCATCAACCGCCGCTGACATAATTCCCCCAGCATATCCTGCACCTTCCCCGCAAGGCATAAGCCCTTCTATATTTGAAAAAAACTTTTCATTTCTAGGAATTTTTACTGGAGATGAGCTACGACTTTCTACACCTGATAAAACTGCATCATAATTAGCAAATCCCTTTATCTTTTTATCCATCAAAGTAATTCCTTCTTTTATCGAATCATTTATATATTGCGGGAAAATTTCGTTTAAGTTTGCAAATTTGTAGCCTGCCAGATAGCTTGGTTTTACTTTTCCTAATTTTGTTGAAGTTTTATTATTTACAAAGTCGCCAAATAGCTGAATAGGTGCTTTATAATCTTTTCCGCCAAGTTCAAATGCTTTTTCTTCGAGCCTTCTTTGAAATTCCACTCCAGCCAGAACGCTTTCTCCTGGAAAATCTTCAGGAAATACATTTACTAAAATTGCAGAATTTGCATTTTCCAAGTCCCTTTGTGAATAACTCATTCCATTTACAACGAGTCTTCCAACTTCACTTGAAGATGGTACAACAACCCCACCAGGACACATACAGAATGTATAAACCCCACGCCCATTGCTTGTTTTCACATTTAATTTATATTCTGCTGCTGGCAATTTATTAGAAAATTTTCCATATTGCGAGTAATTTATCATACTTTGAAGATGCTCAATTCTAACTCCTACTGAAAAAGTTTTCCGTTCCATTGCGACATTTTCTTCATTCAGCATAAAGAAAGTATCCCTTGCACTATGCCCGATTGCGAGAACTAAAATGTTTGTTGAGATTTCATAAATTTTATTTTCATCAGAATTTTCCACATTTTCAACTAAAATGCTTTTTATTTTGTTATTTTCAGAATCGAATTTTTCATAATTTATTTTTACAAGTTTTGTGCTAAAACGGTACTCTCCTCCAAGACTTTCGATTTTATACCTAATTTTACGCATTATTTCGATTAATTTGTCAGTTCCGATATGTGGTTTTGACATATAATTTATTTTTGGATCGGCTCCAGCGAGAATCAATTCATCGTAAACCTTCTGAATACGAAAATTATTTGTATTTGTATTTAATTTCCCATCTGAAAATGTTCCGGCTCCTCCTTCTCCAAACTGCACATTTGAATATTTATCAAGTTTCCCAGTTTTGAAAAAATTATAGACATCCTTTTCACGCTCATCTACATTTTTTCCCTGCTCAATGATAATTGGCTTTAGTCCAGCTTCAGCAAGTACAAGTCCAGCAAAAATTCCCGCAGGCCCGCTACCCACAACAACTGGACGCTTCACATTTTCATTTTCTCTAAAATTCTCAATTTTTTCCACAGAATAAGGCTTTTTCTCAATTTTTCGCACATTTTTCACATTTTCAAATCTTTTCTTTTCCGTTTCCTCGTCAAACTTAAAAGAAATATCCACCGCATAAACAAATACAACATTATCTTTTTTTCTGGCATCAATCGCCTGTCCTGCAATTTCAAATGATTTTACTTCATTTTCATTAATTTTATAAAGTTTGTAAACTATTTTTTTTAAATCATTTTCGTTATGTTTTACAGGCATTTTTATATTATTTATTCTAATCATTTTTCTCCTTATTAGTTTAGTTATTTTTAAAAGTTTGCGACATTATTCTTCATTTAAATAGTATTTTTGCTAAAAATTCATTTTAGCAAGGGAGTTAAATTTTTTGTTATCAGGTAAATAAAATACCATTTTTATAAAATTTATTATTAATAGTATTTAATTTATAGTAACATTTTAAATTATATAGTCCATTTTTAAAGATTTTTTCCTAAAAAATACCCAGAAGTCCAAGCCCATTGTAAGTTAAATCCGCCACATTCACCGTAAACATCTAGTATTTCCCCAGCAAAATATAAATTTTTAACTTTTTTTGATTCCAAATTTTCCAGATTCACTTCACTTAATGGAATACCTCCAGCGGTAACTTGAGCTGCTTTAAAGCCATTTGTATCAATAATTTTTATTTTATATTTTTTTAAAGTTGTACAAATTTTACGAATTTCATTGTCTGTCAGCTCATTTATACTTTTTGATAATTTTTCTATTCCTGCCGATTTTGTCAAAAATTGTCCCAATTTCTTATTGACAACTCCATTAAAAAAATGCTCCATTGTAAAATTTTTCAATATTTTTCGACGTTTTTTCAAAATTTCAAAAATTTCATTGTACGTAAATTTTGGCATAAAGTCAATTTCAAATTCTACATTTTTATAAATCGGGAAAACATACGAAATATTGAAAACCACATTTCCAGAAATCCCAAAATCCGTAAACAGCAGTTCCCCATCATAAGTACAAATTTTTATTTTCTCTCCACTTTCATTTTTTCCAAAAGCCGTAACTTCCACATCCGACTTAATCCCCTTTAATCCCTTAATTTTTTCCTTTTCTGCCTTTAGCTGTACAATAACAGGCATTAATTCTGTAACAGTATGCCCAAAGCTCTTTGCCAGCTCATAGCCGCTCCCATTTGAACCAAGTTCAGGATACGACTTTCCACCAGTTGCAAGTACTACCTTTTTAGCAATTATCTGTCTTTTATCCTCAGAAATTATCTTAAAATCAAACATTTCCTTATCAATTTTTGTAACATAAAAATCTGTGATTATCTCTATTCCAAGACTTTGTGCATAAAATCTTAGTCCATCCACAATTGACGCCGCCTGTCCACTAAGCGGATAAACCTTCCCTCGATTTTCCTCATTGCAAATAATTCCGACTTCATCTTCAAAAAATTTCATCGCATCCTGTGAAGTAAAACTTTCTAAAATCTTTTCAATCGGCTGTTTCATCCTCTCAATCCCAAAATAATTCCGATTTGAAGCATTAACATTCGTCAAATTACATCGTCCATTCCCAGTAGTTAAAACTTTTTTCAAAACTCTGTCTTTTCTCTCCAGAATAATAACATCTTTCCCATTCTTTTTCGCAGTAATCGCCGTTAAAAATCCCGACGCACCACCACCAATTATCACTATTTCTCTTTTCATCTTCTATTTCCGTTCTCCTAAATATTTATTGTAAATTTTAAAATTGCTATTAATCACCCATTTTAAAAGCTAGTTTATAAAATAAAAACGAGCCGTGTGCTCGTTTTTTTGTATGAAAGAAGTCTAAATGTAGAGATGGGGCGTCTCTATTAGACAGTTATTTATATCACATATATTTTTTTTTGTCAACATTTGAAAAAATTTATTAAAATAATTTATTTTTTTCAAATTTGCACTTTCTTAGAATTCATAGTATAATGGTATATTGTAAAATTTTGTATAGAAAGACGGGTTTTTTATGATTAAAATTGATATGGATATGATTCAAACGATTGGACTTGCAGTTATTTTATTATTAATTGGAATAAAACTTAGAAAAAAAGTTAATTTTTTTGAAAAATATTGTATTCCTGCACCTGTAATCGGTGGATTTTTATTTTCAATGATTGTTTTTATTTTAAGACAAACAAATGTAATGGAAATTAAGTTTAATGATACACTTCAAAAATTCTTTATGGTAATGTTTTTTACAAGTGTTGGATTTAATGCAAGTCTTAAGGTTTTGAAAAAAGGTGGGAAAAAGGTTGTTATTTTCCTGTTTATCGCTGCAGGATTATGTGCTATGCAGAATCTAGTTGCAGTAGCACTTTCAGGATTCGTAGGAATTCCACCATTATTGGCATTAATGACAGGTTCTACTCCTATGACTGGAGGACACGGTACATCGGCGGCAGTAGCTCCTACTATTGAAGCTCTTGGACCTATATACAAAGGGGCAAACGCTATTGCCATTGCCTCTGCAACTTTTGGGCTTATTGCTGGTTCTGCATCGGGAGGACCTATTGCCAACAGGCTTATTAATAAACATAAGCTTCTTCCTGAACATTTTACAAAAGACAAAATAAAACATAAAAATGAAGATATTGACGAAGAAGTATTGAAAAGACAAAAACCTTATCTTGATGGAGAACGTTTTTCAATGGCATTTTTCTATATTTTAATAGCTATGGGAATTGGTTCTTATTTATCAATGTTAATTGACTATCTGATGAGTATAACAAAAGTGGAAGCACATTTTCCAATCTATATTGGACCAATGATTGTTGCGACAATTATAAGAAATTTATCAGACAACATAAAATTTATGAATGCTCCAACAAAAGAAATAAATATTCTTGAAGATGTGGCACTTAATTTATTTTTAGCAATGGCATTAATGACGTTAAGATTGTGGGAATTAATTGACTTAGCACTACCTGTGTTTATTCTATTGATTGCACAAATTGTGTTAATTTACATTTACTTAAATGTTGTAACATTTAGGGCAATGGGATCAGATTATGATGCGGCTGTAATGGTTTCAGGACATTGCGGTTTTGGAATGGGAGCAACTCCAAATGGGATTTCCAATATGAAAGCTGTAACAGAAAAATATGTTTATTCAAAAATGGCATTCTTTGTGATTCCAATAGTCGGCTCACTTTTTATTGATTTTGCAAACATCAGTATCATCACAATATTTACACAATTCTTCAAATAACTAAAAAAAGAAGAAGAACTTAGCAATTTAAGCTTTTCTTCTTTTTAATTTAAATACAAAATTATTTTAAATCAATAATTAATAATTCACAAAAATTTATTTAAACTTCTATAATCCAAGTACATCTTTCATTGTGTACAATCCTGCTTTTTTCCCAAAAAGAAACTCTACAGCTCTAACTGCACCATCTGAAAACATTTTTCTAGACAATGCTTCGTGCTTTATTTCAATAATTTCATCATTTTTTGCGTAAATTACTGTATGTTCTCCAACAATGTTCCCACCACGTATGGCGTGAACTCCTATTTCCTTTTCAGCACGTTTACTATGTCCTTCCCTTCCGTAAATTGTTCTGTAATCTTTTCCGTTATTATCCAGATTTTCTTTTACAACTCTAAGTAACGTATTTGCTGTTCCACTTGGTGCGTCAATCTTTCGATTATGATGTTTTTCGATTATTTCAATATCAAAATCCTTCAATAATTTTGTCGCAAAAGCCACTATTTCATTTACAATATTTACTCCAACTGAAGTGTTTGTTGCCTTAATTATCGGTATTTGATTTGCTGCTTCTTCAATTTTTTTCAGCTGCTCCTCTGAATGTCCAGTTGTAGCGATTAATACTGGAACTTTTTTATTAATTCCAGCTTCAAGTACATCTTCTAGCAAACTAAAATGTGAAAAATCTATAATTGCATCAAAATCTAAATTATTTTCCTTCAAATTTTCAAAATCCCCATTTCCAAGCGGATCAACCAGTCCAACAAATTTATTCCCAGATTTTATTATAGATTCCTTTACGTACTGAGCCATAACTCCAGCACCATAAACAATTATTTCCATTTTTCCCTCCTAATTTTACTTATATAAAAAAAGGGGTATGGTTTTAAATACCCCTATAATTTCCTTAACTACTTCTTGAACCGCTCATATCAAGTCTAAGTTCTCGTGCTCTTCCCTTTTCTCTTCCTTTAATAACTTTTCTTTCAATTAACACTTCCGAAGCTCCAACTTTTGTCAATCTTTCTATTACTTCAATTATAAATTCATCATCTTCAGCCAAATATGTATCAGGCAATCCCAGCGCTTTTCTTTCTTCAGGTGTAGAAACTGGCGTATTTACATATTTTATTAATTGATTTGTATTTCCATCCAATCTTACAGTTCCCCATAATAAATCTATATTATCAGAAACTTTATCATTTGGAGAAATAGCTTCTAAAGAATGTGCAACTTCAGAAAAGTTTCCATAAGCATCTTCATATCCGATAGATGCTTCATAATTCTGATTTACATCAATTTCAGTTATATAATGTGAACCTATTCTTTCGTGTCTTATAATTTTTCTGTATTCATATCCATCTTTATAAAGTTTTATGACAATATTGTCAATTACTCCATTATTTGATGCCAATCTTTCAAATGTATCATCACGTATTTCCCAATATATAAATAATGTTGTAGGATTTTTTGGCATTAATACGATTTCATCTACAAAATATGCTGCCGGCAATGGAGCCTTATCAAAGTAAATATCTTCGTGATTTGATTTTCCATCAAATTCTACACCTTTTGCAAATTTTGAACGGTTAATTTCAGTTTCTACATATCTACGCTTAATTTGATCTGGTGAAATTTTTTCATAATTAAAATTCAAGGCTCTAAAAATTCTTCTATATTTTTTTCCTAAATTTCCTAATAATTTTCTATTGATAAAATTTCTATAAAACGTTCTGTTTCTTTTCATTATAAAGTACTTGATTAAAGTTTTTTCAATAATTTCTTTTTCGATAATTTCCATTGAAATAAGATTTTCTAATTTTTTAAATGCTCTTCTATTTTTTTGATTTTTGATTAATTTCTCGTTAACATAATTTCTGTAATAAGTTCTTTTTCTATTTCTTTTTAATTGCTCCATTCCTATTTCCACCTTTACATTATTTTTTATTATTAAAATTATAGCAATATTTTTGCTTGATTTTTTAATATTTATAAAATAAATTAATAAAATACAAATTTTTAAATTAACTTTAAAATTTGTTAAGCACACATTACTATAATTTACATTTATTATACCACATTTTTTTAAATTTTTAAATTACTTATTTTCTAGTCAAATTACTTTGAATCCGTTTTTTAGTTCCCAAAATATCCTGATCCTCTTTTATTTTTTGTTTTTTCGCTCTTTCGATTGCTACTTCTTTTGCCATTCTTTCGGCTTCAGCTTTAGTCGCTTCAACTATATTCACTCCCAAAATGACAACTTTATCCTGTCGAACTTCCAAAAATCCACCTTCCAAATAATATGTGACATCTTCCTTATCCTTTTCACGAACCAGCATTTCTCCTGCCCCAATTGGAGTTATATAATTGATGTGTTTGGCGAGTATTCCAATATCCCCACTTTCAGTACGCAATTTCACAAATTCAACAGGCTTTTCAAAAACAAGTCTTTCTGGAGTCACTGCTTGCAAAATAAATTCCAGTGCCATAAATCCTCCTTTCCACTCAAAATTTTAGACTATATTACTCGAACAGCAAGTACATTTTATTCAGTCAGTTCGATTTTTAAACAGTTTGAGCATAGTTTAAGTATAAGTGGAAATCTTTTATTTAATTTATTATTTATTGAAAATAACATTATATTTTTAAAATTGTACATAAAAATATTAATATTTTGAAATCAATAAAAACTATTCTGCCATTAATTCTCTAGCTTTTGCCACCGCATCATCTATTGTCCCAACATATAAAAACGCCTGTTCTGGCAAATCATCGTGAAGCCCGTCCAGAATTTCCTTAAATCCACGAATTGTTTCTCTTAAAGGCACATATTTACCTTTCATTCCTGTAAATTGTTCTGCAACAGAAAATGGTTGTGAAAAGAATCTTTGAATTTTTCTAGCACGGTTTACTGTCAATTTATCATTTTCATCCAGCTCGTCCATTCCCAAAATTGCTATAATATCCTGCAATTCTTTATATCTTTGCAATACTTTCTGAGTTTCTCTTGCAATTTTATAATGCTCATTTCCAACAATTTCTGGTTCTAGTATTCTTGAAGTTGAATCAAGCGGATCTACTGCCGGATAAATTCCAAGCGATGCAATTTGTCTTGATAATACAGTCGTCGCATCCAAATGAGCAAATGTCGTTGCCGGTGCTGGATCTGTCAAGTCATCTGCCGGTACGTATACAGCCTGTACTGATGTAATTGAACCTGTGCTTGTTGATGTTATTCTTTCCTGTAAGGCTCCCATTTCAGTTGCTAAGTTTGGCTGGTATCCTACAGCTGACGGCATTCTTCCAAGCAATGCCGACACTTCTGATCCTGCCTGAGTAAATCTGAATATGTTGTCAATAAATAAAAGTACGTTTTGTCCTTCCTTATCTCTAAAATATTCTGCCATTGTAAGTGCTGTAAGTCCAACTCTTAGTCTTGCACCAGGTGGCTCATTCATTTGTCCATACACTAGCGCTGTCTTGTCAATAACTCCACTTTCAGTCATTTCATTATACAAATCACGTCCTTCACGTGTACGTTCTCCAACTCCTGCAAATACAGAAAGCCCTCCATGCCCTTTTGCAATATTATTAATTAATTCTTGGATTAAAACTGTCTTTCCAACACCTGCTCCTCCAAACAGTCCGATTTTTCCACCTTTTAGATATGGAGCAAGTAAATCTACTACCTTTATTCCTGTTTCCAGTATTTCAGAATCAGTTCCTTGTTGCTCAAATGACGGTGCATCTTTGTGAATAGATTCTCTCAAAACGTCTGCATCAAGTTTTTCTCCATCATCAACTGTTTCACCTAACACATTAAAAATCCTTCCAAGTGTAGGTCTTCCAACTGGAACTTGAATTGGCTTACCAGTATCTACAACTTCTAGTCCACGTTTTAATCCTTCTGTTCCAGACATTGCAACTGCTCTTACAACATTATTTCCATTGTGTGCATGAACTTCGGCTACTAATTTTTTACCTTTTTCATTATATACTTCAAGTGCATTATAAATATCAGGCAAATTCTTTTCAAATTTTACATCTATAACCGGCCCAATAACTTGCACTAATTTACCTTTATTCATCAGTTACCTTTAACCTCCTTCTTAGTTTATGTTTATAAGTCCTTTATTTACTTTATTTTTTACAATTTAAAAAAATTATTGTACTCCTAAAGAACCGCTTATAATTTCTGTTAATTCTTGTGTTATTTGTCCTTGTCTTTCACGATTATATTGCACTTCCAGATTTCTTATCATTTCAGAAGCATTGTCATTAGCCTGTTTCATTGCAGACATTCTGGCTGAATGCTCACTTGCTGAATTTTCCAGTAATGACTGATACAGTTTTATATTCAGAACTTGTGGCACAAATGAGTTTAACACTTCCTCTTCCGATGGATCAAAAATATACTCCTTTGTTGGCAATCCTTCCTTTTTCTCAATCGGAAGTAATTTTTCAATTTGAATATTATATTCAATTGCTGATACAAATTTTGAATAAATCATATAAACTTCATCATAAAAATCATTCAAATAAAATTGTACTATATCTTCACTAATTTTTTTCCCAGTTTCAAACATTGTTTCAGGAATCATCTGTGTATATTCACTGTCTACGTTAATATCTCGATTCTTACAATATTCCTTTGCTTTTCTTCCAATCGTTACAACTGAAACGTCTTTTCCTTCCTTCTCAAATTTTTTTCTCATGCTTTCGAGCCTTCTAAAAGTATTTGAGTTAAAACTTCCGCATAACCCACGATCCGATGTCATTACAATAATACCGACTCTTCTGACTTCTGACTTTCCATCAAAAATTACAAATTTATTTCCTTTAAGACTTGCAACCAGATTGTCAAAAGCCTCATCTACAGCATGTGCATAATTTCTGGATTTTAAAGTTAAAACTTGAAATTTTTTAAACTTTGTAGAAGAAACAATATTCATTGCATTTGTTATTTGACTTGTATTTTTTACACTGTCAATACGTTCTTTTATTTCTTTCATATTTGCTGCCATATTATTTCACCTGCTTTACCACACATATTCTTTTTTGAAGTCTGTTATAAATTCGTCAAGTTTATTTTTCAGTTCATCATCCAATACTTTTTTCTCACGAATTTCATTTAAAATCCCTGAATCGTTTTTAAGTGCTTCAATTAAATCTTTTTCAAATGCTCGAACTTTTTCAGTTGGAACATCATCAAAATATCCATTTGTAACACAGTAAAATGAAATTACCTGTTCCTGAACTTTGAATGGGCTATATTGTGGCTGTTTTAACACTTCCATAATCTTAGATCCACGATTAAGCTGATCCCTTGTAGCCTTGTCCAAATCCGATCCAAACTGTGTAAATGCCAATAATTCATTGTATTGGGCAAGTTCCAGTTTCACTTTTGAAGCAACTTGTTTCATCGCCTTAATTTGTGCTGCTCCTCCAACCCGTGATACAGAAACTCCTGCATTTATCGCTGGTCTAAATCCTGAATTAAACAAATCTGTTTCCAGGAATATTTGCCCATCTGTTATTGAAATAACATTTGTTGGAATGTATGCTGAAATATCTCCAGCACGTGTTTCTACAATTGGAAGTGCAGTAATCGAACCTCCACCCAATTTATCACTTAATTTTGCCGCTCTTTCAAGCAGTCTTGAATGAAGATAGAAAACGTCTCCTGGATATGCTTCCCTTCCTGGTGGTCTTTTCAACAGTAATGACATTTCACGATAAGCTACCGCGTGTTTTGATAAATCATCATAAACTATTAGCACATCTTTTCCTTGATCCATAAAATATTCACCCATGGCAACCCCTGAATATGGTGCCAGATATTGAAGTGGTGCCGATTCTGAAGCAGTCGCCGCAACAATAATCGTATATTCCAATGCACCTGCTTCTTCCAGTTTTTTATAAATTTGTGCGACTGTCGATCTTTTCTGTCCAATTGCCACATAAATACATAAAACATCGTTATTTTTTTGATTTATAATGGAGTCAATAGAAATTGCCGTTTTACCAGTCTGTCTATCTCCAATTATTAATTCCCTTTGTCCTTTTCCAATTGGGAACATTCCATCTATTGCCTTTATTCCAGTCTGCATAGGCTGTGTAACGGGTTTTCTTGCGATAATTCCTGAAGCCTGTCGCTCAATTGGCATATATTTATCAGCTGTTATAGAACCTTTTCCATCAATAGGAGTCCCAAGTGCGTCAACTACTCTTCCAAGCAGCTCATTTCCAGCTGGAACTTCAGCTACTTTTCCCAATCCTTTTACTATGGTTCCTTCTTTTATTCCTTGTGTTTTTCCAAAAATTACTGCTCCAATGTTACTTTCTTCCAAGTTTAGTGCCATTCCGATAGTTCCATTTTCAAACTCTAAAAGCTCTCCTGCCATAGCGTCACTTAATCCGTAAATTCTGGCAATTCCATCTCCTACTTCCAAAACCGTTCCAGTATTGGAAATATCCAGTGAACTTTTGTAATTTTCGATTTCGCTTCGGATTATTTTACTTATTTCTTCTGGCTTGATTCTCAAAGAAAAGCACCTCCATTTCTAAAAATTTTTCTTTATTTCTTCAATCTGGTTTTTTATAGAACCGTTAATAACTTCATTACCAATTTTTAAAATTCCTCCGCCAATTATTTTCTTATCGACTTTGACATTTAAAACAATCTTTTTATTGTATTTTTTTTCTAATTTCTGTACTAACCGTTCTCTTTGTTTTTCTGATAGCTCTTTTGCAAATATAGCAATTACTGGAAGTTTATTATTTTCATCATAGTAAAGTTTTAAAAAATAATCTTTTATTTCCCTAATTAATGATAATCTCTGTTTTTTTACAATATATTTTATTATTCCAAGCGATTTATTGTTTATATGATCAAAAGATTTTTCCAAAAACTTTTCTTTTTCAGAAAACTTTTTTAAAGGATCTTCCAGAATTTTTCTAAATTCCTCACTTTCCTCATAATTTTCCATAAGAATATTCAATACTTCCCTGACTTCATTTACACTGTTAGAAGATTTTGCTATATTGTAAATTGCTCCTGCATATCTTTTTGCAATTTCATCATTAGCCATTTTAATCTCCTATCTCATTAATAAACTTATTAATAGTTGCATCTTGTTTTTCGTCGATATTTTCCTTAATAATTTTTTCTGCAAGTTCAACTGCCATTTCTCCAACTTCCTTTTGAAGTTCAAATTTAGCATTTTGTCGCATTTTTTCAATATCAGCTTCTGCTTTCATCATCATTCTTTCACGATTACTCATAGCTTGCGATATAATTTGATCTTTTCTATCGTCTGCCTGTCTTTCAGCTTTTATCAAAATATCATTTGCACGTCTTTTGGATTCTTTTTTCAATTTTTCCATTGTTTTTTTCTGTTCTTCTAGTTTTTCTTTCTCGTTTTCAACAATTTCCATTTCAGATAAAGCTAATTTTTTTCTATCTTCAAGCACTTTACCGATTTTTTTTGCAAAAGCCCGTGAAAAAAAATAGACTAATACTATAAAATTTATTATTTGAATAGCCATCGTAAAGTCGATGTTTACTAATTTTGCTCCTTCATTCATTTTTACTCCTTAATTTACATTATTAATCCCATTTTTGTTTCTTTTTACCTTCTTTAATAACCTTCATAACAAAATTATTTTATCCAAACTTCCGAATTTTTTATTTTTTTCAATCCTAAAAAGTTTGAATAACATCCGATTTTTACTATCCTTTTAAGAAAATTAATAAGAAAGCTATTACTAACGCATAAATTGCTGATGATTCTGTAATCGCAAGTCCAGTAATTAATGTCTGCATAATATCCTGTTTAGCTTCAGGCTGTCTAGAAACTGCTTCTACTGCATATCCAGTCGCAACTCCTTGTCCTAATCCTGCTCCAATTCCTCCTACTGCTGCAATTCCTGCTCCTAATAAAGCTGCCGCTTGAACTATTCCTTCCATTCTTTAATCCTCCTGTTTTATTAATTTAATAATTTTTAATTTTAAAATTTTCTTGTTTATACGAAACTCTGAACATATAAAAGAATTACAAATCTACGTTTTTATTCTTCTTCTCCCAATGCTTCACCAATATAAACTGATGAAAGTATTGTAAATACAAATGCCTGCACTATTCCAATGAACAAGTCCAAATAAAGCTGTATAATCATCGGCCATCCAACTGAAAATGAAAAACTTCCCTTCAGTAAATTATTTGTCATCGACTGAAGTAACCCACGTCCAACAAGGCTATACAATAATCCAACAATTACAAGACCTGCAAGCATATTTCCAAATAGCCGCATCGAAGTATTCAGCACTTTTGAAAAAATATCCACAACATTTAGCGGAAACATGAACCACATTGGCTCAAATAATGATTTTATATACCCTTTTAAACCGTGCTGCTTTATAGAAACTGCCAAGAAAACAACAATCACCACAAGTGATAGCCCAATTGTTGTATTTGGATCTGCTGTTGGCGTTCTAAAAAATGGTTTTACCATCCTAATCCCATTTTCCTTAACTCCCATCATAATGAATGGAAATAGGAATGAACTTAAATTTGAAAACATTATGAATGCAAATAACGCCGCAAAAAACGGTATATAAGTTTTTTTATGTTTTCCAAAAGTAGTCAAGAAAGTATTTTCAATAAAATGATAGTATTCTTCCATAACAATTTGCATTTTACCAGGTTTTTCAACGCTTATATTCTTTATACCCGATCTTACAATAAACATGATTATTAGCATAATTGCCCATGTATCAAGGACTGTTTGACTAAGTGAAAATTTAAAGTTTCCTAGAATAAAGTTAAAATAATGTGGAGCTTCTACAACTGAACTCGGCGATTCAAATTTTACTGGTAAAAATGTCGAAATAACCGACAAAATCACATTCACAACAACCATCATAAGAAATAAAAGTCCTAAAAATTTAAAAATTTTATTTTTCATTATCTCCCTCCTTTCTCTCAACTTTGAGTAAAGATTTAAAAAGCTTTATTACATATGCTTATTATACTCCAATTAATTTCATTTTGCAAATTTTATTAAAACAACTCTCAAAACTTTTATTTAAAAGATTTTTTTATTATTTTTAATTGTTATTTTAACAATTTATTTCAAATTAAAAAACCAGTATTACTGAAATCTTATAGTCTCTAAATAATACTGATTTTTTCTAAATTCCTAAATTAAAATTCCTAATTATCATTACTTAGAATAAGGTCCATCCATCAAACTATTTGTAACATTTTTAGGATTTGTTAATAACGATTTGTAGCTAAAGAATATACTTCCTTTTACTTCTGGATAATTTCTGTTGAAATTAATCTGATTTATTAACTCTTTAGCATCTTTCCACTCATTTATTTTGTATGCGGCTTGCCCGATATACAAGTTTGTATTTGACTGTCCTGCATATTTACTCCACCATTTTACAAGCGTATTATACTCAGCAGATTTATGCCCTTGATTCCAGTAAATTTGCGGTGCTACATAATCTATCCAACCTTTATTCATCCAAAGCAGAATATCTGCATATAAATCATCATAATTTTGAACTCCTGCTTTTGTCTCAGAACCTCTTACTGGATCAGTAGAAGAATTTCTCCATACTCCAAATGGACTTATCCCAAATTCCACATTTTTCTTTTCTTTCTTAATTGATTTATGCAATTTTTCAACTAAAGTATTTACATTATTTCTTCTCCATTCTGCAACTGAAGAAAATTTACTTCCATATTTTCTAAATTGTTCTGAATCTGGATATTCCTGATTTTTCACTTTATAAGGATAAAAGTAATCATCCATATGAACACCGTCAATATCGTAGTTCTTTACAACTTCTACAATACTGTTTACAACATAATCATTAACTTCAGGAATCCCTGGATTCAAGTATAGCTGTCCACCGTAAGCCACTGTCCATTCAGGTCTTTTACGTCCAATGTTGTCGCTTGACAATCTATCTCTTGAACCTGAAGTTGAAAGTCTATATGGATTAAACCAGGCATGAAGCTCAATACCTCTTTTGTGTGCTTCATCAACCATAAATTTTAATGGATCGTATCCAGGATTTATCCCTTGAGTTCCTGTCAAATATTCAGACCACGGTGAATATTTAGATGGATAAAAAGCATCCGATGCAGGTTTTACTTGAACGAACACTGCATTCATATTCCATTTCTTCACATTATCAAGGATTGTCAAAAATTCTCTTTTTTGCTGATCCACACTAAGTCCTTTTTTAGAAGGCCAGTCGATATTGCTGACACTTGCTACCCAGACACCTCTTAATTCCTTGCTTTTTGTAATTTTTTGATTATTAACTTTTGCTGCATTAGTACTATTCCCTACTGTAATATTAGAGGCATTCAATGTAGCCGTTGTTAAAACTGTAATTGCTAATAATGATATTTTCTTTAAAATTGATTTCACCAATTTCTCCTTTCTGAATGTTTAATCTTCAATATCATTTTAGTATATTTTTTCTAATATTTCAATATATTATCCTTATTTTTAACTTTTTTCATAATTTTAAGTTAATTGACTTTTTTTAACTTAAAAATTAAATATCACCTAAAGTTGCTACCATAACCGCCTTAATCGTATGCATCCTATTTTCCGCCTCATCAAATACCACTGAATTTTTACTTCTAAACACTTCATCAGTAACTTCCATTTCCTTAATTCCGTACTTGTTTTCAATTTCCTTTGCAACTTTTGTATTTAAGTCATGAAATGCAGGCAGGCAGTGCATAAACAAGTAATCATCCTTTGCATGTTTTACAAGCTCGCTATTTACCTGATAATATGAAAGTCGATTTATTCTTTCTTCCCATACATCATAAGATTCTCCCATCGACACCCACACATCCGTATAAATCACATCTGCATCTTTCACTCCGCCAATTCTATCATCTGTAAATGAAACACGCCCTCCATTTTCCTCAGCCAGTCTTAACGCAGTTTCAGCCAGTTCCTTATCTGGAAAATATTCTTTCGGAGCAACAATCGTAAAATCCATCCCAAATTTTGCCGCCCCAATCATAAGCGAACTCGCCATATTGTTTTTCCCATCCCCAAGATAAGCAAATTTAATCCCTTTTAAAGTTCCCTTTTTCTCTAAAATTGTCAAAAAATCTGCTAAAATCTGTGTTGGGTGAAACTCTGTCGTAAGTCCATTCCATACAGGCACACCAGAATACTTTGCCAATGTTTCCACCAAATTTTGTCCATATCCACGATACTCAATTCCATCGTAAAATTTCCCCAAAACCTTTGCAGTATCCTCAATCGACTCCTTATCATTTATTTGCGAAGTTGAAGGCCCAATATAAGTAACATTTGCTCCCTGATCATAAGCCGCTACCTCAAATGCACATCTAGTCCGTGTCGAAGTCTTTTCAAAAATCAATGCAATATTTTTCCCAGTCAATTTTTTTTTCTCAGTCTTATTTTTTTTATCTTCCTTCAATTTTTTTGCCAAATCCAGCAGATATTGTAATTCTTCTGCTGTAAAGTCTAATAATTTCAAAAATGATTTTCCTTTTAACATATTTTCTCCTTAATTTTTATTTTTTATAGTCATTTGTAAAAGTCGAAAATTTCTAATAATTACAATGTTTTTACAGTTTTAATTTTTACTATTTTTCTCCAGCATTTTTGCTATAAAATTTTAATATTTTAGATAAAAACACTGTATTTATTGAGTTTTTATATTATTACTTTTACAATCGCCTATTTTATTTTTTATCTTAAAATACTCATTTAACACATCCTTTTCAATTTCCTTCAATTTTTGCACATTTTCAACAATTTTTTTATTCTCGCTAATATATTGAATCAATTTCTCGTTCTCATCAAAATAGTAACTTCTTTCAGAAATTTTCGATTTTTTACTATCAAAAACTTCCCCAACTTTCATATTATTTTTTCTATACCAATCAACATTCACATAATAGGGAACATTATATTTTTTGGCTCTCTCAAAAATAAAATAAACTTTCCCATTTTTTATGTAATACTCCGTCGTTCCTCTCCAGGTTTCACCAAAATATTCAGTTATAATTTTC